>CALQSQ010000025.1 GCA_943333275.1 Akkermansia muciniphila
ATTTTGGGAATCAAAGACACCTGGAGGGCGCTTTTTAAGCGGTTGAAGGTTCGGATCGCCCAAAGCTTCTGCGCCCCGACCATGCTGCGGCCATTTTCATGTTAGGGTCGATTTTTTAAAAATGAACTCGTTTTTCAACAGGCTCTTAGAGGTCTTCAGCGCTGGTGCCTTCCAGTCCGCTGAGTTCACACATTACTTTCGCAATCGTCATCTCAATTGACCCAGATCAAAGCAATTTTAGCGAGAGGCCTGTATGGGTGGTGCGTTATGAACCATCCTATCCATTCTCAATCTTCAACCGGAGGTGCCCCATGCTGAGCAAGTCACAGGCCCGCGCCTTTTTCTTTGGTGGCACTGGAATTTTCTCGGTCGCATTTATTGCGCTCACCATTGATTCCATGCGGAAACTTCCCAATCAAACCAACTCTGACAACATCACTGAGGAAGTGAAGCGAGGGAAGCACATTTGGGAGGACAATAACTGCATGGGATGCCACACCTTGTTTGGTGAGGGTGCCTACTATGCGCCCGAGTTGACAAAAGTCGTGGAGCGACGGGGGAAGGATTGGATCCGGCTCTTCCTGAAGGATCCGGCTGCCATGTTTCCCGGTCAGCGGAAAATGGTGCAATATCATTTCAAGCCGGAGCAGATTGAGGACACCATTGCCTTTCTCGACTGGTGCGGAAAAGTGGATTCGAATGGCTTCCCAGCCAAACCTCCCCTGGCACAGCGCCTCGCAGCGACCACGCCAATCGCGCCCGCCGTGCTCCTGCCCAAGCCGGTTCCAGCGATTTTCACCACCGCTGCCTGTATCGGTTGTCATAGCATTGCTGGTGAAGGCGGGGCCGCTGGAGCACTGATCGGTGCGCCTCCTCTGGATGGTGTTAGCACCCGCAAGACTCGCGAGGAAGCCACCGCCTGGATTCGCGATCCACAGAAAATCAAACCAGACACCAAAATGCCGGATCTCGTTCCGGCCGTCGTCTCCGAGGAGCAGCTCACGGAGATCGTCAATTACCTTTACAGCCCCGCCACCCCTCAGCCCGTCACGCCTCCGAAACCATGAAATTTAAATCGCAAAAAGTAGCCTATTGGTTTTTCGCTTCAGCCTTGTTGCTGCTAGTGCTGCAAATTCTTTATGGAATCATCATGGGCTTCGCCCGCGTGGGCATGGAAGGCCTGCATGAATGGATTCCTTTCAACACGGCCCGTGCCACACACACCAATCTACTGGTTGTATGGCTGCTGTGCGGCTTCATGGGATCCGCGTATTTCATCATTCCGGAGGAGTCGGACAATGAACTCTATTCACCGAAGCTGGCCTACATCCAGTTGATATCCCTGCTACTGGTGGGCGTGACCGCCATCGTTTGCTATCACCTTAACATCTGGGAGGGTCGCAAGTTCCTGGAAATTCCACGCCCCTTGGATTACTTGGTGGTAGTGAATGTGCTGATGTTTATTTACAACATCGCCATGACCATGTGGCGAGGGAAACGAAACACCACGACCTCCCTCGTGCTCTTCATGGGGCTCTTCTGCGCGGCTTTACTTTACCTGCCAGGCATGATCCATTTCGACAACCAAACAACCGACTCGTTCTATCGCTGGTGGGTGGTGCATCTCTGGGTGGAAGGGGTGTGGGAGTTGATCATGGGCGGCATTCTTTGCTTTCTGCTCATCAAACTCACCGGAGTGGATCGTGAAGTTGTGGAAAAGTGGCTCTACATCATCGTCGGACTCACATTCGTTTCTGGAATTCTGGGTACTGGCCACCACTACTACTACATCGGCGTGCCAAAATATTGGTTGATCGTTGGCGGAATTTTCTCCGCTTTGGAGCCGCTAGCGTTTCTGGGCATGGCCATGTATGCCTTGGCCATGGCCAAAAAGGGAGGACGGCGGCATCCGAATCGCATTGCGCTAACATGGACACTGGGATGCGCCATCATGTCGTTTGTGGGTGCCGGATTCCTCGGCATGGCGCACACGCTGCCACAAATTAACATGTATACCCACGGGACATTGATCACTGCCATGCACGGTCACCTGGCTTTTTGGGGCGCTTATGCCATGATCGTGCTGGCCATGATGGCGTATGCTTTGCCGCTCCTAACGGGGAGAAAACTTTGGGATACCGGCATGGCGAATTGGGCTTTCTGGACGTCGAACATCGGCATGGTAGGCATGACCGGAGCGCTGGCAGTGGCCGGGATCACGCAAGTGAATCTGGAACGTCGCATGGGGATGGATTTTCTCGTGGTGCAGAAGGAAATTGAGATGCACTTCATCGGAATGCTTCTGGCGGCCGGTTTGTTTACCATTGGCATTACGTGCTTCATCATCACCTTCTTCCGCCATGGCAAACCCACGGATGAGGCCATTGGCAATGATCCTGCGGAGAACCCCACTTATAACGTTTCATGAGCATAGCCGCACCATCTGCGGACCAGATGCTCGCACCGCCTGCCGCCTGGTATCTGCCAGTCGGCAGGGAGTGCGAGGTCTTCCGCCACGCGATGACGGCAGGCCTCCCTCTCATGGTGAAAGGCCCCACGGGCTGCGGGAAGACACGCTTCATTCAGCACATGGCGGAAACGCTGCAACGTCCGCTCATCACCGTTTCCTGCAATGAAGACACCTCCGCCACTGACCTGCTAGGACGCCACCTGCTCATCGCTGGGGAAACCCGCTGGAGCGACGGCCCAGTTACTCGTGCCGTGCGCAGCGGAGCCATCTTGTATCTCGATGAAATTGCCGAAGCCCGAGCCGATGCGCTCGTTGTGATCCATTCGCTGAGCGATCACCGGCGTGAGTTATTCCTGGACCGCACGGGCGAGAAATTGACCGCCCCCACCGAGTTCATGCTCATTGTTAGCTACAATCCTGGCTACCAACGCAGCCTGCGCGAGTTGAAACCATCGACACGTCAGCGCTTTATTGCGCTCAATTTTGACTATCCCACGGAGGATCAGGAAATCACCATCGTGAGCACGGAATCCGCCGTGGAAACAAGCGTGGCCAAGCATTTGGTGCAAATTGCCAGGAAGGTTCGGCATCTCACGGAACTGTCCGTGATGGAATCTGTTTCCACCCGATTGCTAGTCGCAGCGGGTAAATTAATCGTTGCCGGAGTCCCGCCGCGCCTAGCTTGTCTCACTGCCATCGCAGAACCTCTCACAGATGATAGCGATGCCCGTCAGGCGATCCGACAAGTCATTGACCTTACCATTTAGCATCCATGTTAGACTGGGAGGAAAATATCTTTCTTGGCCTCAAGTCGCTCTATCAGCGCTTCAAAGTGCGCCCTGCGCAGAGAAGACGCGAAGCGCTGCAAGCCTTGCTGAAGGATCGACGCCAGTCTCTGCTGTTGCTCGCACAAATGCTGGCAGGCAAGCCCTGTCGTATCTTTGAAACAGACAAGTCCTTGTTGCGCGATGGTGATCGATTGTTTCTTCCCCGTGCGTTTGCCAGTGCTTCCTCTCCTCAATCAAACGAATCATTCTATGTGCTAAAAACGATTCTCGGTTCCCTGGCCATGCGGGATGCCTGGCAGGGTTCCGCCGAGGAGTTAGCCCAGCAGGCGTTGCAGTGGCGGGAAGAATTTCCCAAACTTTGGCAAATGGTGGAAACACTCGAGACGACCTTCCCCAATGGTCTCTGGCAAACGTTAGGACCCTCCAAGGCCGAAGTGGCGACGAATGAGCAGGATCAAACATCGCTTGCCCTGACTATCGAACCGACGGTCTTGAACTCAGAATCCGTCACTGAGATTGAAGGCAAAGGCCAGGCTGAAGTCGATGTTTCCCTCGCGCCTGACGAGGATGGTGCCGGCTCCGAAATGCCCATTCATACGTTTGAAAAGGCGGAAACCTTGGAAGAGGCCAATGGGCTCAGTCGCAAGACCGACTTGGATGACGAATTGGAAGACCATGCCGAGGCTCTGGAGGAACTCGACATGAACCAAGTATGGCACTCCGCTGAACGCCCACGTTCCATTTACCGCAGCGATCTCATTCTCGATGGGCTCTCGCTGCAAGTAGCCGATGAAGCCCCCGGTAAAGGCCAGCCGTATCCGGAGTGGGATTACCAGCGACGGGCCTATCGTCAGGATTGGTGCTACATTCAGGAAACGAAACTTAGCAAACCGAATCCCGCATGGGCCGCAGAATTGCTGACCAAACACCGATCCTTGATAGATCGACTCCGACGCGAATTTGCTGCCATCATCAGCGAATGGCAGAAATTGCATCGCCAACCCGTCGGCAGTGAGTTCGACCTGGATGCCTTGATCAGGGCTGAAGTGCAGCGACGCATGGGGCAGGTTTCGTCAGAGAACCTTTACATCGACAAAAAACGTGATCTGCATGATGTCGCCACCGTCGTCCTTTTAGACCAAAGTTACTCCACTGATGCCTGGTTGGAAAACCGACGCGTGTCAGACACCATCACCAGCACCATTTTCTGTGCCGGAGAAGTGTTCCATGATTTCCTGAACCACTTTGCCGTGGCAGCCTTCTCATCTAACACTAGGCGCAGTTGCCATTTCTCGATACTCAAAGAATTCACTGAACCTTGGCCACAGGCTAGATCCCGACTTTCCAGCCTCGAACCCTGCGGCTACACCCGGATCGGCCCAGTGTTGCGTCACGCTCAGGAACTCCTCATGACGCACTCCGCCCGCCGCAAACTCATCATCCTCATTACCGATGGCCGTCCCTGTGATTACGACCGTTACGAAGGCGACTACGGCATTCATGATGTCAAAAAAGCCATCGACACCGGCCTGCAACACGGCATCACCACCCACGCCTTCGCCATCGAAAAGCAAGCCAGCGAAGTCTTCCCCCGCATGTTTACCAAACAACATTTCGACATCATCAACCGCCCCGAAGCCCTCGCCCGCTCGCTCTGCCGGTTGTTTGCCAAGATGCTGACCAATTGATTGACGGAGACCATTTTTTGGTCGGACTCATGATTTGGCCTGGTATCAAATTCTTGATTGAGGCAAGCCCGAAGGGTTAAGGTGCTGACATTTCCGAAAGAGGCCAGCTCCCCTAGGTGGTGCAAAATTATGCTCACAGTCGACCGTCAGGCTGCTTATTCCAAGTGTCATCGTTTAACACGCCCGCAACTGCCCGTCAGCCTGCGCGCAGGATCTGAGGCGGCGGCTTGTGGCGCGCCTTTCCGCCCAGCAAGAAGGTGCAAAGTTCACTGCCGCCGTCGCACTGCAGCAGGCCGCGGAATCACTCGGGAACGAGGCGTTCGGCCTCCAGAGATGTCCCGGATGTAAATGCCGTCGCCGCCGACTACGACACTTATCCACATCTGCTCCATAAAAATTCCCCCGTTGTGTTCCCAGCTCAGGAACTGCACCGGCGTCAGGTCCATTTGCACATAGCCCGTGCGCCAGAGTGCCTGGATCATGCTCGCGACCGCCGGACCGGCCGCATCCGAAACGCTGGAATTTGTCTGGCACAGCGTGGCTAGCGAGAGTTTCACGCAGCCTTCCCATTCCGGAATTTGAAGTCGATTTTGAAGGCCACCAACATGCCAAACCCATTCTATCAGGGTGCTGGTCTCCAATATCAGCCACTCTCCAAGTTGCGATCCACCTCAATTTGAACGCGGGTGGGTATAAGTAGTGGTGCGAGCGCTAAAATCACAGGTCCTATTTGGAAACCATTCGACAAAGTCGTCAACGAGCTGGAAAAGGAAATCCTTCCTTTCGCATTCAATGATTCTAAAATATTTACAAACCTTCGTCCTTTTTACTTCCGCGCTTTTTCCCTCATCGTCCCCTGCTGCAGACACCCCCGCCAACTCCTGGAAGCTAGACACCCCTATCGTCACCTATTGGGCGGGGCCTGGTTTTCCCAACGGAGCTGATTTGACGGATGCCGCGGCCACCCAGATGGCTGAGGGCGGTTGGAATCTGGTGTGGTGTGAGGAAAAGGAACTGGATGTAGTGCACCGTCACGGTCTGCACGGGTTGATCACCTTTGATCTGCTGAATCCGGCCACGCTCAATGATCCCGCCAAGCGGGCCGAGCTCGATGCCTTCATTGACCGCGTTCGCAAGCATCCGGGCATGTATGCCTACCACCTCATTGACGAACCCAGCGCTGTCTATTTCCCCGAGTTGGGTAAATTGGTCGCCTACCTTCGTGAGCGCGATCCTGATCATCTTGCCTACATCAATATCCTCCCCACCTACGCCAATAATGAGCAGCTCGGAATCAAGGGGAACACCGTCGAGGCTTACACCGAGCATTTACGGCAGTATGTGGACGTGGTGCGGCCAAGCCTGCTGAGTTATGATCACTACCATCTTACGAATTCAGGCGATCAGCCTCATTATTTCCTGAATCTGGGCCTGATGCGTGGAAGGTCGCTGGCAGCTGGTGTGCCGTTCATGAACATCGTGCCGGCAAGTTCCTGGGGTCCGACGCCGCTGGCTTCGCCGAACGGCCCGCGGATTCCGAATGGCGATGAAATGCGTTTTCTGGTTTACACCACGCTGGCCTACGGGGCTCAGGGCATTTCCTACTACGTGTATTCCTTCCCCGGCCACTACGGCAGCATCGCGGAAGCGGACGGAACGCCGACGCCGCTTTATCATGCGCTCAAGCCATTGAATCGCGAATTCGTGGCCATCGCCAGGGAACTTCAACCGCTGAAATCGCTCGGTGTGTATCACGCAGGGATGCAGCCGCCGGGCGTGGAGCCGCTGCCGACAGATGGAAAATTCAGCTTTGATCCCCCGGTGGAGGCGATGGAATACAAACCCGGCGAGCGTGTGCAGGGTTTGGTGCTCAGCCAGTATGGCGCGAAGGATGCTGCGGACGTTTCAGGGATGCGGGTGATGGTGGTGAATTTGGATTACAAGGCGGAGAAATCTGTGGCGCTCAAAGGCCCGGGGTCGCTGGAAATTTTCGATCCGGCCGGCGGGCAGTGGTCGGCCTGCGGTGGAACGCGTGCGGAATTACGATTTCCGCCGGGAGGGGGGAAGCTCCTCCGGGTGGCGCAGGCCAGGGCGGAGTAGGGAAAAATTTCTGCTGTGCAAGCCCGGTCGTTGCGGTAACGCTGCGCCCTCATGACTACTCAATCTCTCACGCTGGATCGTCCGCTGGATATGCATTTGCATCTGCGGGATGGGGAAATGTTGTCGCTCGTTGCGCCGCACAGTGCCTCCTGTCTGGCGGGCGCGGTCATCATGCCGAATCTGGTGCCGCCGGTGGACTCGCTGGAAAGCTTGTTAAGCTATCGCGAGCGGATCAGAGCGGCTTGCGGAGCGGATGCGGAAAGGTTTCAACCCTTGATGACGTTGTTTTTCCGCGAGTATTCCCACGAGGAGCTGGCGGCGGCGCGGCCGCATTTGTTTGCGGTGAAACTTTATCCGCATGGCGTAACCACGAATAGCGAGGCCGGCGTGCGGTCCATTGAATCGGCGGCGGCGACCTTTCAAGCGATGGAGGAACTGGGCATTCCCCTGCTGGTGCATGGGGAGACGAGTGGATTTGTGATGGATCGGGAGCGCGAATTTCTGCCCATTTATGAGCGCCTGGCGCGTCAGTATCCGCGCCTGAAAATTACGATGGAACACATCACGACGAAGGCAGCCGTGGAGGTGCTTGATAAGTATGAAAACCTTGCCGCAACGGTGACGCTGCAGCATTTGCTGATTACGCTGGACGACGTGGCGGGAGGGTTGCTGCAGCCGCATCTATTTTGCAAGCCCATTGCCAAACGTCCGGAGGATCGGGAGGCGCTGCTCGGAGCGGCGCTGGCGGGGCATCCCAAACTGATGATGGGGAGCGATTCCGCGCCACATCCGCGCCATGCCAAGGAAGGCTGTGGCTGCGCGGCGGGAGTGTATTCCGCGCCGGTCCTGTTACCACGGCTGGCGGAGTTATTTGAGGAGCATGGGGTGCTGGAAAAATTGCAGGGGTTTGTCTCCGATCATGCCCGGGCCTGGCATGATTTACGAAATGTGCCAGCGCGTCAGGTCACCCTTCTCAAAGAATCGTGGACGGTGCCCATGAACTACACGGGTGCGGATGGTGTCACGACAGTTGTTCCCTTTGAGGCAGGACGCACGCTGCCCTGGAGGGTGCGGCCCTAACGGGTGAATTCCTTTTCCCCGTCTTCGCCAACCCCCTGTGCAGTGGTACCCGGGATGCCCGGGATGCCGGGAACTGCGCGGGGTTTTGGCGGCTCCGGCGGGGCGGGCGACGGCATGAGCGCTGAGAGGAGGGGCAGGGCCTTGGGCTCGGTCAGGGCCAGTTTCTGGACTTCGGTGATGAACCTCGCGGTGGAGGCTTGCGCGAAGGCCTGGGCGTATGCGCTGCCGTAATTATTCTCCATGGCCATCTGGGCATTGCGCTCGCTTTGAACCCAATACCGCAGGGCATCCAGCAGATCATAGCGGCGGCCATACGGATCGTTTTCATTCGCGATGTCCATGGTCTGGTAGGCCTCCGCGAAGGGTCGGCTGTTGGCCAGAACGGCGGCGAGGTTGCCATGGGAGGCCTGCTTTTCCTGGACGAAAATGCGCACTTCCACGTTGCAGGGCTCTGCCTTCAAAATATGCGCGGCCATCGCGGTGGAATCTGCAAAACGTGAAGTCTGACCGATGGCGAGAAACATCAATCCCGCCGGCAGCCCCCATCCAATGGGCAGCGACATGGCCGGCCAGCGGCTGAGCAGCCAGCCCAATCCCCATGCTGCGAGGACTCCGGCCCATGGCAGGACGGCATACCAGCGGATCTCGGAGAGCAGATTGGTGGTGCGCCAGCCGAGCAGCAGGAGCGTGGGCCACAAGGCAAGGAACACAAGGGCACTGAGTGGGCAGGAATTTTTGCGGCAGAGTCTCAGGATGCAAACGACGGATCCCATGACAACAACGCTGAGTCCGACGACCGCCGGCCAGTCGCGCCATATTTCCGACCAAGGGAATTGATGCTCCGGCAGGAGATGGGTGGGCTGCAGCAGCGCTTGAAATTGCAGGAGAAACACCCGTCCCTGAGTGAGCCAGTGAGCCACCCAGGTTCCCCCCTGGCTTAGGGATCTCTGTGTCCAAGCATTCTGGAGATCGGCTCCAAGCCACACCACCACCAGCAATCCACAGAGGGTGAGCCCGGTTCCCCAACCCGTTCTGGCCGCGGCCCAGGCCTTAACCTCCGCACGCTGCATTTCTGAGGTCAGCCGCCATACCACCCAGATTCCTCCCAGGGCAAGCAGCATACCCGTGGGGGAGGAGAGGTCTGCGAGCACCACGCAGAGCAGCATGCCCAGCATGCCCGCCGGAGCCGGACGACGCAGGAAGCTCCAGGCAAGTTTTACAGCCATCAGGCTGAATAGCACGGTGAGCTGCCAGTCTAAGTTAGCGATCACACAGGAACTCATGCCCGCCAGCGGGTGAGCCACCACCAGCAGTCCGGCAGTGAGTGCGAGGCGTTTTTTATTCACCCCGCTGACCGTGCCTGCCAGCTCGAGAAACTGGTTCGCCAGCCCGAAGACCGTCAGCCCTAGCAACCACAGGGCAAGAACATTCCAAATCCGGTAGACCCAGGCGGCATCTCCTCCCACGGATTTTGCTATGGTCCAGCATTGCGAGGGCATCCAATTGTCCCAGGCATGCGAGGTGATCCACGGTCCGATGATTTCTGCATCCCCCATCCAAACATCGGCACGAAACACCATGACACCAACAATCGCAGTTGCCAGTGTCAGCAGGAGGCTGGGGCTGCGGGTAAGGCGACCAACCGTATTCAAACGGGGCGTATTCGGATCGGGTTCCATTATTTTACATAGAAACCATAAAATCTATGCTTATTGACGATTAAGCAACTGGTTTTTTATTCATTCTTAGGTGGTTTGGGCCGTTTTGGGGTCGCCAAAGTTGATTTGTGTTCATTTTTTCTTGAACAAATCAAACTTTTTGATTAGCTTGGTCTCTTCATGTCCAGCACTGTTACTTCTGTCCCGGCCCCGGTTGGCCGAATCGGCAATCCAAGAGAATTGGATAGTCTGGACGAGGATTTGAAGGAGGGGGACGAGGAGCGTGAAGGATTGAATGCCTTGGAAATTGAGGTGATCGACATTTTCGTCTCGATCGTAAAAATACTGGGCATCCCGAAGTCAGTGGCGGAAATTTATGGCCTGCTGTTTGTATCGCCGGACCCGCTGCCTCTGGATGGTATTGTGGATCGGTTGCGCATCAGCAAGGGGTCGGTGAGCCAGGGCCTGAAGCTTTTGAGGGCGTTTGGCGGTGTGAAGACGACCTATGTGGCAGGCGACCGCCGGGACCATTATGTGGCGGAGATCGAATTGAAAATGCTGGTGGCCGGATTTATGCGCGGGGAAATCCAACCCCGTCTCGAAAATGGGAAACAGCGCCTGAGTCATGTGGAGGAAATTCGGGAGGAATTGAGCGCGGACGATCGTCGGAAAAATTTCTACGGTGTGCGGGTGAGGAAGTTGAAGCAGTGGCATGAACGCAGCCAGTCCCTGCTGCCGCTGTTGAGTGGCATGCTGGATATCACGGGTCGTTCGGAGGGCGCGGATTCATGATGACTGCGGACTCCAATCCAGCTGAGCGGCTCTGGCGTTGCCTTCGCAGCAAGCCAAAGTGCGAGCATCTGGCTGCCCAGCACCTGCGGAGCGAGGGATGGGAAGCGTATTGTCCCCGGGTTCGCCATCAGCGTCGCACCGCAAGGGGATTGGTTTGGTTTACCGAGGCGCTTTTTCCGGGTTATGTATTCTGTCGCTTTGCGCATGAGGAGCATCGGATGGTTCGATCCGTTACCTGCGTGGCAGGGTTGCTGGATTTTATTCCGGGTTGCGGATTGCTGCCTGGGCAAGCCATTCTGGATCTGCAGCGCCATTTTCCGGATGATCAGCCCTTCACGGTGCAGATCGCCCCGGCGGTGGGGGATGAAGTCGAAGTAACGGAAGGTCCGCTCAGCGGTGTGAAGGCGGTGATCACCCGACTGCTTCCCGGTGCGAGGCGGGTGCAGATTCTCATGGATTTCCTGGGCAGTTCCCGGCAGATGGAAGTCCCGCTGCAATTTTTAATCGGTTGCCATGATCCACGGGTCGCCGCCTTTGCTGGCAATCCTTAGGATTCCAAACACATAGCTGCTTCCAGACACCGGTTTGGATCAGCGCCCCATCCACATTCCAATGAAGAAGCCTTCGTTGTTTTCCGAAAACAGATTGGTTTTACGGCCTCCGCCGCAATTGACCAAGGGCGGGAGCGTGGCGCCAAATCCCCGCTCACGGGGGACCGTCACCACAATCCTCAAAATTTGGCCGATTCGTCTTGAAGATTCGACTCTCCTGTAATCTATTGAAAATATAATATCCATAATCAAACAGCATTCCAAACATGTCATCTGAAAAAATACTAGTCGGCGGAGCAGGCGGATTCATTGGCGGACACCTTGTGAAAGCGCTGGTCTCGCGCGGGCATCAGGTTCGGGCCGTCGATTACAAGCCGCTGGAAATGTGGTATCAGCCCCATGCCCAGGCCGAGAACATCGTCGCCAATTTGGAGGGCAAGGAAGCTTGTTACCAGGCCGCCAAGGGGATGGACACCATTTTCAATCTGGCCTGCAATATGGGCGGCATGGGATTCATCGAGAACAACCGTGCGCTCTGCATGCTTAGCGTCCTGATCAACACCCACCTCATGATGGCGGCGCGGGATCAGGGAGCGAAGAAATACCTCTACTCCTCCAGCGCTTGCGTCTACAACGCCACGAAGCAAACAGACACCGCCGTGACCGCTCTGAAGGAGGAGGATGCCTACCCCGCCATGCCTGAGGATGGCTACGGTTGGGAAAAACTCTTCTCGGAGCGCATGTGCCGCCATTTCCATGAAGACTTTGGCTCGGACGTGCGCATCGTGCGTTTCCACAATGTTTACGGCCCCTACGGAACCTACCAGGGTGGTCGGGAAAAAGCCCCCGCCGCCGTCTGCCGCAAAATTATCGCGGCCAAAGTCAGCGGCAACCACGAGATGGAAATCTGGGGCGATGGCAACCAGACCCGCAGTTTCATGTATGTGGATGACTGCATCACCGGTCTGGACAAACTCATGGCCTCTAACTTCATGGAACCATTGAACCTCGGACGGAGCGAACTTGTCAGCATCAACCAGCTCGTCGACATCGTCGAGGAAATCGCCGGCATCAAAATGAAGCGCAATTACAATCTCAGCGCCCCCCAGGGCGTGCGCGGTCGCAACAGCGACAACACACTCATCAACAAAGTGCTGGGCTGGGAACCGGAAATAGACCTCCGCACGGGTATGAAAAAGACCTACGACTGGATCTACGAGGAAATGACCACGGGCGGCAACAAGGTATTCTAAGCCGCGGTCCCTCCCCCGCCATCACATTGCGGCCGGTGGCCCATGCCACGGATGACGAGTACCCACAAACCACGAGTGCTCGTCATCGGACCGCTGCCGCCCCCGGTGCACGGGGTGACGCTCTGTCTGCAGAATCTCCTCGTGCACCGCGATCGCCTGCCGGTCGAAATTGTTCACCTCGATTCCCGTTTCACGGACAGTCATGACGACCTGGGAAAATTTTCGCTCCGCAAAGGGTTCCGCCTCCTTGGTTATCTTACACATCTGATTCGCGTCCTGCTTTTCGGTCGAATCCGTTCGGTCATCACCACGCCCACTTTTTATTTCAAACCGTTCCTCAAGGACTCACTCTTCATCTGGTGCGCCTGGCTCCTGCGCAAACCAGTCCACGGTTGGATTCACAATGATTTCCGGCTGCTTGCCGAGGAAATGACCGGGTGGAAATCCACCATTGCCAGGCACACGCTCCGCCGATTGTCCAAAATCATCCTCGTGGCTCCACGTCTGTCGCACCACGTGCCGGATTGGATTGATGCTTGGAAAATCACCATCATTGAAAATGGGGTCCCCGATCCCCCGCAGCACCGGGACTGGTCAGACGCTCCCCATTCCCATCCACGCTTCATTTATCTTTCCCAGATGAACGACGCCAAGGGGTGGAGAGACCTGCTTCAGGCGGCGGAAATGCTGGCAGCCAAAGGAATCCATCCCGAGTTCCATTTTTACGGGCGACCCGCTTTCGAAACCAACCAGGAGATGATTGAAAACACCCTGAAGGAATTCAGCGCCAGGGGAGTAAACGCCACCTGGCATGGGGCGATCTACGATGACGCCAAGTGGTCGATGCTGGCAGCTGCTGACGTCTTCATTTTCCCTTCCTGGCATGAAGCTTTCCCGCTTGCCATTCTCGATGCCATGGCCGTCGGCCTTCCCATCATCGCCACGGATGTTGGTGGCGTGGCGGATGCGCTGGACAATGGCATGGGAGGACAAATCATCCCACCCCGGCAACCCCGTCTGCTCGCTGCCGCGATGGAAAAACTGCTGACGCAATCGCCAGCCGACATGGGCCGCCACAACCGCCAGCGCTATCTGGCCAACTTCACAACCCAAGCCTACGCCGACCGCTGGGCGGCATTTTTTCATTCCCTCTATGAGTCAAACTAACATCATTGAAAAATTCACCGACAAAACCGCCGTCATCGGCGTGATGGGCCTGGGCTACGTCGGGCTGCCCTTGCTACTGGGCTATGTCGGCCGCGGATTCCGGGTTCTGGGCCTGGATGTGGATGCCCGCAAGGTCGAGTCGCTTCACGCTGGTCGCAGCTACATCGAGCACATTCCCGGATCGTCCATCCAGAGTGCGTTGGCCGCAGGCCTGCTCGAAGCCACGACCGATCTCTCCCGTGTCAGCGAAGTGGACGCCATCATCATCTGCGTGCCTACGCCGCTGAGCCACCATCACGAGCCGGACCTCAGCTACGTGCGGGCCACGCGGGACGCGATCATGCCGCACCTGCGCGCCGGTCAGATCATCTGCCTGGAGAGCACCACCTATCCAGGCACCACCGATGAGGAATTTCTGCCCCATCTCGAGAAATTGAATTTCAAAATGGGCGAGAATTTCCACCTCGTCTTCTCCCCCGAGCGCGAGGACCCGGGCAATCCGAATTTCAGCGGGACCAACATCCCCAAAGTCGTCGGTGGCCACACCGCTGAGTGCCTGAAGGCAGGCGTGGCCTGCTACGGAGCCATTTACAACAAGGTGGTGCCAGTCACGTCCACCCGCGTGGCGGAAATGGTGAAACTGCTCGAGAACATCTTTCGCGCCGTCAACATCGGCCTTGTCAACGAGATGAAGATCGTGGCTGATGAAATGGGAATCGATATCTGGGAGGTCATCAACGCCGCCGCCACCAAGCCCTTCGGCTACACGCCGTTTTATCCGGGACCCGGCCTGGGCGGGCATTGCATCCCCATCGATCCATTCTACCTCACTTGGAAAGCACGGGAATTTGGGGTCCACACCCGTTTCATTGAACTGGCTGGCGAGATCAACGAAGCCATGCCTTCCTACGTTGTAAGGCGGGTCGGAGAACGACTGAACCGTGCCCGCAAGCCACTCAACGGCAGCAAGGTACTCATCCTCGGCCTCGCCTACAAGGCCAATGTCGATGACATGCGGGAGAGTCCGACGTTTGAACTTTTCGATCTGCTCAAGGCGCAGGGCGCGGAAATCAGCTACTACGATCCCCACATTCCCGTCGTCTCCCCCACGCGCGAACATGCCGAATACACCGGCATGAAATCCATCGAGTGGAATCAGGCCAGTGTCAGCGCCGCCGATCTCGTGCTCATTTCCACCAATCACGCCAGGGTCAATCTCACGGAACTCGCTGCCTGGGCACCCTGCATCGTGGACACCCGCAATGCCATGGCCGCCATCCCCACCAAGCCCGGTCAGGTCACCAAAGCTTAGATGAACTCCCAAAAAATAGGCGTCGTCGGTGCGGGAGCCTTCGGCAAAAATCACCTCCGCACTTTCCATGAGATGGGAGTGCTTGCAGGCATCGCCGAGCCATTTCCCAAAGCTCGCGAATCCGCCCAGCAGGCCTACCCCGGTGTGCCCATTTTCGAAAACGCCTCCGACCTATTTGCCTCCGGCATCGACGCCGTCACCATCGTCACCCCTGCCCACCTCCATGCACCCATCGCGATTCAGGCATTTGATGCAGGGCTCGATGTGTTCATTGAGAAACCGATGACGCTGAACTCGGCGGAGGCGGAGGACCTCATCGCCCGTGCTGCCGCCAAACAGCGCATCCTCATGGTCGGCCATCTGCTGCTCTACCAGCCCGCGATTGCCTTTCTGAAAGAATTTCTTGAGGCCGGAACATTAGGGAAAGTGTTCACCTTGCATCAGGACCGCATGAAGCTGGGACGCGCACGGTCCGTGGAAAATGTATTGTGGAGTTTCGGGGTGCATGACCTCGCGGTCCTGCTCCACCTGACCGGCCAGGTTCCCGTAAAATCAACCTTCATCGGCCACTGCGGCCTGCAATCGACCATCGCCGACGACACGTTTCTCCATCTCGAATTTCCCGATGGCACCCAGGCCCACCTCCACAACTCCTGGCTCTGGCCGGACAATCGGCGTGGACTGCACATCATCGGCGAAAAAGGAGTGCTGCATTACGATGAGGTGGCGCAGCAGGTGACGTGGCATCGCAAAACGATCAATGCCGCGCTGGAAAATGTGGATGATGGCAGCGAGATCATTTTCACCGCCCCGCCAAATTTCCAGCCGCTTCGCGCCGAGATTGAACATTTCCTGCATTGCATCCGGACACGCTCCACGCCCCTTTCCGACGGGCACGGCGGCGCTGCGGTCGTCCGTATCCTTGAGCAGGTCAGCCCCGTTTCAGCATGAGTTCCTTTTACGTTCATCCCACCGCCATCATCGACGACAACGTCACCATCGGCGACGGCACCAAGATATGGCATTTCGCGCACATTTGCTCCGGAGCCAGATTGGGGAGCGGCTGCATCTTCGGCCAGAACACCATGGTCGCCAATGATGTCGTAATCGGGTCCAATGTGAAGGTGCAGAACAACGTGGCCATTTACACCGGCACCACCATTGAGGATGACGTCTTCCTTGGTCCCTCCTGCGTGTTGACGAACGTTACCAATCCGCGCAGTCAGGTGAAGCGGCATTCGCTCTACGAGACCACGCTCATCCGCCGCGGCACCACGGTTGGAGCCAATGCCACGATTGTCTGCGGGATCACCCTGGGTCGGTATTCTTTCATCGCAGCCGGAGCGGTGGTGGCCAGAGATGTGCCTGACTATGGATTTGTCATGGGAGTCCCCGGCCGCCTCCATGGCTGGATGAGCCGCCATGGACACCTGCTGAAATTCGACGCCGCCGGGCGAGCGACCTGTCCTGAATCTGGATTTCTCTATCAACTGACTGACGGCGCCGTGCGTTGCCTGACGCTGGACGAGGAGGCCCCGCTCCCGCAGGAACTCAGTCAGGGCGCGGTGAAGTACGACGATTTCAAGGCTCCAGCCTGATTTGTTTGCCAATGTCCTTGTTCGAAAAATATCCGGTCCTCGGCATTCCGGTCGTAGCCACCCGCTATCCCGAAGTGATGGCGAAATTGGAGCAGTGGGCAACCTCCAAGGATCGCGCCTACGGAGTGACCTTTGCCGACGCCAGCAACATCACCCGTGGTCGGCACGAACCCGAGTTCGGCTCCAAGCTCAGAAAACTCGACGCCGTCATGCCGGACGGGCGGCCGGTCCTGTGGGGCGTGAACCGGCATCTTTCCGGCGAAGCCAAGCTTACCGAACGCGTGTCCGGCCCAGACATGTTCCGTCGGTTTCAGGAATACTCCAACGCCCGCCCGCATCTGAAGCACTATTACCTCGGTGGGAGCGATCGCCTGCTCGCGGACCTTGTGAAAACGGCCCGCCAGGAGTGTCCGAACATTTGCATCGTCGGCTCCTACTCTCCGCCATTTCGCGAATGGACCGCGGAAGATTTGCAACTGATGAGGGATCAGATCGCCGCGTCCTGTGCCAGCGTCGTCTGGGTGGGGCTTGGCTGTCCCAAGCAGGAACGATGGATTGCCGACAACCTTTCAACACTCCCGCCGGCCATTTACATGGGTGTGGGAGCCGCCTTCGCCTTCTATACCGGCCAGGTGAAACGCGCTCCGCGCTGGATGCAGAAATCGGGTATTGAATGGGTTCACCGCATGATCTCGGAGCCTCGCCGGCTGTGGAAACGCTATTTCGTTTACAACTCCCTCTTCATTTACTATTCGCTCCGCGACGCCATCTGCGGGTCGCGCTCAACCTCCTAGCCACAGACTTATCCCAACCTCCCCGACATGGAATTCATCGACCTCAAATCCCAGCAGAAACGCATCCGCGAAAAAATCGACCGGCGCATCGCCACCGTCCTCGAGCATGGCAATTACATCATGGGACCGGAGATCGCCGAGCTTGAAACGAAGCTGGCGGAATACGTTGGCGTCCGGCATTGCATCGGCGCCGCCAGCGGCACGGACACGCTGCTCATCGCCATGATGGCGCTGGGCATTGGCGCGGGCGACGAGGTGATTACGGTTCCCTACACCTGGATTTCCACGGCGGAAATGATCGCACTGCTGGGAGCCAAGCCTGTCTTTGTGGACATCGACCCCAGGATCTGGAATCTCGATCCCGCCAAACTTGAAGCCGCCATCACTCCAAGAACAAAAGCCATCATGCCTGTGGGAATCTTTGGTCAGGTGGCCGACATGGAGGCCATCGATGCCATCGCCGCCCGCCACAATCTTCCGGTGATCGAGGATGCGGCACAATCGTTCGGTGCGACCCACCACGGCCGTCGGTCCTGTGCGCTTTCCACCATTGGCAGCACCTCGTTCTTTCCCTCCAAGCCCCTCGGTTGCTATGGCGATGGTGGCGCGCTGTTTACCAACGACGATCAGCTGGCCCAGACCATGAAACAGATTCGCGTGCACGGTCAGGCGAAGAAACATCACCACCCCATCCTCGGCATCAACGGAAGGCTCGATACGCTCCAGGCGGCCATCCTCTTGGAGAAATTGGAAATTTTTGACGAGGAAATCGCCAAACGCCAGCAAGTAGCCGCCACCTACAACGAGCGCCTTGGCAATCTCGGCGTGACACTTCCGCACGTGGCCGCAGGCAACACCTCCGTCTATGCCCAATACACCGTCCTCTCGCCGAAGCGCGATGAAATCAGCGCCGCCCTCGCCAAGCTGGGAGTCCCCTCCGTGAGTTATTATGCCGTGCCCCTGCACCTGCAGCCTGTGTTTGCTTATCTCGGCCATCAAGCCGGCGAGTTTCCTTGCTCTGAAAAGGTCGCCAATGAAGGCCTGAGCCTTCCCATGAATCCTTACCTCACCAACGAGGAAGTTGATCTGGTCTGTTCGGCGTTCGCCACGGTTTTGAAATAGCATGGAACGGCTCATCATCATCGGCGGAGGCATCGTCGGCCTGGCCACGGCGCTCAAAGCTGCCCGGCAGCAGGTGGCGCGGGAAATTATCGTGCTGGAAAAGGACGCGCAGACGGGCGGCCACCAGAGCAGTCACAATTCCGGCGTGCTGCATTGCGGCCTTTACTACAAGCCCGGATCCCTCAAGGCCAGACTGGCCGTGGAAGGCATCCGGGAAATGATCGCGTTCTGCAGGGAGCACGGCATTCCCCATGACATCTGCGGGAAGATTGTCCTGGCCGTGGATGAGCCGGAAGTTGCCCGATTGCGTGATCTGGAGGCCCGCGGGACCGCCAATGGCGTGAACGGACTGAAATGGCTGGAGGGCACCGCCGCCATTCAGGAAATTGAACCCCATGCCGTGGGCCGCGCAGCGCTTCGCGTCCCGGAGGAAGGCATCGTGGACTACTCCGCCGTCATGCGCAAAATGGTGGAACTCATCCGCGCCGCCGGTCATCAGGTGCGCACGAGTGCCCCCGCCCTGCGCGTGCGAACGGACGGCGGCAGGCAGATCGTTTCCACACCCCAGGAGGAAATTTCCGCGGACTTCATCGTGAACTGCGCCGGGTTGCATTGTGATCGCGTGGCCCGCTCGGCAGGCTTCACACCGGACTCACGCATCATTCCCTTCCGTGGCGACTATTGGAAACTGGCACCAAGCGGTGCGCACCTGGTCAGACATTTGATTTATCCGGTTCCGGATCCCACGCTGCCATTCCTCGGCGTGCATTTTACCCGCATGATCGGTGGCGGCATTGAAGCCGGGCCGAATGCAGTGCTGGCATTCAAGCGGGAGGGTTACAAGCGCACGGACTTCTCGCTGAAAGATTCCTGGGAAACATTTACGTTTCCGGGCCTCTATCAATTCCTGAAAAAATATCCGGGCACCACCTGGGACGAACTGCGAAATTCCTTCAGCAAAAAAGTTTTCCTCAAAAACCTCAAGCGTCTCATTCCCGAAATCCGCATGGAGCACATCTCCCGCGATGGCGGCAGCGGCGTGCGGGCCCAGGCCATTCATCGCGACGGATCGCTGCTCATGGATTTTGCCCTGGAACAAAAACCCGGTCAGATTCATCTGCTCAACGCCCCATCCCCCGGAGCCACGGCCTCGCTGGCTATTGGCAATTATCTCATCGAACAAATCCGTGCTGCGACTGCAGCCTAATCCAACCCCAAATATAAAACTATGGACCTCAAAGGGAAAAGAATTCTCGTCATCGGCGGCGCTGGCCTCATCGGCTCACACGTTGTGGATCAACTGCTCAAGGAAGACGTCAAGGAAGTCATCATCTACGATAACTTCACGCGCGGCCGCGAAGACAACCTCACCGCCGCCTTGAAGGACCCGCGCTGCAAAATCTTTGAAATCGGCGGGGACATCACCCAGCCGGACATTTTGAACAAGGCCATGGAAGGCATCGACGGCGTGTTCCACCTCGCGGCCCTGTGGCTGCTGCATTGCCATGAGTATCCCGAAAGCGCGTTCGATGTGAACATCAAGGGCACCTTCAACGTCATCATGGCGTGCATTCGCAACAAGGTTTCCCGCCTGGTCTATTCCTCTTCCGCATCCGTCTATGGAAATGCGGTGGAGCTGCCCATGACGGAGGAGCATCCCTACAACAACGATACGTTCTACGGAGCCACCAAGATCGCGGCGGAGCACATGCTCATTTCCCTTGGTAAGCGCTACGGTTTGAACTGGGCGGGGCTGCGCTACATGAACGTTTATGGGCCGCGCCAGGATTACAAGGGCGCCTACATCGCCGTTATGCACAAGATTCTGGATCGCCTGGACTCCGGCGGTCGTCCGCAAGTCTATGGCGATGGCTCGCAGCAGTATGATTTCGTTGCTGTGGAGGACGTCGCTCGCGCCAATGTCTGCGCCATGAAGTCGGATGCCACGGGCAAAAACTACAACGTCGGCCGCGGCATCGGAACCAGCATCAAGGAACTCACGGAACTGCTCATCCGTCTCTCCGGGAAGCAGGCAGAAATCGAATACATGCCGGCCGGCCTGACATTTGTGACCAACCGCATCGGATCCATTGAAGCCGCCGAGAAGGATCTCGGATTCAAATGGAGCATTGATCTGGAGGACGGAATGCAGCGGCTGATCAACTGGCGCCGCAGTTACATCGCGGAACTGGAAGCGCGCCGGAACAAATAAATTTCCACCCCTGCAACCCCATGGAAAAAAGGAACATTCCCATCTCTCTTCCCGTCACCGGCGAAGCCGAGTGGGCCGCCACGAAACAGTGTTTCGACAGTGGCTGGCTTACCAGCGGCCCCAAGGTGCGGGAGTTCGAGCAACTCTTCGCCAAGCGGCATCAGGTCAAGCATGCCCTTGCGGTGACCAGCGCCACCACGGCGCTGCACCTGGCACTGGTGGCGCTGGGAGTCGGACCGGGGGATGAGGTGGTTGTTCCGGCATTTACCTGGGTCTCGACGGCAAATGTGGTGCTGCACTGTGGTGCCAAAGTTGTCTTCTGCGATGTTTCAACAAGCACCTTCAACCTTGACCCCACCAAAATCGCCGCGTGCCTCACCTCACGCACCAAGGCGATCATGGTCGTTCATCTGTTTGGACTCTGCGCGGACATGGATGCCATCCGCGCCATCGCCGGATCCATTCCCCTGATTGAAGATGCAGCCTGTGCAGCCGGGTCGGGATACAAGGGCACGCCCGCCGGCGCGCTGGGAACGATGGGATGCTTTTCCTTTCATCCGCGCAAATCCGTTACGACCGGGGAGGGGGGCATGCTTACGACCAATGATGATTCCCTGGCCGAATTGTGCAGCAATCTGCGCAACCACGGTGCCTCCATTTCCGAGGAGCAACGCCACCACGGTCCGCGCCCCTACATCCTTCCAGACTTTAATCTGCTGGGTTACAACTACCGCATGACGGACCTGCAGGGCGCTGTGGGTGTCGTGCAGATTCAACGGCTTGATGAATTTATCAATGAGCGTGCGCAGTGGGCGGATTACTACCGCCGTGAACTCACCGGGCTTGATTGGCTGAAGACCCCGGAGTTTTCGGCGGATTACCATCATGGCTGGCAATCATTTGTAACCCTGATCGATGAAGCAAAATCCCCCATGAAACGCAATGATTTGATGGAATTTCTCCAGCAAAAAGGCGTCTCCACCCGGCCTGGCACGCACGCCGTCCACATGCTCAGTTATTACCAGCGCACGATGGGAACGCGCCCGGATGACTTCCCGGGAGCGCGCGATTGCGACCAGTTGTCCATGTCCATTCCCCTGCACAACCGCATGGTCGCGGAAGACTATGCCTACGTTGTTGCAGCCCTTAAATCCGCCTAGTTCCCGAATGAAAACCCAAACTCTCAGTCCCGACCTGCGCGCGCTTCTGGCGGATCCTGAAACGCAACAGAGTCTGGCCACCACCAGCAATCCTGAGGTGCTCCAGGCACCGGGTGGACGATCGTACCCCATTGTGCGCGGGATTCCGCGACTGCTTCCCGGGCATGACGAAGCGCAGGGACAGACCCAGGATTGTTTCGCATTCAAATGGGAGAAGACGGACACCTACGATAGTCCCGAAACCAAAAAAATGGCTCTGGATTGGTATTTGAAGAAATACGGTTTCGAAAGTGCCGGGGCTTGGACTTCCTTTTACGACTCCAGGAAATACATTCTGGATATCGGCTGCGGCAGCGGATTCTCCGCCTCCCTGTGGCTGGATTCCCCACTCTGGAAGGGTAAAGCCATGTATGTGGGCACGGATATTTCCACGGCGGTGGATGTTGGATTGCAAAGGTTGGGGCATTTGCCTAACGTGCAATTTGTCCAGGGGGATGCCCTGCGGCTCCCCTACGGTGACGGCGCGTTCGACACCATTTTCTCCGAAGGCGTTCTCCATCATACTCCCTCCACGGCCGCAGCCATCGCCGAAGGAGCACGGGTGCTGGCGAAGGGAGGACAGTTTCACTTCTACGTTTATAAGAAGAAGGCGCCGCTGCGGGAATTTGCCGACGACCATGTCCGCGACGAGCTGGCCAACCTGTCCAACGAGGAGGCCTGGGAGGCGATGCGTGCGCTGACAGAACTGGGCAAGGCGCTGGCCGGCTTGAAACAGACACTGGTGCTGCCACGGGACATCAAGGTGCTTGGCCTCAAGGAGGGAACCTTTGATTTGCAGCGGTTTTTCTACAACAACATTGGCAAGGTTTTCTGGAATGACACGATGACGTTCGAGGAAAATGTTCATATCAACTTCGACTGGTATCGTCCGGCCTACGCCCACCGCCAGACTCCGGAGCAGGTTTCGGCTTGGTGCGCGGAGGCAAACCTCGACGTCCAGCGAATGGAAGTCGATGACAGCGGTATCACGGTGATCGCAACCAAACGCTAATTATGTGCGGAATCACTGGAATGTTTAACCGCCACGGGGCACCCGCCTCTGCGGTGGTCTTGCGGCGCATGACGGACGCCATCAAGCATCGAGGCCCCGATGGGGAGGGGCATTACGTGGATGGTCCCGTGGGCCTGGGACACCGGCGTCTCTCCATCATTGATCTTTCGCCCGCCGGACACCAACCGATGATCACCCGGGATGGGCGTTACGTCATTTCCTACAACGGCGAGGTCTACAATTACCGGGAATTGCGAATCGAACTTGAAGCCCTGGGCTGGCAGTTTCACTCCACCACGGATTCCGAAGTGGTGCTGTATGCGCTGGCGCAATGGGGGGAGTCGGCCCTGCTGAGATTCAACGGTATGTTTGGCCTGGCCTTCTGGGACAAGCAGGAACAGACGTTGTTGCTGGCGCGTGACCGTTACGGCATCAAGCCCGTGTATCACAGCGAGAAAGACGGATGTTTCCTCTTTGGTTCTGAAATCAAATCGATCCTCGAACATCCGGATGCCCCGCATGATCTGGATCGCGAGGGATTGCTGGAGTATTTCACGTTTCAAAATTTCTTCACGGAGAAGACGCTCTTTAAAGGAATCCACCTGCTCCCTGCCGGTTCGTTCCTCAGGATCAGGGCGAA
The DNA here is from genome assembly GCA_943333275.1 of Akkermansia muciniphila. Taxonomy (GTDB): domain Bacteria; phylum Verrucomicrobiota; class Verrucomicrobiia; order Verrucomicrobiales; family V1-33; genus JAGNEJ01. The sequence continues at coordinate 23,437 of CALQSQ010000025.1, forward strand.
TACTCCCGCGACCCTCCACCGATACTGGGATTTTCATTTCACGGAACCTGAAAAGCCCGCCTCCTTTGAGGAATACGTTGAGGAACTGCACCGATTGTTCCTGCAGTCGGTCAACCGGCAGCTCGTCAGCGATGTCCCGGTGGGATCGTATCTCAGCGGCGGCATGGATTCCGGTTCCATCACGGCAGTGGCGGCCACCCAGCTTCCAGGTCTGACAACCTTTACCTGTGGCTTCGATCTCAGCTCCGCCTCCGGTCTCGAACTGACCTTTGATGAGCGTGCCAAGGCGGAGCGGATGTCCTACCTTTTCCGCACGGAGCATTATGAAATGGTCCTCAAGGCCGGGGACATGGAGCGCTGCATTCCGGAACTGACCTGGCACCTTGAGGAGCCGCGTGTGGGACAGTGTTATCCCAATTACTACGCGGCCCGGCTGGCGAGTAAATTCGTGAAAGTCTGCCTCTCCGGCGCCGGTGGAGACGAACTCTTTGGCGGTTACCCATGGAGGTATTACCGCGCTGCGGTGAATGATAATTTCGAGGATTACATCGATAAATACTACGGCTACTGGCAGCGGCTCATTCCCAATACCCTGATCAAAAAGGTCTTCACTCCCATCTGGGGCGACGTGAAGGATGTTTCCACGCGCGACATTTTCCGCGATGTCTTTGCCACGCATGCCAACCAGCTGAGTCGACCGGAGGATTACATCAATCACTCGCTCTACCTTGAAGCCAAAACCTTCCTGCACGGTCTGCTCGTCGTGGAGGACAAGCTCAGCATGGCCCACAGCTTGGAGACGCGCGTCCCGTTTCTGGATAATGATCTGGTGGACTTTGCCATGCGGCTGCCAACCTCCGCCAAGCTCCGCAACCTCTCCGAAGTGGTGCGCATCAATGAAAATGACAACACGGCCAAGAAGCAGCAATTCTTCCAACGCACCAATGACGGGAAGCTGGCCCTGCGTTCCATGATGTCGCGTCTGCTTCCGGATGACATCACGAATGCCGAGAAGCAGGGGTTCTCGTCACCGGATGCCAGTTGGTTCAAGGGCGAGAGCATCGACTACGTCAAGCGCGCCCTCGTGAATCCCCGCGCCCGGATCTACGAATATCTCGATCATGGAACGGTGGATGGCCTCATCCATGAGCACCTTGACGGAAAACAAAACCGCCGCCTGCTGATCTGGTCGCTCCTGAATGTGGAGTCACTGCTGCAGCGGTATTTTTGATTTTTCTGTCGCCACCATTGCCTCAATGAAAACTCTTTACGGACTGGGCGTAAAAGCGGCAGAGGTGTTATTCGCCATGGTGATGTTGCCTTTGCTGGTAGGTGCCTGCATTTTCACGAGATTTCGCCGCAACCACGGAGAGTTGCCGAGAGTGGCTCTTGGACCGACTCCGGTTATTTCCTTGAAATATATTTCCCAGGCACTGCGCCTTGCGGGATACAAAGCCGACACCTGTGTCTTCAAGGTTTATAAAATTAATGATCGATCCGATTTTGATTTGCATGAGGAGGATCTCGTATCCCTCAGATGGCTGCCCAGAGCATGGCGTAAGCCTGTTCGCAGGCTGATCGGGCCTTATGGAGTCTTTCTGAGCATCATTTTTAATTACGATTGCCTGATAATGTTATTTGAAGGGGGATATCTTTCTAAAACACCATGGGTCAAAGGGGATCTCCCATTACTTCGATTGGCTGGTTGCCGGACGATCATTTTTCCCTACGGTGGGGACTGCGCAGTGCCAAGTCTAATCCACAGCATGGCTTGGCGCCACGGTTTGAGCGCAAGTTATCCGATGTATGGGTTAAACGAAGCATCGACGATCCGTCGGTTGGCCCGGCTTTGTCGTCAGGCGGATTTTGTGCTGGCCTGTATCGTCCATTGGGAGACGCTTCCCACGTGGGATCTCATTGCCACACTCTGTTATCCAATCGACACGGAACTCTGGCGCATGCCGGAACCGGAACTGAAACACGAAACGGTGGTGATAATGCATTCGCCAAATCATCGGGGCATGAAAGGAACAGAGCATTTGATCGCCGCGAGCGAGAAACTCAATGATGAAGGGGTGAAGCATGAGTTGAGACTGCTGGAGAACATGACAAATCTTGAGGTGCGGGCTGCCTTAATGAAGGCGGATATTCTGGTGGAGCAATTGCTACTTGGGTATGCCCTGAGTGCTGTGGAGGGCATGGCCTTGGGGAAGGTGGTAGTTTCCAATTTAACGGACGATCATTATTACGCATTTCATCGGGCAAGCACCGGACTGGATGAGTGTCCAATTGTTTCGGCTACGACAGAGACAATTGAGGGTGTGCTGAGGGATCTTATCATGAATGAGAGCAAGCGCCGTGCGATCGCGAAAAAAGGTAGGGACTATGTCATGAAGTTCCACAGCTATGGAACGATGGGTCGGATGTGGGATCAAATTCTGCGTCACATCTGGATGGGGCAGCCAAGGCCGGCCTCCGCTTGGCACCCAGATAAGTCTTAACGGTTTGAGTTGTTAATTTTCCAACTTTCAATTCTCCATGAATTTCTCCGAACAAATAAACGATTTTCATCGGTCTCGCAGAGAAGCAGTCGCAGCACAGTGGAAGCGCCATCTCCCGTTTGGAGATTACGTTTCAGATCGGTGGGAGCGTGCCAGGTCCATGGGATGTGGTGAGGGGTCCAGCATCTATGATTCCAGCGTCGTAATTGGCGAGGTGAGTGTGGGGCAGCATGTCTGGATCGGTCCCTACACTCTGCTGGATGGCAGCGGCGGATTGCAGATCGGCGATTACTGTTCCATTTCCGCGGGCGTGCAGATTTATTCCCACGACTCTGTGCACTGGGCGGTGAGTGGTGGGGTTGCCCCTTATGAGTATGGTGCCGTCAAGATTGGATCCCGGTGCTACATCGGTCCGAATACCGTGATCGCCAAGGGGGTCACCATTGGTGATGGCTGCATTATTGGAGCCAACAGTCTGGTGCTATCGAATATCCCCGCGGGCAGCAAGGCCTTTGGAACTCCCTGCAGGATTGTAGGCGGTGTTTAGGTTCAAGTTTCGTTTTCTGTCGGTTCCTGGAAATCCATGATCCAAAAAATCCATTTTCTTGGCAGCAAGACCATCGGACTCAGGGTTCTAAAATTGCTCCACGAGGTGAGTCCCGGACTTTTGAAGGCCGCCGTGACGATGGATGACCGACTTGATTCCCGCACGGAATACACCGCCATTCAGGAGTTCTGCCAGAAGGCCGGACTGCCCCTGCATATTCCCCAGGGTCGCAAACAGGCGGAGGAATTGATCACGGCTGAGCGTCCCGACATTTGCTTCGTTGCCGGCTGGTATTGGCTGTTTAGCGAAGCCATTCTCAAACTTCCCAAGGCGGGATTTGTGGGCATTCATCATTCCCTGTTGCCCCGCTACCGTGGTGGGGCTCCGGTAGTGTGGGCGCTGATCAATGGCGAGCCCAAGGTGGGATCCTCCATCTTCCAATTCACACCCGGTATGGATGACGGACCCATCTGGGGACAGGTGTCGCTGCCAGTGGCGCACGATGACGCGATTGGCGAGGTTCTGCCTAAATTGGAGCAGGCCATGCTGGATGGGTTGAAAGGAATTTTGCCGGGGATGCTGCAAGGCACCCTTGCCCCGGTGGAGCAGGATCACACCCAGGCGACGTATTGTTCGCAACGTTCGCCGGATGATGGATGGATCGACTGGAACTGGACTGCGGAGCGGATTCACCATTTCGTGCGTGCACAAAGCAGGCCTTACCCGGGGGCCTTTACCTGGATGGATGGGAAGAAACTGACCATTCTGAAGGCGAGGGTGTTTCCGGATATTTACGACGGGCCGCCGGGCCAGGTGGTCAGGATTCTGAACCCAGAGGTAATGGTGACCTGCGGTGATCGGGGGGCCGTCGTCGTGGAGCTTGTGGAGCATGGGGACGCGGTGGTTCCTGCGACGCAGGTGATCCAGTCCATCCGGTGCAAGTTCGCATCCTACGCCCGGCCTGCTCTGGTGGAGCCCGTGCCAGGCTGAGTGTGCGGCATTCGAACGACCAAAATTTTTTCGCAAAACCCTATGAAAGTTCTCGTTGCTGGCGGCTCTGGTTTTATTGGCTCGCATCTGCTTCCGTCGTTGGTCGGTGCCGGGCACGAGACTTATAACATCATCCGTTCCGTTGACTCCCACCTGCCCGCAGGGGTGATTCCCATTGTGGGTGACCTCCGGCAGATGAAAACCATTTCCATTCCAAAAGTGGAGGTGGTGGTGCATCTGGCGCAGTCCAACATTCGGTTTCCCGACGGAGCAGAGGATTTGCTGATGATCAACAGTGTCAGTGCCGTCCGTCTGGCACTCGCGGCGACAGCTCAGGGCGCGCAGAAATTCATTTATTGTTCGACAGGCAACGTTTACGGAGCCAACCCGGGGCCGGTTTCTGAATCGGCCCCATTGCTGGGTGGCAGTTTTTACGCCGAGTCCAAAATAGCCGCCGAGCGGCTGCTGGGAGAACTCAAGCAGCGGATCGCCCTGGATATCCTCAGGGTATACAGTCCGTACGGCCCGGGGCAGCAGGCGTTCCGACTGATCCCCGACGTAGTGCGCCGGGTGTTGGAGAACCGGGCTGTCTCCATTCGCGCCAATGGCATGCCGGTGCTGAGTCCGCTCTATGTGGATGATGCGGTGGCTGGGATCATGGCCCGCGTGGCTTCGCAGGATCCCACGGTCATGAATCTGGCAGGGGATGAGGTCGTCACCATCGAGGATATCGCGCGTCAGGCCGGAAGGATCATCGAGCGTGAGCCAATCTTTGAAATGCTGGATGATGCCATGACTGGTGGGACCGCCGCCATCAATGAGCGGTTCAGGATGATGCTGGGCCGCAAGTGCATCCCCTTGGCCAGGGGGCTGGAATCCTACATTTCCTGGCTCCGGGGTCGTGCTTGAGCATTGTTTGAAATGGGAAGTTCCCAACCCATGTCCACTTGAGCGCCGCACTAAAGAAATTCATGGCAACGATGGTTGCCGTATTCATGCTGCCCCTGCTGGTCGTGGTCTGTCTGGTTTCGCGGATGCGCCAGCGGCCCAAATTGCCGCGCTTGGTCTGGGGTCCGGTTCCCATCATCAGCAACAAGTATTGGTCGCAGGCTCTGGCGCAGGCTGGCTACCATTCGCGGACGCTGATGTTTGAATACTATCCGAAGATCAACCAGGCGTCGGACTACGATCACTACTGCGATGAGATTTTCACCAGGTGGCCGCGCATGCTTGGCAGGCCAGCCGCGCACTTTTTGGCGCCTTATGCGGGCTTTATCCGCGGGGTTTGGAATTTCGACATCCAGCATTTAAATTTCGGGGGCGGCTACCTTGGATGGACGGCACTCTGGCGTCTTGAGTCCTGCCTGCTTGGGCTCGCCGGAGTGAAAACCGTGCTCATGCCCTACGGGGCCGATGCCTACATGTACTCCCGCATCGCGGATCCCTGCCTGCGGCATGTCCTCAATCTCAGTTATCCACAAATGGCCCGGGAGGAGAAGAAAGTGGAGCAGCGGGTTTTCTACTGGTCAAAAAATGCGGATGCGGTCGTGTGCCATTTCATGTGTGCGGATGGCATGCCGCGCAACGATGTGGGTGTGTTTTCGGCCGTAATCATTGACACGAACCTCTGGCAACAGCAGCAAATCTATTCCCAGGCAGACGGAAGAAATGGGGCGGTGAAAATCATCCACACCCCGAACCATCGCGGGTTCAAAGGCACTGAATATCTCATGCACAGCGTGAAGCAGTTGCAGGCGGAGGGATTGCAGGTGGAACTGCTCCTCATTGAGAATATGCAAAATGAGGAAGTGCGGCGGCTCATGGCCGGGGAGGCGGATATTCTGGCGGAGCAGTTCGTGGCTTGTGCCTATGCGATGAGCGGAATGGAGGGCATGGCGAGCGGGCTGCCAGTCATGGCAAATCTTGATCTGGAGGTTTACACCCGGATCTTTCGCCGCTACGGCTATCTTGACGAATGTCCGATCCTTTCCACAACGATTGAATCGCTCACGGACAATCTGCGACTGCTCGTGACCCGGCCGGAACTTCGGATGCAGCTGGGCCGGGCCGGCCGGACGTATGTTGAAAAATACCACTCGGCGCGCACTGCCCAATTTCTCTTTCCGAGGATTTATGACCGCATCTGGCACGGGCGGGAAGGCACGCTGTGCAATCTCTTCCATCCGATCCTGGGTGAATACGCCATGAATGAGCCGCGCGTTGATCACCCGCTGGTGGAGAACAAACTGGTATTATCGGGAGGCCAGGCGCCATGAAGGAACGTCAGACGATATTGACTCTGGATGTGGACTGGGCGCCGGATTTTATGATTCGTGCGGCAGCGGAGATCCTTAAAAAACATCACGTCAAGGCGACCTGGTTTGTGACCCACACCAGCCCGGCGATTGAAGAACTGAAGCAATGCCCGCTTTTTGAATGCGGCATCCACCCCAATTTCCAGGCAGGGTCCACCCATGGAAGCACGCCTGCGAAAGTGATCCGGCATTGTCTGGACCTGGTGCCCGGGGCCATCTCCATGCGCACCCATGGATTGGTGCAGTCATCGCACCTCTATTTCCAAGTCATGACCGAGACACCGGTGCGGGTGGATGTCTCCACTTTTCATCCCGTGAACGGCCCTTCCGAGGGGTCGTTATTCTGGCGCAGAGGCGCCCCGCCGCTGCTGAAGCTTCCCTATGTCTGGGAGGATGATTTCGAATTTGAAAGTCCCACACCCAAATGGGACGGGAGGAGTTGGCTAGAAAAGCGCCGGGGATTGAACATCCTGGGATTCCATCCCGTGCACATTTTCCTCAACAGCCCGGACGAGCGACCCTACTTTGCATTGAAAAAGCTGGGTCCCGATTTCCTGCAACGGACACCGGAGGAAGTGGTGGCCCTGCGGCACGAGGGACCGGGTACGGGAAATTTTTTCACCGAAGTGGTGACCTTCCTCGGCGCCAGGCCCGCTGAACAATTTACCATCGGTGAATACGCCGACCACTGTTTTGCAGAAAACATCCCATGATTAGTTTCGAAGAAATTCAGGCCATTGCTGAAACCGGGCTGACTCTCGGGCGGGATCGGGAGTTCTTCGCCAGGACCTGGTCCACCGCTCCGACACTCTATGAGAAACGCCTTCGCGCATTGGGATTCACCGGCCTCGGTCATGTGCTGGATCTGGGCAGCGGCATGGGCCAGTGGTTGCGCGCTCTGGCGGGCATGAATGAGGAGGTGACGGGACTGGAATATTTCACGGAGCGGGTGGCCGTCTCCTCGGAAATCATCCGCAGGATGGAACTGCCCAATGTCAGGGTCATCCAGGGACCCGCGGAGACGCAGCCCTTTGCCGACCATTCCTTCGATGCCATTTTCTCCTACAGCGTCCTGTTGTTGACCGACTACCGCAAAGCGCTGGCGGAGGCGTATCGAGTCCTCAAGCCGGGCGGTCGCTTTTATCTGAACACCAATGGTCTGGGCTGGTACATCTATAATATGGTCGATGGTCACAACAGCTCGGAAAATTTTTCAGCCCGCGACATGGCGATCGATACCCTCGCGAACACGATTCAGTATTTTGCCACCGGCCAGCATCGTCCCGGCAGTTCCATCGTCATGCCAAAGGCGCTGACGCTTGCGGAACTGGAGAAACTTGGTTTCAAGATTCTGGCGGTGGACGACGAGGGGAAAATCAACCTAACCGGCGAATCAGGGGTCAGTCCGTTTTTCCCGGGCGAAAAGTACGGCCACGAAGCCGTCTACGAGATTCTTTGTGTGAAGTAGTGCGGCGGAGATTCTGGATGAAAAAACTTTTCAGGTTCCTCAGTGGATCAGTGGTGCTGGTTTCGGCACCCCTGCTGGTGGTGGCATGCGTTGTGGCCAGAATCCTGCGCAAAAAAAGCCTGCCCAGACTGATGTGGGGTCCCACGGCCATCATCAGCAACAAGTACTGGTCCGAGGCCATGAAGCAGGCCGGTTACCAATCGCAGACCTGCATGTATCGGTTCTACGCAGGCATTAACAAGAGCTCGGATTTTGACTGGTATTTAAGCAGCCTGTTCCGATGGCTGCCGGGACCGTTTGGCAGGGGGGCCACGAAAATTTTTGGCGGCACGGCCGGATTTTTGCGCTCCATTTTCAAGTTCGACATTCTGCATTTTACTTTTACCGGCGGATTCCTGGCCCACACCGGATTGTGGTTTTGGGAGGCGCCGCTCCTGAAACTCGCGGGAGTGAAAACGGTGGTGATGCCCTATGGTGGGGATTTTTTCATGTATTCCCGGATTGTGGATCCCAGTGTCCGCCATGCCCTGAACATCAATTACAGTGAGAACGCCCGGTGCGAAAAGGAATTGGAAAAACGGAATTTTTACTGGTGTCGTCATGCGGACGCAGTGATCGGATTTTTCCTCTGGGTGGACGGACTTCCGCGCAACGACGTGGGCATTTACTCGCCAATCATCATCGATACTGAGAAATGGCAGCCGCAGACAAGGTTCTCGCCGGCCGATGGAAAGAACGGGATGGTGAAAGTCATTCACACCCCCAATCACCGGGGGTGCAAGGGCACGGAATTTCTCATCAAGGCCGTGCAGGAATTGGGTGCGGAGGGATTGCAGGTGGAATTGATCCTGGTGGAAAAAATGCAAAATGACGAGGTGCAGCGCCTGATGCATCAGGAGGCGGACATTCTCGCCGAGCAGTTCATCATTCCCTGTTATGCGTTGAGCGCGATGGAGGGCATGTCGAGCGCGCTGCCAGTGCTGGCAAACCTTGATGGGGAATCACAGACCCGCGTCTTCCGGCGATACTCCTACCTGAATGAATGTCCGATTTTTTCCGCCACCCCGGAGTCCCTCAAGGACCGTTTGCGGGTGCTGGTGACACAGCCTGAACTGCGAAAAAAATTGGGTATGGCGGGACGGGCCTACGTGGAGAAATATCATTCCGCCAGACTGGCCCAGTATTTGTTCGGTAAAATTTACGAGCGGATATGGCATGGCCGGCAAATCGATTTGATGAATCTCTTCCATCCCCTGATGGGGGAATACGCCGCCGACCTGCCCCGGGTGGAGCATCCGCTCGTGGAAAATCGCCTGCCATGCTGAAAAAACTCGTCAAGGATGTGGCGGTTTACGGGATTGGCGACATTCTCGTGAAGGCGATCTCGTTTGTGCAGATGCCGATTTACACCAAATGGCTGCTGTTCTCCAAGGCGGAGATCGGCTTGTGGGGTTCGGCGATGTCCGTGGTGGGCCTAGTGGCGGCGGTGCTGGCTCTGGGTATGGACAGTGCCTACGCGTTGTATTTTTTTGAGGCGAAGGATGACGCACGGCGGAGGACGGCCACGTCCACGGCGATTTTGTTTACGCTGGGTCTGACGGTGCCGGTGATTTTAATGATCACGCTGGCATCCACCCCCATGGCGAACCTGATGCTGGACGATTCGCGGCATCGCCTGCTGCTCACCCTGGCAATGTGGCTGATCCCGTTCCAACTGATCCATACGCTGGGCGGACAGGCGCTGCGGAATCAAATGCGACCCAAGCCGTTCGTGGCTTTGAATTTTCTGACCGTGCTGACCAGTGTTAGTGCCGGAGTTGCCGTTGTGCAATCAGGATGGGGGCGTGTGGAGGGGGTAATGCTGGGCAGTCTGGTCGGCCTGGCCATGATTCTGCCCGTCAGGCTCTGGATGATCCGAAACATGCTGGAATTAAAAATCGACCGGGCGTTGATGTGGAAAATGGTCGCCTTTGGAGCCCCGCTCGTGGCAGTGGCGCTGGCCTATTGGGTTTCCGGATCCTCCTCGAGACTGGTCATTTTAAAAATGCGCGGTGAAGCTGAGGCGGGGTTGTTTACCGTGGCCGCGAATCTGACGGTGGTCCTGACGATGGTCAATGGTGCCCTGGGCCAGGCATGGACGCCGCATGCCTTCAAGGCGCATCAGCAGGATGCGCACCAGGCCAGTGTGCTGTTCGGCAGGGTGCTGACATTGATCCTGGCGGGGTTTGGCCTACTGTGCGTGGGATTCTGCACGTTCGGTCGCGAGGGTCTGTTGATCCTGACCAAATCTGAATTCCTTGAAGCAGAAACCGCGATCATTCCCATGGCGCTTGGCGCCTATGCGCTGACAACCACCCAGGTCACGGCCATGGGGATCAGCATTTCCAAACAAACCAGATTCCTGGCCATGATCGCCTGGGTTGCAGCCGGAGTCTTCATTGGATTGAGTGCCATGCTGGTGCCACGTTACGGGTTTGTGGGATGCGCCTGGGCCGGATGTGCGGCCAACATTGTTTTGACCCTGATCTACAGCCTGAAATCACAGCGTCTGGTCCCGGTCACCTATCAATCCAAACGCATTTTGGTGCTGGCCAGTCTGACCATCGGAGGGTGTTTTGCATCGCGCCTGTTGCCATCGGATATCACCGTCCGAACGGAATTACTCAAGGTGGGATTCTGCGTTGCCTTCGCCATCGCAGCGGGTCTGGCGTCCTTCACAGGCTTGCGGGCCGCCCATCCGCAAACGGCTTAAATTCATGATCCGGCACCCCCGCAAAAACCGACCGCTGCGCATCCTGCATTGCCACAAGATGGTGGGCGGAAATTCAACCTACATGGCGCGTGCGGAGCGGGCCGCGGGTGCCGACAGCCGGGTCGTGGCCCTGAACGTGCTTCCCTTTTACGATGATACTTTTCTCGCGGACGTCACCGTGCTTTCAAGAATGAGTGATTCGATCCTCAAGCGCGAATGGCAGCGGCTGCGCCTGCTGTGGATGGCGTGCACCTGGGCGGACGTGGTGCATTTAAGCTTTGGATATTCCATTTTTCCCCTGGAATGGAAGTTTCTCGCCCCGCGCCGGGGACTGGCCTCGCGTCTGTATGCGATCTATTCCAAATTGCTCGGCATCTGGGATCTGCGGATTCTCAAGGCCCTGGGCAAGAAAATGTTCGTGCCGTATCAGGGGGACGCTGCCCTGCAGGGGGATTATTGCCGGAAGCATTTCGACGTCTATTTCACAACCGAAGATGATGCATTCTCGCTGGCCAATGATGCGGCAAGGCGCCGTAAAATTGCCGTGTTCGACCGCTATGCCGCCGGCATCTATTCGCTGAATCCCGATTTGATGCATGTGCTGCCGCCGCGCGCAAAATTCATTCCCTACGGGCATGTTGAACTGAGTGATTGGAAACTTGTGCCGATGCGCACCGAGGGGCCCATCCGGATTGGACATGCCCCCTCCAACCGTGCCGCGAAGGGCACGCATCACATCCTGGCGGCTGTGGAAAAACTCAAAGCCGAGGGCCTGAATTTCGAATTTGTGCTGATTGAAAATGTCCTGCGCGGGGATGCCCGTAAACTTTATGAAACCCTTGATCTGGTAGTGGATCAGGTGCTGGCGGGCTGGTATGGCGGGCTGGCCACGGAATTCATGGCGATGGGACGTCCGGCGATTGCCTACATCCGGGAGGGTGACCTGAAATTTCTTCCGCCGGAAATGGCCCGGGAGCTCCCGGTCATCAGCGCCGGCCCCGGAGAAATTACCCACGTGCTGCGGCAATGGATCACTACGGACCGCGAAACGCTGCGCGAGAAGGGATTGGAATGCCGCCGCTTCATGGAAAAATACCACGATCCAAACCGCATCGCCCAAATCTGGCTGGCCGACTACCTCGGTTCCCTGCAAAATTAATCATTCCAAAACCCATGCAAACCACCACCAACACCCCGCAATCATTCAAGGATAAGTGGGAAAAAAACACCGACCTGGCCTTCGCCCAAACGCTGCGGGAGGATAGCGACATCGCCCAATGGATCATGCGCCGCAATGGATTCGCTTCCTTTGCCGAATACGCCGCCCATCTGGCTGGCAAGCAACGCATCCTTGACGGGGGCTGCGGAAACGGCCGCGTCACCGCCCTGCTACGCTCCCTGACGGATCCGGCCCGCACGGAGGTGGTGGGGGTGGATTTGGTGGCGTCGGAGGTGGCGAGGAAGAATTTGGAGCATCTGGAGAATGTGACCCTGCATGCGGGCGATCTGCTGGGTGATTTGAGCCACTTGGGCAAATTTGATTTCATCTATTGCCAGGAGGTGCTGCATCACACGGCCAATCCGCGTGCCGGATTCCTCAACCTCGCCTCCCTGCTATCCGACGAGGGTGAACTGGCGGTGTACGTTTACAAACAGAAGGCGGCGATCCGTGAATTCGCGGACGATCACATTCGTCGAGTCATCGGTCCGCTGCCCTACGAGGAGGCGATGAAAGCTTGCGAACAGGTTACGGAGTTGGGCCGGGTGCTATCGCAACTGGATGTGAAATTCACCGCTCCCGCCGTCGAGGTGCTGGGGATTGAGGCCGGGGAGTACGATGTGCAGCGGTTTCTGTATCATTTTTTCCTGAAGTGCTTTTGGAATCCGGAATTTTCATTTCACGACAATGCCGTGATTAATTACGACTGGTATCATCCGCAGCTCTGCACACGCCACACAATCGAGGAAGTGCTGGAGTGGTGCTCAGAAGCGGGGCTGCGTCCCGTGCATCAGTGTGTGGATCATTACGGCATTACGGTTCGCGCCGCCCGCTAGGTCTGCCAGCGATATGAAAGGCGTGACGGATTTACGGGCAATGTATGATGCGTTATCTACGAAAAAACCGAGCGCTGCGCGTGCTGCACTGTCCGTTGCTGGTCGGTTGCAATGCCCCGAACCTTGCCATCGGCGAACGCGTCCTTGGCATCGACAGCCGGGCGTATGCGTTGCAGGTGAATGCGGCCTTTGACTCCACCTTCGCCGGGGACGCGGTTGTATTGTCGGCGCTCCAGGATTCGCTTTTGAAAAGGGAGTGGAAGCGGTGGTGGCTGCTCTGGAAGGCCTGCACTTGGGCGGACGTGGTTCATTTCAATTTCGGCACGGGCATCTTTCCCCGGGAGTGGGGTGCCTTCACAAAACGCAGCGGATGGGCGGCGCGGATTTTCAACTGGTATGCCAAACTGCTCGGTGCGTGGGATCTGAAAATTTTGAAACATCTCGGCAAGAAAATTTTCGTCACCTATCAAGGCGATGATGCCCGCCAGGGCGAATACTGCCGGAAGCACTTCGCCATCAATTTTGCCACCGAGGTCGATGCGGAATATTACAACGAAAAGGGGGAGGCTGCGAAGCGACGCAACGTGGCGGTTTTCGACCGATACGCGGATGGAATTTATTCGCTAAATCCGGACCTGCTGCATGTGCTGCCCGCCCGCGCGAAGTTTCTGCCGTATGCCACGGTGGACTTGGAGGACTGGACGTATGTGAGCCCACGCCCGGACGGACCGATCCGGATTGGGCATGCCCCGACGCATCGGGCCGTGAAGGGAACACGGCATGTGATTGCCGCTGTGGAACGCCTCCAGCGCGAGGGATTGGATGTTGAATTCGTGATGATCGAAAACGTTCCGCGGGGACAGGCACGTGAGGTTTATGCCTCGCTCGACATTCTCGTGGATCAGGTGCTGGCGGGCTGGTATGGCGGTCTGGCGGTGGAATGCATGGCCCTGGGCCGACCAGTGGTCGCCTATCTGCGGGAGGAGGATCTGAAATTTATTTTACCGGGAATGGCTGAGGACATGGCGGTGATTTCCGCCGCTCCAGACAAGCTCCATGAAGTGCTCCATTCCCTCGTAACTTCTGGCCGGGAGAACCTGCAGCTGGCGGGCCTGCGCAGCCGTCGATATGTGGAAAAATATCACGATTTAAAATTTCTCGCGGGACGGTTGTCGCAGGACTACCTTGCCGCATTCAATTCCGGGAACGGGGACATTCGCGGAGTCCGGCCCTGAGGGCTGGCTTCGGCGCGCGTTCCTATCACTTTCAAATCATGAATAAATTAAAAATCGCCCAACTTGGCTGTGGATACTGGGGCCCGAATCTCCTGAGAAATTTCCACCAACTCCCCGATGCGGAGGTCGTGATGGTGGCGGAAGCCTCTGCCGAGCGCAGGAAATTTGTCGAGAAAGGATTCGCTGGGGTGCGCACGGTGGCCACGGCGGAGGAAGTGTTTGCCGATCCGCATGTGGAGGCCGTGGTGATTGCGACCCCGGCGTTCACGCATTACGCCCTGGCGCTGGCGGCCCTGAAGGCCGGGAAGCATGTCTTCGTGGAAAAACCCCTTGCGACAAGTGTCAGCGAGGCTCGCGAGGTGCTGAATTACGGAACGGCGCAGGGGCTGACGGTCATGGCCGGGCATACCTTTCTCTTCAATCCGGCCGTGCGTCGATTGAAGGAAATCCTCGACAGCGGGGAACTGGGCGATTTGTTCTACATTTACTCGCAGCGCTTGAATCTGGGCCAGTTGAGATCGGATGTGAATGCCTGGTGGAATCTGGCCCCTCATGATGTGAGCATCCTAGTGTACCTGCTCAATGCCAGTTCGGCCTGCGAGGTCACCGCCACCGGCATGGATTACATTCAACCCGGTGTGGAGGATGTGGTGTTCGCCACTATGAAGTGGGCGACGGGAGCGGTGGGTCAGGTTCACGTCAGCTGGCTGGACCCAGGCAAGGTGAGGAAAATGACCCTGGTGGGAAGTCGTAAAATGGTGGTTTACGATGACATGGCGGATAACAAAATCACCATCTTCGACAAGGGCTTCGATAAAATCCCCCGCATCGGTGACGACATGTCGTTCGACCAATCGGGACGTCCGGACCTCAAGATGCGATCCGGTGACATCCACATGCCCTTCATCAGCGGTGAGGAGCCGTTGCGGGCGGAGGCCAGGCATTTTGTGGAATGTGTCCAAACCGGTGCTCCGCCGCTGTCCGGAGGGGATCATGCGTTGCAAGTGGTGGCCCTCCTCGAAGCTGGCCAAAGATCCCTCCGGGAACGCCGCAGCGTCGAATACAAACCCACTGAATAGCCTTTCTTATGCTAAAAGATGTCAAACAGGGCTTGGACGTAAAAATCGTCGAGCCGGTCAATCTTTACGGATGCGAACTGGGAGACCGCGTGTTCGTGGGTCCGTTCGTGGAAATCCAGCGCGGGGCGGTGATTGGCGCGGATTCGCGGGTGCAATCGCACTGTTTTATCTGTGACCTTGTGACGATCGGCGAGCGCTGTTTCATCGGTCACGGGGTCATGTTTACCAACGATCTCTTCAGCCATGGTGGTCCGGCGCGCGGGGATCGCACGCTTTACCGTGAGACGGCCATCGGCAACGATGTCTCCCTCGGCTCCAACGCCACGATCCTTCCGGTCAAGATCGCCGACGGATGCGTGGTTGGCGCAGGTGCGGTGGTTACCAAAGATTTGCTCGTGAAGGGTGTTTATGCAGGCAATCCCGCGCGGCTCATCCGCAAGCTGCCATGAATTGAGCTTGGGAACGGGCAGGTGTAAAAATAGATTACGAGCATTATGTGCGGAATATTTGGATGGCTCACGCCGGGCCGCGGCGTTGCAAGAAGCCGTGCAGCGGATGCCGTGAACACGATGCGGCATCGGGGGCCTGATGATGAGGGGTATTTGCTTTGTCGCCTGGAAAACGGAACTGCCACTCTTGCAGGTGGGGACGATACCAGCGGGGACCTCCAGCTGCCCTCGTGGCGGGATGAATCGTGCGTGCCGGGTGCCGATGTCGTGCTGGGATTCCGACGGCTGGCCATTCATGATTTGAGTGCCGCCGGGCACCAACCGATGGGGACGCCGGATGGGAAACTCTGGATCGTCTTCAATGGAGAGGTCTATAATTTCCCGGAACTGCGGGATGACTTGGAGCGTGAGGGCGTGCGCTTCCGGAGCCGGACGGATACGGAGGTGATCCTGCGTGCCTACGAGTGCTGGGGGCCGGAGTGCCTGCATCGTTTCAATGGCATGTGGGGTCTGGCCATTCTGGATCTGCGTGAAGCCGGGCGGCCGCGATTGTTTCTGGCGCGGGACCGGTGCGGGGTGAAGCCCTTGTTTTATACCACGGATGATGCCGGGGGGGTGGCTTTTGCGAGCGAGTTGAAAAGCCTGCTGGGTTTGAGGGATCAGAAGTGGAGGGTGGATGAAGTGGCGGCGGGAAATTTCCTGGCGTGGGGCCGGTATCCAAGTGCCCAGGCTGGCGGGACGTTTCTGAAGGATGTCAGGATCCTGCCCCCCGGATGTTGCGCAGAGTGGACGGGGCGCGATCTGAAGATTCGCCGATGGTGGGAGTTGAAGGCGGATGGCGATGGAACCACAGGAAATGAAAAGGAGGCCATCGAGCGCCTGAGATTTTTGCTGGAGGACTCGGTCAGGCTGCGCCTGCGTGCGGATGTGCCGGTGGGAAGTTGTTTGAGTGGCGGCCTGGATTCGTCGGCGATTGTGGGTCAGGTGAATCAACTGCTGCGTGATGGGCGGAGCACAACGAACACTGCGCGGCAGCACACGTTCAGCGCGGTTTACGAGCAGGACGGGCCCTACAACGAGCGGCGTTTTATTGACCGGGTGTTGGAGACAGTGCCTGCCACCGGCCATTATACCTATCCGGATGGCGAGAGACTGGCGGCGGATTTCGACCGGCTGGTATGGCATCAGGATGAGCCATTTGCCTTTACGTCGGTATTTGCCCAGTGGTGTGTGATGGAGAAGGTCCGCCAGGAGGGGGTCACGGTGCTGCTGGACGGGCAGGCGGCTGACGAATTGTTTGCCGGTTATCGGCCTTACCAGTGGTGGTTCCGGGAAATGATGCGGCAGGGGCGGCCGGTGGGTGCCTGGAGCGAAGCGCGGGCGGTGGCGCGGGAAACCGGGGACAAGCCATGGAAACACCTGCTGCGCGGAGTAGGGATGGGCTTGCTGCCGGACGCGCTTGTGCAATCGGTCACCCGTGCCGGCTATAAGAGTGCCTTTCAAAAAGCGGCGGCCCGGGTGCTGAAACCTGGTAAAACACATGCACTGCTGGAGCAGGTGAATGATGCAAATTCGCCCGAATCGTATCCGTGGCGGCGCGTGACGGAATCCCTGGAGGATCATTTACGCGGCATGGTTACTGAATTCAGCCTGCCGAGACTGTTGCGGTATGAGGATCGCAATTCCATGGCATTTTCCGTGGAATCCCGGGTGCCCTTTACGGATTACCGGCTGGTGGAATATGCTTTTTCCCCCGCGCTGCGAGGATTGAAATTGAAGGAAGGCTGGGCCAAGTGGTGCCTGCGCAAGGCTGTGGATGGCCTGGCTCCGCAGGATATCATCTGGCGGCGTGACAAGATGGGGTTTGGCACTCCGGAAGCAGGGCTGGTCCAGCATCTGGTGCGGGCCGGCGGACGGGCTGAGGACCCGGGTGGAGTGGCGGCGGACTACATCGAACCCGGGGCGATGCGCCGGGTCATGGCTGCGGCAACGAGTGGATCTGCGGACAAGGAGGGGGTGAGCCTGGCGTTTCGGTGCATGGTTTTCAATTCCTGGAGCGCGCAGTTTCCAGTCTGCTGATGGAAGGTGAATTTATGAGGAAATATTTGAGGTTGGCGTTTTGGCTAATCCGCGTGCCTGTGGCGCTGGTGGTGTTCTGCGGTCTGGTCTGTGTGTGGTTGGTGCAACTGGTGGTTTTTTTACCGCTGCTGATCTGGGCCAGCCTTTGCCGTGACCGGAAGTTTGCCTTTGCAGAACCGGCTCCCGTCTCCAGCGGTTATGCGGCGGAAGGCATTGTTTTTGACCGGTTGCTTGACGCCTCGAAGCTCTATGGATGTAACACCCGCAATGTGCCT
Source organism: Akkermansia muciniphila (assembly GCA_943333275.1). Taxonomy (GTDB): domain Bacteria; phylum Verrucomicrobiota; class Verrucomicrobiia; order Verrucomicrobiales; family V1-33; genus JAGNEJ01. The sequence continues at coordinate 41,182 of CALQSQ010000025.1, forward strand.
TTTCGCTGGTCGGTGTTTCTCACCGCGCTGGAGTCCATCAAGGCGGCGCGGACCGGGGGCGAGGTGCCCCGGGCGCTGGATTTTGGGGCCGGGTCGATGCGTGACAGCTATGAACTGGCCCGCATGGGATTTGAGGTTACTGCCAGCGATCTGAATGAAACGGCGATGCAGGAGGGTTTGAAATTTTATGACTGGAATTCCGTGGCGCATACCCCGTTGACGGTGAGCGGACCGTTGGAGTCGGCATTGGGCGAATCCAGTTTCCATGTGATCACCTCCTTCGATGTAATCGAACATTTGTTCGAGCCGGTCGTGGTGCTTGATCACCTGCGCCGGCATCTGACCGCCGATGGCATGATGCTGATCACGGTGCCGAATCGCCGGACGCTGGGCGAACGCGTCGGGCGCATCCGGCATTGGTTGCGCATGCGACGGGGCAGACCGGATTACAGCGGGGTCCCCCATGTCCAGTTCCGCACTCCAGGGGAATGGGCTGCGTTTTTTGAATCGGTTGGGTTTAAAGTGCACGCGCATGACATGGCCATCGGAGCCTTGGTGAATGACGGCTGGGCGAGTCTCTACGGTCTGCCGGTGCGCATTTTTATTGAACCGGTGGTTCGGAAAGCGGCGGTTATCTTCGGATTTTCCTACACCAAATTCCGTTTTGAAAAAATCTTTTATCCGCGGTGGCTCATGCGTCTGGTGAACCGCCTTGATGAATCCTTCAAGCCATGGCTGCGCGGCCAGTGGGCATGGAATTTATTTGTATTGAAAAAATCCTGAGCCGACCAGCGTCCGCTACCCTGCCATGACCGCTTTTGCTTGCCAGCAGGCGGGGATTGGTTCACTTGCTTGCCGCAATCCCCGAAATATGAAAATCCCCCTCTTTGACCTCAGGGCCCAGTACCTGTCCCTCAAGCCTGAAATCGATGCCGCCATGGCATCGGTGATTGATAAAACAGCCTTCATTCGCGGTCCGTTTGTCGAGGCCTTCGAAAAGGAATACGCCGCAGCCGTGGGCGCTAAGCATTGCGTGAGCGTGGCCAATGGCACGGATGCCATTTTCATCATTCTGAAAATGCTGGGGGTCGGGCCGGGCGATGAAGTCATCACGACTGCCAACAGCTGGATTGCCACCTCGGAGGTGATCACCCAATGCGGAGCGCGTCCGGTCTTCGTGGATGTAGAGGATGACTACCACACGATCGACCCCGCTCTGATCGAGGCGAAAATCACACCGCGCACGAAAGGACTCCTCCCGGTTCACCTGCTGGGTCAGCCCGCGGACATGACGCGCATTTTGGAAATTGCGCAGCGGCGCGGACTCTGGGTCATTGAAGATTGCGCGCAGTGCCATCTCGCCACGCACCAGGGCCGGATGACCGGACTCATGGGACTGGCCGGGACGTTCAGCTTCTATCCCGGAAAAAATCTGGGAGCCTTTGGCGATGCGGGATGCCTGATCACAAATGACGACGCGCTGGCGGAGAAATGCCGGTGTTATGCGCGCCATGGGTCGGACCCGGCCAACAAGCATGACCACCGGATGGAGGGCATCAACAGTCGTTTGGATGGTCTCCAAGCGGCCATTCTGAGCGCGAAACTTCCACGTCTCGTCGAGTGGTCCGCCACCCGGCAGGCGAAAGCCGCCCGTTACGATGCCCTGTTCGCAGGAACACCAGGCATCCGTGTTCCCAAGGTTCGCCCGGGCTCCACACATGTTTATCATGTTTACAGCATCCGCATCGCGCGCCGGGATGCCGTGCAGCAGCGTCTGGCTGAGCGTGGTATTTCCACGACGATCCATTATCCCACGCCGCTGCCTTTCCTCAAGGCCTATGAGTATCTGGGGCATTCCCGGGCGGACTTCCCCGTGGCCGCCAGGCACCAGGAGGAAATGCTGTCGCTGCCCATCTACCCGGAAATGAACGACGAGCAGCAGGAATATGTTGCGCAGGAAGTGATTGCAGCCGTGAATCAACATGGGTAGAGGGCGACCCTCCCATTGAATCGCTGCATGAAATCCTGGCTCATCGTGACCCCTTATTTTGCCCCTGATCTTGAGTATCAAGAATGGGTGCTGATCAAGGGATTGGCACGGTTGGGGCACCGAGTGGTGGTCCTGACCAAGGCCGGCGAAGCCACCTCCGAGGAGGCGCAGCGAAAACTCGCACCCTTCCCAACGGTGAAAGTTGAAAGACTGCGCTGCCTGACGGCCCGCAACACCTTCTGGCCGTTTCCATCGGATCTCTCCCACCTCGCAAGGGACGTGGACGGCTGTGTGCTGGTGGCGCCGATTCATGGATTCGCCTATTTTGTGGCGAAGCGCCTGCCCGCCAGCCTGCCGATGACGGCCATCTTTTCAGAATTCCAACTCTGGAAACAGCCCTGGCTGGCCAAGGTGATCAAGCGGAGATGGTACCGCTGGTTGTTTGCGCGGTGTCAGAGACTGTGTGCCACTACCCCGTTTGGCATCGAACTCATCAGCCGAAAGGGCGCGAAGCTTTACCCTGAGAAACTGCGCTGGACGGCCCTGCCATTTGACGAGGAGGACTTCTTCTGGCCTCCGCCCGCGGGTCGCCCGCCTCGGCCAGCAAAGCCGCGCTGGCTGATTTCACCCACGCGCATGAGCCGATTGAAGCCCGTCGGTGAATGGTTGCGGACGGTCATTGTTTTTCTCAAATCCCATCCAGATTGGAATTATCGAATGATTGGTCTCAGCGATAACACCCTGCGCCCCGAATTGGAGGAGATCATTGAAAAGGCAGGGATGCGCGGCCGCGTGGAAATTCACGGCATGCTGAAAGGCTCCGAATTGTTGGAGTATTACTGGGATTCGGCATTGGCCCTATATTTCCGCCCGAGCATCGGCATCCAGCAGGCACTGGCCACAGGGATCCCGCTGGTCACGGCCCGAAGGGCGACGGTGGTGGATCATTTGATCCGCGAGGATTTCAACGGGTACTTTTACGAGGATCTGGCCTCACTGCCGGACGTCCTGACCAAGGCTGCGGCAAAATCCTGGGACACGCGGGAGTCGCTTTCCGAATTCGCCATGCAGTGGAACAGCCGTTCGTATGTGCGCAACGTGCTGGACGTCTGAAGACCGGTGCCTCAGCGCGCCAGCAGGTCGGTGCTGGGCCACCAGACATAAAGCATCAGGTAAATGAGGACTCCAGTGAGGCTGACATAGAGCCAGATTGGAAAAGTCCAGCGTGCCCAACGACGGTGTCTCTCGAAATTCCTGCGCGCGGCGTAAGTCACCGTGATGAGCACCATGACCGTGGCCACGAGCGCCAGCGGGATGTGCGTAATCAGGGTGAAATAATAAACGGGCCGCGGCCAGCCTTGGGTCGTGAAGCGCACCGGATGAGGCTTGGAAAAGTGGTAGGTGAGGTAACAGCCCAGAAAGGCCGCGGAGGAGATCAGCGCCGTGATCATGCAGGCGATGTGCCGTTGTTTCTGCCCCCGTTTGATAAAATAAAGGCCGGCTAAAATGAAAACCGTGCTGATTCCGTTCAGGGTGGCGTCGATGGCCGGGAGGTCGTAAATGTCCATGGTGCAGAAGCGTGCACGGGGAATACGCCGCTGGCAAGATGCGGATGTCTTTTCGGCCTAAAAATTTTCCATTCGCCGGTATCCTTTTCGAAAACCCGCACCAAACTGGTGCGGGTTTTTTCATTTCCACTCATCCAATCCCTCCCCAATTATGTCCCGTCCTGATGGCCGTCAGCCCGATCAACTCCGGCAGATTTCGTTCACTCCAAATTTTGCCCGCAATGCCACCGGCTCCGTGCTTTGTTCCTATGGCGACACCCAGGTCATCTGTACCGCCATGATCGAGGAAAAGGTGCCCCAGTGGATGAAATTTCAAAATGTCCCCGGAGGCTGGCTGTCCGCCGAATACGCCATGCTGCCCGGCTCCACGCTGGAACGCAAGGCGCGCGACAGCTCCAAGGGGAAAGTGGACGGCCGCAGCACCGAGATCCAGCGGTTGATCGGACGAGCGCTGCGGGCGGTGGTGGATCTTGGAGCGCTGGGCCCGCGGACCGTCTGGGTGGACTGCGATGTACTTCAGGCGGACGGAGGCACCCGCACTGCATCGATCACCGGCGCCTGTGTGGCCTGTGCCATCGCATTTAACAAACTCCTCGCGGAAAGAAAAATTTCCCGCTTTCCGCTGAAAAAACTCGTCGCCGCTGTCAGTGCCGGCATCCACAACGACCGCGCCGTGCTCGATCTTAATTACGTGGAGGACAAGGATGCCGATGTGGATTGTAATTTCGTCATGACGGAGGACGGCGCCTTTGTCGAATTCCAAGGAGCGGGTGAGGAGAGCACGTTCACTGAAACGCAAATGAATGAAATGCTGGTGCTTGGTCGCAAAGGCATTCAGGAACTCATCGAACATCAGCGCCTGGCCATCGCTGCGGCAGAAGGCCCCACGCGACCGGGCCAGCTGGAGGATCTGGCCAGGCAGTTTGGCAGAAAATAATCCGTCGTCCCATGGCTTCCGATGCCGGGAACGTCTGAAATTTAAAAACTCTTGAATCTCAAGCGCCCGATCTTACTGCTTCCGACCCCACAACCATTATGAGCAAAAAACGAGTTCTTATCATCGGAGCCGGCGGCGTCGGACGCGTCGTCGCCCACAAGTGCGCCCAGGCCCACGAAACCTTCAGCCACGTCACCCTGGCCAGCCGAACCAAATCCAAGTGCGATGCCATTGCCGCCGATGTGAAGAAATCCACCGGCATCCAAATCGATACCGCCGCCATCGACGCCGACGACAGCAAGGCCACCGCCGCGCTCATCCGCAGTTCCAAAAGCGACCTCGTGATCAACGTGGCCCTGCCCTATCAGGATCTGACGATCATGGACGCCTGCCTTGATGCCGGGGTGAACTACATCGACACTGCGAATTACGAACCGCTGGACGATGCCAAATTTGAATACAAGTGGCAGTGGGCCTACCGCGAGAAATTCGAAAAAGCCGGCCTTATGGCCCTGCTCGGCAGTGGCTTCGATCCCGGCCAGACGAACATTTACTGCGCCCATGCCTTGAAGCATCATTTCGACCAGATCGACACCGTCGATATTGTGGATTGCAATGCCGGGAGCAACGGCCTGCCCTTCGCCACGAATTTCAATCCCGAAATCAACATCCGCGAAGTCACCGCCAACGGCCGGTTTTTCCGCGATGGACAATTCCACGAAACCAAGCCCATGGCTATCAGCACGGATTATGATTTCCCTGGAGTTGGAGTGAAGAAAATGTTTCTTCTCTACCACGAAGAGTTGGAGAGCCTCAGCCAAAACATTCCGGGTGTGAAGCAAATGCGCTTCTGGATGACGTTCTCGCAGAACTACCTCACCCACCTCGAAGTTCTGCAAAATGTGGGCATGACCAGCATCAAGCCCATCATTTACGAGGGCAGGGAAATCGTCCCGCTCCAATTTCTCAAAGCCGTTCTGCCGGATCCCGGTGCGCTGGGCGCCAAGACCGTGGGCAAGACGAGCATCGGCTGTGTCTTCACCGGAAAGAAGGACGGCAAGACGAAGCACTATTTCATCTACAACATCTGCGACCACGAGGAGTGCAACGAGGAAACCGGAGCGCAGGGAGTCAGTTACACCACGGGGGTGCCGGCCATGCTCGGTGCCAAACTTGTCGCCGAAGGCACCTGGTTAAAGCCGGGAGTATGGAACATTGAACAACTCGACCCCGATCCCTTCATGAAGGAAATCGGCAAATGGGGGCTGCCGTGGGAGGACAAGGTGCTCACGGAAAATGTTCTCGCGGCCGTGGAACATTAGCCTCCGCATGGGGAGACTTCTCCCGTCTCGCTCCTTGCATTTGCGCCAGTTCTCGTTCCCATGTCAGCCATGACTACCTGGACGGCTGCGGCCACATTTACCGATATCAAATACGAACTCTCCGGCACGGGCATCGCGAAGATCACGATCAACCGGCCCGAAGTCCGCAATGCATTCCGCCCGCTCACGGTGAAGGAATTGCTGCAGGCCTTTGAAATGGCGCATGAGGATGAATCGGTCGGCGTGGTGATTCTGACCGGAGAAGGGGAGCTGGCGTTTTGCTCCGGAGGTGATCAGCGCATCCGCGGCCATGCCGGTTACATCGGATCGGATGGCGTGCCGAGGCTCAATGTGCTGGACCTTCAGAAGAAAATCCGCGGCATCCCGAAGCCAGTGGTGGCCATGATCGCCGGCTATGCCATTGGCGGCGGGCATGTGCTCCATGTGGTGTGTGATTTAAGCATCGCAGCCGACAACTCCGTTTTTGGCCAGACCGGGCCGAAGGTGGGATCGTTCGATGGCGGCCTGGGATCGAGTTACCTGGCGAGAATTGTCGGCCAGAAAAAGGCGCGCGAGATCTGGTATCTCTGCCGCCAATACGACGCCCGGCAGGCACTGGAAATGGGGCTCGTCAATACGGTCGTGCCCCTCGCCGAACTCGAATCCACCACCGTGCAGTGGTGCCACGAAATCCTCGCCCACAGCCCGATGGCCCTGCGGTGTCTGAAATCCGCGCTCAATGCCGACTGCGATGGACAAATGGGCCTGCTCGACCTGGCTGGAAATGCCACGCTGCTTTATTACATGAGCGAGGAGGCCAAGGAGGGGAAACAGGCGTTTCTTGAAAAGCGGAAACCAGATTTCTCCAAATTCCCCCGCGTTCCCTAGCTCGCGCGGGAGGCTGTATTACTTGGACGGGCTTTCCTTCAGGAAGGCCTGGGCGGTCAGGAAATCCACCGCTTGCTGCAGCACGGGATCGATGGCAGCCGGGCGGTCGAATTCGGTGGTTTCGTGGGCGCTCCGGGCGATTTGGTAATCGAGTTCGGGATTCGTCTGGGCTACCAAAGCGGCCTCGTTCATGCGGGGGCGCTCGACTTCGTAGGCGTAACGTTTCATACCGGTCTTTTCGCTTTCCGTGAACTGAAGAATCTTTTTGGAGGATTCGAAATCGGTCCGGATATCAGGGGTGAGCCCGACGCCGAAAAGCTTGCGATCCCCCTCCAGCAAGGTTTCGCTCTCTGCGATGCGCAGATTCCATTCAGGAGCCACGGGCGCCAGGCGGTATTCGCAGGCGTGTCCGACGGTGGGGCTGCCGATGAGCCAGGCGCTGAGTTTCTGCTGGAGCACGGCCGCGATGGTCTCGCCAATGTTGTTCGTGTCGCCGTCAATCAACACCAGCAAAGGTTTCTGCCAGCGCGGTTTTCCTTTGGAAACAAAAGCGCGCGTGGCTGCGGTGTCTGCCGCTCGAACTTGGAAGAGCGGTGTGGCGTCAGGAAGAAATCGGCCGAGAAATTCCACCGCTGCCATCGGTTCCCCGGGTGCGGCAGGGGCGCGAAGATCGAGAATCAGGTTTTCAGCCTTGGACGCCGCCAACCCCTCCAGGGCGGCATCAAGGCTGGCGATTTCATCAACTGTCAATGAAGCAGGGCGCAGATAAGCGATGGAATGCAGCAGGAATTCCGAGACGAGTTTGCCGGATGGTGGAGATGCCGCAGCCGGCACCAACGCAGCTCCGGTTCCAAACCGCTGCAGCAATCCCTGCACGGCCGCGCGATTCAATTCCTCGTCACTGAGTTTGGCCGCGCTGAGCGATTTGCTTTGCAGTTGCTTGAAGATTTCCTGCAATTGCGGCTGCCGCAATTGATCGATGACTGGATCGGCACAAGCGCCAGCGATCAGGCAAAGGAGCGGGAGGGTGATGCGAATCATGGGAGCAGAAAATGATTGAGTGCCTGGACGTCGTTCCATCGGAACGATGTGCGGATGGCATGGGTTACGTAATGCTTCGCTGCTGCAACCGCAACTGGTAGGCTGTCGCCAAGCGCCAGGCGGCTGGTGATGGCTGCGGCGTAAGTGCACCCAGTGCCATGGGTGCTGACATTGGGAATGAAGGGGGCGCGGAACGCCTGTGTGCCCGCGGAGTGATGCAGCCAGTCCAGCGCTTCGTTCCCGCGCAGATGCCCGCCCTTCAACAACACGGCGCATCCGTAGCGTGCCTGCAAATCAGCGGCGGCTGGCGCCAGTTCGGACTCCTGGGTAATGACGCGTCCCAGGAGCACTGCCACTTCATCCAGGTTCGGAGTGATCACGGAGGCCAGTGGGAAAAGGCGCTTTTCATAGGCGGCAACGGCATCCGCCAGGAGCAATCGGTCGCCGCTGGTGGCGACCATGACAGGGTCCACCACAATCTGCGGGCGGCGATTTTCAGGGATGGCTTCCAACACTTCAGCGACCTGCTCAATGATGGCCGAGGAATACAGCATGCCAGTTTTGAGGGCTTTTACTGGAAAGGCGTTCAGCAAAATTTCCAACTGGTCGCGCACGATACCGGCCTCGGCTGTCTGGATCTGACTGACCTTGCCCGGAACTTCCGAAACGATGCAGGTCACCACAGTTAATCCGTAAACTCCATGGGCCGAGAAGGTTTTCAGGTCAGCCTGAAGTCCGGCTCCGGCGGAGCAATCGCTTCCGGCGATGGTCAGGGCGACGGGTGGGGGTGGGGGATTCATGATCGAAAGCCACGTTTCTGCGGCGGGGAAGGATTTTACAGCGGGAAAATTGTGTTTCAGGATGGGAACAATGACCGATCACCCTTCCGCAGCGTTTCCAAATTTACAAGACCTCTTGCAGCACGTGCAGGGGTCGGGTGAGGATCAGGCTGACGGTGACCCATCGGCGCATGAAACCATCGGAAGTTTGCGCGGCATGGTTCAACGTCTGGCAGCGGTTGGTGCACCCAGGCCGGTTGTTGGTGCGGAAAAGGACGGGCATGAATCAGCTGTCGAGGAGCCCGCTGCATCGTCTGATCACGAAGCCGAGCATTCCGGAGCACTTGAGGTCAATTTCCTGCAGAGTTTTGATTCCGACGAATTGGCCCACGAAGTCAGTCCGCTCGTCATGCCGCTGGAAGCCGATGCCGTTGCAGGGGCGGCACCAGAACCCTCCATGGACTTAAGCGGGCGAGGATTCAGCCTGACGCTGGGAGGATTTATTTTACTGGGGCTGGCCCTTTACATCGCCTGCGCCGCCGCTCCGGCCTGGGTGAGTGCGCTGAAGGAAAATGGGGCCGGGGCCTCGTGGATGCACCGACTGGCCAGAGCCCAGACCTGGCTTGCGGCTTTGAGCGTGTTGGTGCTGACACGCTTGGGCGTCGGATCGTGGACGCGTCGGCGCTGGGCGGTGCCATTGACGCATGCGGGCAGTTGGCTGACGGCCATCTCCGTGCTGATGGGATTGGCGGTGGCCTCGGCGGGATTTTTTTTTGTCGCTCCCCATTCAGGAAATCTGGACAAGGCCTGGCTGATGGAAATTGCTCGCATGCTCGTGAAACTTGGGCTGCTGGGAGTGGTCGTGCCGCTCGTTTTAATCGCCATTTATCAACGTCGCCATTTGCCGGATGTCTGCGGGCTGGCGGATTCCCGGACGCGATGGACGGATGCCGTTTCGGAACCGCTGTTGATGCTCTGGCTCAGTGTGCTGGCCGTGGCGGCTGCGATCTTATGCCTGCTCTTTTTCAATAATGGCTTTCCGTTTTTCGGAAAAATGCTCAGCGGCACTGAGGGGCTCATCGCCATCGCAGGAAGCGTCGGGGCCTGTCTGGGGGCAGCATGGATGCTGGCGAGGCGTCAGAAATCAGGCTGGTGGTTGTCCTGGCTGTTGTTTGCTTTCCTGGGAGCGACAGCTGTCTGGACGTTTCTGGAAGTTCCCTGGCAGGATATATGCACCATCATGGGTCGGCCGCAGGGACTGCCGGACATGGTGGTTCCGCCGAAACTTCCCGCCCTCCTGGTGGGCGCCGTGCTGGCCCCGCTCAGCATGGTCCTGCTCATGAGTCGCTCGGCCTTTCCCATACCAGCGGAACCTGATTCCCCGTCCCTTTCCATCGCATGAGCCAATCGTCGCAGCCGATCCATTACTTCAATCGTTACACGCAGCAAGTCGAGCAGGAGGACATCTATGGGGAAGCGCCCCTGCGCTTTGCTTACGAGAATCCCGTGGGCCGAATGGCCCTGGAGCTTTTTGTAAAACGCAGACTCTTCAGCCGATGGTATGGCTGGCGCATGGATCGACCCGCCAGCCGGGCGCGCGTCCTGCCGTTCATTGAAAAATATGGTCTCGACGCACAGGAGTTTACCGATCCACCCGAATCCTTTGCCACCTTCAACGAGTTTTTCTTTCGCAAACTCAAGCCCGCGAGCCGTCCCATCGACGCCGCAGCCAACTCCGTGGTCTTTCCAGCGGATGGTCGGCATCTGGGATTTCAGGATGTTTCGCAGGCGGACGGAATTTTCGTCAAAGGCCAGAAATTCGACCTCCCCGAATTGCTCGGCGATGCCGCGCTGGCCAGGCGTTACCAGCATGGCGCCCTGGTTCTAAGCCGGCTCTGCCCCGTGGATTACCATCGCTTTCATTTTCCCGCTGCAGGAGTGCCCGGCGAAACCCGACCCCTCGGAGATCCGCTCTATTCCGTCAGTCCGGTGGCATTGCGAAAAAATATTTCCTACCTCTGGCAAAACAAACGCACCCTCACCCTGCTAGAAACCGCCAATCTCGGAACCGTCATCGTCATGGAAATCGGAGCCACCAATGTCGGCAGCATCCAACAAACCTTCACTCCGCACCAAGTCGCCGCCAAGGGTTCTGAAAAAGGCTACTTCGCCTTCGGCGGATCCAGCACGCTCACCATTTTCGAACCAGGACGAGTGAGGCTTTCCGATGACCTCATGCGCGAGTCCGGCCAGCAGCGGGAACTGTATGCAAGGATGGGGGATGTGATGGGGCTGATGGGGTAGATAGGGACCATCGAGGAAGACGATTTGCGAACCGGAGAAGATCTCCAGGCCGATTCGAATGGTGGATTGCAAAGGGCCTGCTGCATGCAAATGATTTCGGAATGAATTTGCTTAATATGTTTCACAAAGACCATCTAGAGGAAACGCTAATGCGCGGTGTCTTGTGGTTCTATGCCAAGCTAAAACCCCAGATTACAGAGTTGCGGGGTCGCAGGCTGCGGGCGCATTGTTCCCGGAGGGGATTGGGGGCACGGGTAGAGGAAATTCAGACGCTGCGGATTCCGGCTTGGCATATGAACTGCGGCCCCGCAGGAAAAGTCAGACCAGGATGCTCAAAATTAGGTGGCTTGCCTGATGTCACGGATGATTTCATTTGGCCCGAGTTGGAAGGTCGAGCGTATAAATTTATGGCGCAGATCAATTTGGCTGAGTTACCAAAGCACCCGGACCGGCGCGCGGCTGGCATGTTACCCGCTTCCAAAGGACTAATGCTCTTTTTTAGCAACTTTCTCGACAAGCCAACCGTGGGTGTGCCGCCGCTGGTCTATCTTTTGCAACACACGAGGAGTGCTCCACTTCGTCCAGCCGTCCTACCGGCTGCATTACAAAGCACCGACGCCAATCAACCGGCCTTGCCACTTATCATCAGCGCAGGTTGGTCCCTGCCCTACAACGGCCACTCCCACGCGCCACCACACTGGACGGAGTCTGAAAGGCAGGCTTTGGATACGTGGATGGAAGAAATTTTTGAACGAGAAATCGAAGAAATCGGCGGCCATCAATTTATGGGGTGTGCGAATGCGATCCAATACGAGCCAGAGCAGACTCTCGACAAAAGCTATCCGGTGCCAGGCACCAACTGGCAGCAACTTCTTCAGGTTAAAAGTAACAAGACGCGCGATTGGCAATTTGGCGACATGGGGGAGCTAATTTGGCTGGTGCCGGCAGCAGCAACGCGCTTGGGGGATTTCCGCCTTACCACTACGGAGGTGGTTGGTGGCTAAGCGGTATGGCGAATCTGCGGCATTGAATCACAATGGGGAAAACCTCCTAAACCCAATCCATCCCCGAAGCCGGGATAATCGGAACGGTCGGCACCACCTGATGTAGATGTCACTCCTGAGGAGATCTGCGATGGGGAACCCATGATTGCTATAAGGATGTCGCGCCGCTGGCGCTGGGGTCGATTTCCCAAGGGGCGTTAGAAAATTCGGAGCGGCTGCGGGAGCCCGCAGTTGCAATGAATGGAATCGCGCAGATTACTGATGCGTTGCTGAACCCCTTGGAGAAAACTCAATGATTCCTTTTCCTCTCCGCTTTCTCCGTCTTCTCGCCCAAGCCGCTGTTTTCCTGTCGGGTGTCTTGCTGGCGATGGTTGGTTTGAGGGCGGCCGAGCCGGTGGTTTTCCAACCGGCTTATGCGGCCGGCCCGGCGGACAACCCGCTGAAGGGCTTTGTGCCTTACGCCGGTCAGGGGCGGGATTTCCCTCATTCGTTGGAGTTTAATTATCTGCCGTTGGCCTCGATGATGAACGGGTCGAAGGATTTCAACTGGGCGCCAATGGAACATCTGCTCGATGACATCGCGTCGCGCGGTTGCCAGAGTGTCTTTCGCATTTTCATGGAATACCCGAACAAGCCCAGCGGCGTGCCGGAGTATCTTGTGAAAGCGGGAGTGAAAATCCGGGAGTGGACCAACTCGAACACGCAGCCGTTCCCACCGGCGGTCGACCACACCCCGGATTACGAAGACCCGCGCCTGCGCGAGGCGCTGAAGAACTTTATCGCCGCACTCGGTGCGCGATACGACGGTGATCCGCGGATTGGCTTCATCACGGCCGGCCTGCTCGGCACCTGGGGTGAATGGCACTGCTACCCGCACACCGAATGGTTCGCGTCCAAGACGGTGCAGGCGGAAGTCATGGATGCCTACGAAACTGCCTTTAAAAAAACGCCAGTGCTGTTGCGCTATCCAGCGGGCGAAAATGACCATGCCCATGCGGCGAACGGTCACCGAAAGTTTGGTTACCACGACGATTCCTTCGCCTGGGCCACGCTGGGCACCGGCCGCAAGGATGAGGAATGGTTCTATCTCGCGGCCCTGCGGAATGCCGGACCTGCCGCCATGGAACGCTGGAAAACTGCGCCGATCGGTGGGGAAATCCGGCCCGAACTCTGGCCATGCCTGTGGAAGAAAGAGGGATGCAAGGAGGGGCAGGATTTGGCGCGCTGTGTCCGCGAGACTCACGCTACGTGGCTCATGGAATCGAGCACGTCGCGCCCGTTGGCGGCTGACGAACGGGAGCGCGCCCTCGCTGCGGCGCGGAGCCTGGGCTATGAATTGCAGATCGTGAAGGCGACGGCGGCGTTGCAGGGTCGCGCGCTTGAGGTTTCGGTGACCATCACGAATCACGGGATTGCGTCGTTCTATGAGGGCTGGCCGGTGCGGGTTCTGGCGATCGATTCCGCTGGGGGTGAGTCGGGCGCTGAGATGGCGTTTGCCTTGAAGACGTTGCTGCCTGCGGCCACCGATACCCAAGCTGTGAAGCTGGATCTTGGGAAGCTGGCTGCCGGTGAGATCACGTTGCTCGTGGGCATCTCCAATCCGCTGAAGGGTGGCAAGCCATTCCGCTTTGCCAATGTGGACCAGGATCGTGACCGGGCTGGGTGGGTTAGCTTGGGAAAGGTGGAGATGCCTTGAGGAGGGAGGCTGGGTGCTGAGGTATAGGCCGTATAGGGCGCATACGGCCTATAGGGCTTATGTCAACTATCCGTAAATGCCGAGGGGGGTGCCTTCGAAGCCTGGGAAGAGGCGTTTGAGATCGACGGTGGGCTCAATGTGCTGGCAGAGGGAACCGAGGATGGATCGGTAGTCGTGGACGATGGGGACGTCGCTCGGGTAGGTGAGGAGGGCTTTTTCCATGCCGTGGTTCTCCCAGTCGGCATAGACTTTGCCGCCCTTGACTCCGCCACCCATGACCCAGTGGACGCCGCCGCGTCCGTGGTCGGTTCCGAAGGAGGCGTTCTCGGCGACCTGGCGACCGAATTCCGACATGATGACGACGGTGACATGTTTCAGGTCGCCGGCCATGCGGGAGGCGAAGGTGGAAAGCCCTGCTGCGAGCGTGGGAATGAGCGTGGACAAAGAAACGGCCGCGCCGTAATGGGAATCCCAGCCGCCCAGATGGATGGTGGCGGCCCGCAGGCCCAGGCCAGCCTGAATCAGGCGGGCGATGAGTTCGAGTCCATCGGTGAATTCATTGGGTGCGGTGTTGCGATTGGCATTTTTCTGCTCTGCCCGCATGGTTTCGGTGAGTTTGCGGATGCGCTGCATGGCCGAGAGCGTGTCCTGGCCCGCCCGGCCCAGCGAACTGCCGGAGCGGGCGTAGAGTTTTGCCAGATCCGTTTGCCAGGTCTCGGTATTTTCCGGAAGGGCGAATTCTTCAAGGGAGCGCATGGAAACGGCGGCGGTTCCCTGGAGGCAGTCGGAAATGTGTTCGCCGATGCTGACGGCTGTCAGCGGGCCTGCATTGCTTTTTTTGGTGAGGTGGAGAAATCGTCCCAACCAGCCGCCGCCGCTTTTCCCGGCGTATTGCAAATAATCCTCGGCTTCAAAATGCGAACGTGAATCCTCCGGTGTGCCCGCCTGGTGGATGATGGCGAGTTCCTGGGTTTCGTAGAGCTTGTGGAGTGGCGCGAGGTTTTGATTCAGACGGAAAATGCCCTCAAGCGGCAGCGTGTTTTTTTCCTAAAGCGCCAGCGTGGGACGCGCCTTGCGGTAGCCGTCGTCGCCGACGGGAGGCACGAGATGCAGGCCATCCGCACCGCCGCGCAGGAAGACATTCACCAGCACGTGCTGAGGCGAGCTGGTTTCCTCGACGATGATGGTGGGGTTCTCGGACATGGGGATAAGAAATTAGTATTGCTGGAAATCCGGCATGGAGAGCAGCATGGCCAGACGGTTCCTGGGATCGGCTGCGGCGAGCGTGGCGGATTCCTCCGCGGCGGGTTTCCGTCCCAGAAGATGCCGGATCAAACCCTCCTCACCCCCTGCCGCCTGCACGAGCGTTTCCTGCTGCCAGGTAGGCACGCCGATCTGGCCGCGTCCCAGTCGCAGCGCAAAATCCCAGCGTGCGAGCAGCGTGCTCATCCAGTCATCACCGTGGTCGGAATAGCCTTCCGGCGTGGGATAATCAAAGGGCATGTGCCCCATGCGGCGCAGGGCAATTTGCACCTCGCGTCCACACTCGTGCGGGACGCCGGTGGCGCGCAGGGCTGAGACGAGAAAGTGGAACGGACGTTTGAATTTCGTGCGGCGCGCGGTGCGGAATTCCGAGGTCGCAAAGAGGGCCCGCAGCGTCTGTTTGATGTCGCCCTGGCTTGTTTTAAATGCCGTGGCGGTTGAGGAAATCGCGCCGGCCGGCGGTTCATCGCTGATGAAGCGGCGGCAGAGTTTCGTCGCGATGAATTGCGGCGTGGCCTCGTGATTCATGACGATAGCCAGCAGGTCATCGAGATCCTTTCTGCCTCCGCCTGCGGCGATGGTTTTCCCCAGCACGGTTTTGGCCCCGTCATCGTGGCGGTTGGCGATGAATTCCACCTTGCCGATGCCGAAGCGTTTGCTGTCGCGGCCGATGGCATACCAGCCGGTGAGGCAGCGTGCAGCTTCAAGGACATCCGTCTGGGTATAGCCACCGTGGACGCCGATGGTGTGAAGCTCCATCAGCTCGCGGGCGTAGTTTTCGTTGGGCTTGCCCTTGTTGGTATTTTCGCGGCCATCCAGATAGAAGAGCATGGCGGGGCTGAGGGCCGAGTCCTTGAGCATGGCGGCAAAATTTCCCAGGGCGTGCTTCCGGATGACGGTGCGGTCATCGAAGGGCTTGAGCCAGGCGCAGTCGGACTTGGAGGAGTCGATGTTGAAATGATCCGTCCAGAACGCCACCATCACTTCATACAACTGATTGGGAGAGCGCACGGCGCGGAGCAACGCGGCGCGGGTGAGATCGAAATTGAGTTTCCTGGGATGGTAGTCGTAAAGTTCCCCGGCCTTGTCCAGAATGGATTCATGGAGATCCAGCCCGAGCATCTGGCGCGCGAGTTCGGATGAGCCCGCCTCGATCCTTTCCGAATCCCCCTGCAGGCTTGCGTTGATAAACATGTTCGCGGCCTCCTCCGGCGAATCTGCCTGGCTGGCGACGCGGGCATAGTCACCGGGAGCGGCGCCCCAGGTCAGGCGTGAGATGACGTGGGAAATGAGATCCACCTGATCACCTGCGGGGCTGACGAACGGTGTGAGTTTGACGGCATCGATTCCGTTGGCGAGCGGTCCGAGGAAGACCCGGCGCATTTTCGAATCGCATCCCACACATGTCGCTGCTGCGCCCGCTCCTGCGAGCTGAAGAAACTGACGGCGACTGGTGGAGGGAACACGCATGGCATCAGTCGTCCGAGTTTCCGCCAGCCAGTTGTTTGCGGTCCTTGCGCATGGCATACCAGGTCCTCAGGAAGGCTCCGAGTCCGGGGATGAGCACCAGTGAAAGCGTTGCAAAATTGACGATGGGAATGAGCAGCAGCATGCCCAGAGTCACGCCACCTCGCATGGTCCGGCGCCAGGGCTGGTCCTTGTCCGAGGGATGGATCATGCCGCTGCCAATGCGCCGCGCGAGGCCTGCGGAGCCGGCGAGCGCACCGCCCAGGAAGAGCGTGCCCAGCACCACGCCGATCATTTGGGACAGTCCGCCCTGACCGGCTTTCTGGAGCACCGTCAGCACCACCGCGAGCGCCCCCACGCTGACGAGGCCAACCACGGCGTTGAGGAAAGGCCGGGAGTAAGTTTCCTGCGCGGCGCGGACGAATTTCGGGAAGAGCGCCTGTGTGCAGACCCAGAAGGAAACGAAGAAAAGATAACCGCCGACGATAAACGAGAGGATGCGATACAGATCAGCGGTCGTGAAATAGTCCATGGTAAAATATGGGTTGTCGTTCCAATTACAGAGTAGATATAACTGTTCTTTCAGACGATGCCACGTTTTCGGCAAAATTTCTTTTCACCAGAAGCCATGAAAAATCACCTCCTTTGCACCCTGCTCTTCGTCACTGGTTCGGTCCTGGCAGACCCCGCCCCGCCGCCGCCGCTGGATGCCGCGAAGTTCAAATCTATCGCGGTGAAAGTCGCGGGCAAGCCGTTCACGAGCTACATTTACCAGGGCGTGCCCAAGCCGGTGCTCTTTCCAATTGTCGGTCCGTATGGCCTGGAAATGACGCGCAATTATCCGCTGCGTTCCGCGCTGACCAACGAGGAGCAGGATCATCCGCATCACCAGTCGCTCTGGTTTGCGCATGGTGATATCAATGGCATCGATTTCTGGTCGGTGGCCCCGAAGGCAGGGACCGTGGTCGTGCAAGGGCAGCCGGAGGTCGCGGAAAAGGATGGCGCAACGACGATCAAGAGCGCCGAACATTGGCTGAACGCCGAAGGCAAACTCATTCTCACCAGTCACACGAGCATCAACTGTTCGGGCAGCGGGGAATACCGCATCATTGATTACACGACGTCGCTTCATGCCTCCGAATCTGAACTGACCTTTGGCGACACCAAGGAGGGAACCATGGCGCTGCGCGTGCGCCCCGAACTTAATCTCCCCAGCAAGAAAGGCCTCGCCACCATCATCAACAGTGCAGGTCAGACGGGTGAGGCGGTCTGGGGCAAGCCGGCGGAGTGGGTGGATTACAGC
>CALQSQ010000026.1 GCA_943333275.1 Akkermansia muciniphila
AGGGTGGAGGGGGGGGGGCGCCTTTGGAGGCCATAGCTTCGTTCAGGCGAAAGCTGACCCAAATCAGGCCACCGGCAATGCCCAAGGCAAAAGCTCCAAATGTTTTGTAACGAAAAGCACTCATAGTCTCAATCTACCTACGAATTCTCCGCTGTCGAGGATCAGAAAATTCACCGGAAACGGGCGGGGGCAGGCAGCAAATTCGTGAAAAGCTTTTACAAAGCCGGCCACACCATTTGGCCCCCCATGGAGCGCGAAGTTGCACTTCGCACCACCGCGCGCATCCGCCCTTCCAATGGTGCAAATTGCAACTTCGCGCTCCGGCGCATCGGGTTGATTGCCCGTAAAAAGTGATCCCCCGCCTCGAAACAGCCTGGATTGTGATCATGGGAGGGTTGCGGGCGATCCACTAACAAGGTTGTCGTGTGCCTTAAAAGGGCCGGAACTAAAGTGTTAATCCAAGCACTCATTCCCCCCCTGCCAGCCGGTCCAGAAAAACTCCCAGCGGACTCGTGGCGCTGGCGGAACCCTGCGTTTCCGGCAGTCCCAATTCATAGGCCGTGCGTCCAGACCGAACGGCGGCCTCGAAGGCCCCCGCCATTTTCCGCGGGTCGCTGGCGATGGCGATGGCGGTATTGACCAGCACGGCATCCGCCCCCATTTCCATGGCGGCAGCAGCATGGCTGGGAGCACCAAGACCGGCATCCACGATCACCGGCACCGTGGCCTGCTCGATGATAATTTCAATCATCCTGCGGGTTTCCAATCCGCGATTGGAGCCAATCGGTGCCGCCAACGGCATCACCGTGGCCGTTCCCACGTCCTGAAGTCGCTTCGCCAGCACCGGGTCGGCATTGATATAGGGAAGAACGGTGAACCCTTCCTTTACGAGCATTTCCGCAGCCTTGAGCGTCTCTATAGGGTCGGGCAGCAAATAGCGGGGATCCGGATGGATTTCCAGCTTCACCCACTTGGGCAGACCAGCCGCTGCCGCCAGGCGGGCCAGGCGCACCGCTTCCTCGGCAGTATTGGCCCCGCTGGTATTGGGCAGGAGCAGGTAGCGTTTGGGATCAATAAACTCGAGAATATTGGCAAACGGATCCTGTTTTCCGGTCAAATCCGCCCTCCGCAGGGCCACGGTTACGATCTCAGTGCCGCTGGCATCAAGGGCTGAGCGCATCGCCTCGGGGGAGGAAAATTTACCGGTTCCAAGGAGCAGGCGGGAGGAAAAGGTGCGGTCAGCAATGGTGAGCATGGGGTAAATTCAGATTTGGGGGAGGCGGGGATTCGCTTTCTCTATGCCATGTGACTCAAATAGTCCACGACGTCCTTACTGCCCGCTTGAAGTTTCCAGACAGGGCCGTTACTGCTGACCGCTTGTTCATCGCTGCCCGCTTCGCCGCTGGCACCCTCTATTTCATGAAACTTCCCTCTTACCGACTCGGCCGCCTCTGGGGCATTGATGTTTTCGTGCACTGCACGTTTCTCATCATTCTCCTCTACTATGGGATCCCCGAATGGACGGAGGCAAAAAATGCGGGCCTCTCCAATCGCGATGCCTTCCACAGCGTGGCCAACCTCATCACGTTGATCTGTGGCATCTTCTGCTGCGTCGTGCTCCACGAATACGGCCATGCCCTGACCGCAAGGCGCTTCGGGGTCGGCACGGTCAATATCACCCTGTATCCCATCGGGGGCGTGGCGTTGCTTAAAAACATCCCGGAGAAGCCAATGCATGAATTGATCATCGCCGTGATGGGACCGGCAGTAAATCTCCTGATCATCCTCATTTTGCTAGCGGTATATGGCGTGGCTCATTTCATCAATCTGAACCAGCCTCAAAACGCCGCATTAACGCAATCGATGATGGTCTGGGGTGGCTTTTTCAGAAATATTTTTTGGGCCAACGTAGCCATGATTGTCTTCAACCTCATCCCGGCTTTTCCCATGGATGGTGGCCGGGTGTTGCGGGCGCTCCTGGCAATGAAATACGATCGCGTGCGCGCCACGGACTTTGCGGCATTCGTCGCCAAATGTCTGGCCGTCTGCATGGGCGTGTATGGATTCATGTCTCACCGCGATTTCCTGCCCATCATTGCTCTCTTTGTGTGGATGGGAGCCACCCAGGAGGCGGCTTTTGTCCGGTATCAAGCTTCCCGAAAATATCATGAACCTGAATTGGAATAGCAGCAAACTGACCCACGGCTGGCAGCGTGGGGTGAACGCCTTCTACTGGGGCCTTGGCTTCAAGGAGGAGGATTTTGACAAGGCCCAGGTGGGCATCGGCGTCCCCCTGCTGGATGGAAATCTTTGCAATGTGCATGCCCACGCGCTGGCCATGAAAATCAAGGAGGGCATTCAGCAGCAGGGCCTGATCGGCTTCCCCTTCGGTGTCTCCGCCGTCAGCGATAACATCACCCAGGGCCACGAAGGTGGAAACGCCTCCCTGCCCAGCCGCAATCTCATTGCCAACGGCGCCGAAATGGTGGTCAGCTCCCATTGCTACGATGCCCTGATCGGCCTGCACCACTGTGATAAAAATGGCCCGGGCTTTGCCATGGCTCTGGCGCGTCTAAACTATCCCGGCCTCATCGTGAGCGGTGGCAGCATCCTCCCTGGCTGCCATGCCCAGCGACCCGTGACCATTCTGGATGCCTACGAAGCGCAGGCCGCCGCCGCCATCGGCACGATGACTTTTCAGGAGAGCGAAGCCATCATTCGCGCCGCCTGCCCCGGACCCGGAGGATGCGGGATCGCGGCAAGTTTTAATACCTGGGGCATCACCCTCGAGGCCCTGGGTCTCATGCTCCCGGACAGCTCCTCCATTCCCGCCACCGATCCCGCGAAGCAGAAGGAAAGCACGCGCATCGCCGCCGCCGTGAAGAACCTGCTGGCCAAAAATTTGCGTCCTCGCGACATCTTAACCAGAGCCGCCTTCACCAATGCCATGACTGTCATGGCGGCCATTGGCGGCAGCACCAATGGAGTGCTCCATTTGCTGGCGCTGGCGCAGGAAGCGCAGGTAAATTTCACGCTGCACGACGTCCAGGCCATCTGCCGCCGCACTCCCGTGCTGTGCAATTTCGCACCGCGTGGTAAGGGAACCATGGTCGATCTGCACAGACTCGGCGGCACCTCCATGCTGCTGAAACATTTCTGGATCGCAGGAATGCTGGACGATTCCTGCATGACCGTCACCGGAGGTCGCCTGGGCGAAATCCTCTTCGATGCGCCGGAACTCCCGCCGCATCAGGACCTCATCGCCGCTTACGATGCCCCCTTTAAAGCCCACGCCGATATGCAGGTGTGCTTCGGAAATCTCGCCCCGGACGGCATCATGTTCAAAGTCAGTTCCATGGCCAGCCCGCAATTTCGCGGTCAGGCGCTTTGTTTCACCGATGCCCGCGCCGTGCAGGATGCCGCCACGGCGAAAAAAATCCGCCCGGGTCACATCGTCGTCCTGCGCGGATTGGGGCCGGTGGGCAGCGGTATGCCCGAAGTCCTCGTGGCCACGGCCGCGCTTTCCACGCCGGACCTGGAGGGCAGGGTGGCCCTCATTTCGGACACGCGGGTCAGTGGCGTCAGCCATGGGGCCATTGGCGTGCATTGCGCGCCGGAAGCCGCTGTGGGCGGACCCATCGCGTGGGTTCAGGATGGCGATTCCATCGAGTTCGATTTGCTCGAGGGGAAAATCCACTGGGACATTTCAGAGCCCGAACTGGCACGTCGCCGCCAGCAGTCCCCCACCCCGGTGCCGAATCATTTGCGCACGTATCTGGCGGATTTCGCGGCCACGGTATCGCAGGCGAACTTTGGGTGCGTGCCCCGGCATGTGAGATTGGCCGCTGACAAACATCTTACAAACTAGTTACATCCGGCTGACCCAATGGATGGTAGCTTAGGGAAACTTGGAGCCATCGCACCCGGGCATTTCCGGGGAGCGAGACATCAACACTCCAACCCAAAATCCATCCCATGAAAACATTTCTCCTCAGCCTGCTCAGTGCCAGCCTGATGGCCGGCGCTGCACACGCAGCGCAAATCGAACTCAAGGCGGAAGTCGCCAAATCCGTACTGCCCGCCGGACAGAAACATCTCACGCATCTCAAAGTTGGCCTGACTGGCATTCCGGTAAATCAGGACAAACCACGCACGCCGGTCAATCTCGCCATCGTGCTGGATCGATCCGGATCCATGAACGGACCCAAGATCGACCACGCCCGCAGCGCCGCCTGCCTGGCGGTGCGTTCGCTGGCTCCCACCGACATCGTTTCCATCATCACCTTTGAACAGGGTGTGGAAATTCTCGTCCCCGCCACCAAGGCATCCGATCAGGAAGGCATCTGCCGGAAGATCCGGGAAATCCGCACCGCTGGAGGCACGGCTCTCTTTGCAGGTGTCAGCAAAGGCGCGGAGGAGATGCGGAAATTTCTCTCCAAGGAATCCATCAACCGCGTCATCCTCCTCTCCGATGGCCAGGCCAACGTGGGCCCGAATTCACCCGAAGCCCTCGCGGAACTCGGGTCCTCCCTCATCAAGGAGGGCATTTCCGTAACCACCATCGGCCTCGGCACCGGCTACAACGAGGACCTCATGACCAAACTCGCGGAAAAAAGCGATGGCCGCCACGCCTTCGTCGATCAACCGGATCAACTCACGTCCATCTTCGCCGATGAAATTAACAGCGTTCGCTCCGTCGTCGCTCAAAGAATCCGTATCGAAATCCTCTGCGATCCCGGCGTTCGCCCGGTCCGCGTGCTTGGACGGGAGCCAATCATCGCCGGTCAGAAGGTCAGCCTGGACCTCAATCAAATTTATAGCCAGGAGGAGAAATATCTCATTCTGGAAGTCGAAGTCCCGAACGGCACCAACGGCCTCACTCGTGACCTGGCCCGGGTCGAGGTCACCTACGACAACCTCGCCACCAGGGAACCGGAACACGTGAATCAAACCGTCGCGGTGAAATTTTCCGACAACCCGGTCGAGGTGGAAAATTCCGTGAACAAGAAAGTTATGATTTCTACCGTGACGCAGATTGCTACCTGCAACTCAGCATGGGCCATCCAGCTTCGCGATAAAGGAAATATCAAGGAAGCAAAGCAGGCCTTGCTCGACAACGGAGCTTACCTTTCAAATGAAAACATCT
Source organism: Akkermansia muciniphila (assembly GCA_943333275.1). Classification (GTDB taxonomy): domain Bacteria; phylum Verrucomicrobiota; class Verrucomicrobiia; order Verrucomicrobiales; family V1-33; genus JAGNEJ01. Next base: position 5,147 of record CALQSQ010000026.1, read on the forward strand.
ATTTGGGAAGTGATGAGTTGGCCAAGTTAGGGACGATCAACATTGTGGATGGAAACAACATTGATCAAGATTGGGAGGCCAATCGTAAAATGATGAAGGACACCAATTACAACAACAGCCAGACTCAAGGGAAATCCGTGGAAGGCGCCTACAACCGCCGCATCCCTTCCCCAACTGAAAAGGTGAAAAAATAATTCACACGCCTCCGTCCAAATTTGAAATCCTCCATCGTCCTCCCACTCCTGCTTCTCGTGGCGCTGCCACTGGCGGGACTGGCATGGCTGGGAGCACGCATGGTGGACGGTGAACGGGCCCGGGTGCGGGAGGGACTGTCGCAGGTGATGGAGGAGCGGCTGGCGGAAATGAACAATGTTATTTCCCAAGCCATTCAGGCGACCGAGCGCGAGCTCACCCAAGCCCTCACCATCACCGACGAGTCCACCGACAGCCTGCGTGAGATTTCCCGCAGTCAACGCTTGATCCAGCAGGTCGTCCTGTTCGCGGCGGATGGCCTGCGGCGGCATCCTTCCATGAAGGCTGAGGAGCAGTCCAATGAGGAGGCGGCCTTTTTGGAGCGCACCGCCTCTCTGTGGCAAAGTGGTGTGCGTCTGGGCTCAACCTTTAATGAAAATGGATCCTCCCCAGATCAGGGCTGGCAGGCTTGGTTCCACGGGAATGGCCCGCACTACCTCTACTGGCATCGCCTCGTGTCGGGAAATGTACTGGCGGCCGAGGTCCCCACAGCCTCGCTACTCGCGGAGGTCATCGCGAAACTTCCCGCGAGCCAGATTAGCGATGCCTCGGGCTTTCAACTCACCGATCCCCAGGGAACCTCCTGGTATGAATGGGGCACGCCGCCGACTCAGTCACTCACGAAACGCGCGCCGCTGCCGGCTCCTCTCAGCGCCTGGACCATGAGTGTGCAAATGGCGGACGTCGTCGGCCAGAGTGCTTCACCCTGGAATTTGCAGTTGGTCCTCGGTCTGGCCACCGCCGCCATTGTGATGGGGTTGATCGCGTGGCATTTGTATCGCGAGAGTTCGCGGGAAATGCGACTGGCCGGGCAGCGCGTGAGTTTCGTGAATCAGGTCTCGCACGAATTGAAAACTCCGCTGACGAACATTTCACTCTATGCGGAACTGGCGGAGCAACGCCTGCCGGAGGATGCATCGGCGGCACGCGAATACCTCCAGGTCGTAACCACGGAGAGCGCCCGCCTCAGCCGCCTCATCAGCAATGTGCTGACCTTTTCCAAGCACCAGCGCGGCAGCCTGCAACCCCGCCTGGCGGAGGTGAATTTGCAGGAACTGCTCAGCGGGATCGTGGAGCAATTCCGTCCGGTGCTGGCGGCGAAAGAGCATCGGCTCAATGCCGATTTGTCGATCACCCGCACGGTACGCACGGACGCCGACATGGTCGGACAGATCGTCGGGAATCTTTTGAGCAACGTGGAGAAATATGCCGGCTCTGGCGGCGAGGTCATCCTGTGCGCAAAGCAATCCCCCACCGCCACTTTCATCAGTGTGCGAGACCATGGCCCGGGCATTCCCCCGGCGCATCAGGAGCGCATTTTCGAAGCCTTCTATCGTGTGAGCGACAACCTCAGCGACGGACACTCCGGCACTGGTCTGGGGCTGAGCATCGCCCGCGATCTGGCCCGTTCGCTAGGCGGCGATTTGCGTTGTGAAACGCCCCCCGGCACCGGTGCCCTTTTCATCCTCACCCTGCCAAACCCATGACCATTCTCATTGCCGAAGATGATGCCCTCACGCGCCGCGGACTGGTGGAAATTTTCACCAACGAAGGATGGAAAGTGGTCGCCGCCGCCGATGGCGATGAAGCGCTCAACGCATTCCATCAGGCCAAACCGGACGCCGTCTGCCTCGACATCATGATGCCCAAACGCAGCGGTTACGATGTCTGCAAGGAAATCCGCCGGCATGATCCTCACATCCCCCTGCTCTTCCTGAGCGCCAAGTCCGAGGAGATCGATACCGTGCTGGGGCTGGAACTCGGCGCTGACGATTTCATCATCAAACCCTTCGGCGTCTCCGCCCTCCTCGCCAGAGTGCGGGCAGTCACCCGCCGCTGCCTCGCCCGCCAATCGTCCACCTCGCAATCGGCGGAATTCCTCATGGGAGACCTGCGCGTGGTGCCCGGCGATCTCCGCGCATGGCGTGGTGAGCAGTCGATGGATCTGAGCCTCCGTGATGTGAAAATCCTCCAGATGCTTTTCAAACATCGCGGGCGTCCGGTGACACGCGATCAACTCTTCGATGAATGCTGGGGGATGGATTATTTCCCCAACAGCCGCACGCTCGATCAGCACATTTCCCAACTCCGCAAGCGCATCGAAGCCGACAGCAGCAACCCCTGCCTCATCCGCACCGTGCATGGATTTGGATACCGCTTTGAATAAGGCACAGCCTATTTCCCGGCGTGCTGAACGATAAACTCGACGATGGGCGTGGAATCCGGCAACCCATGCGGATGGTGCTTCACGCCGGGCTTCTTAATCAGCGTGATCTTGCCGCCGAGTTTGTTGTAGCGATCCGCAATCAGCCCGGTGTTTTCCTCCCAGGGCACCACTTCATCCGCATCACCATAGACATGCAAAATCGGAACTCCCGCCCTGGCCAGCGGAGCGAGTTGATCCACCGGATTCCCCTGGTAGGCCCGGGCTTCGGCTTCATCCTTAAACCCATACACTTTCAGCACCAGCGCCCAGTCGCCCTTGCTGCCCGGGCCTTTCCCAAAGCCGCCGGGCCAGCTTTTGAAATCGCAGACGGGAGCATCCAGATAGAGGCAACCAACGCGGGTAGGATTGGCGATGGCCCAGTTGTAGGCATACAGCCCACCGCGGCTCAATCCTGTCACCGCCGGCTTGGGTGACAGTCCGCAGACATGCGTGAGATAATCGTAAAGGGCATCCCAATCCGCCACGGCTTCCGGGCATCCCAGCAGGTTTTGGACATCCAGATAAACAATGTGAAACCCCTTGCCCAGCAGCGCGATATCAGGATCCGGTTTGTGTCCGAAGAACTCCCCTTCCCAACACCAAGGCTTGCCGGGTGCCACTGACTTGGGAACGACTACCGACGCCTGATGGCCCATGACGGGGAAGTCGTAACGATCATACCCATTCCAGTCGGACTTATTTCCTGGAAAGGGAGGAGCATCCTTGGCCACTCCCTCCAGAGCGCGTTTCCGCGCCACGGCATCCAACTCCGCCGCCTTCTTCTGCGCTTCTGCCAGGGGCAATCCCTCCTTCATCCCCGGACGTTTATGACCCGTCGATGTCAGCCATGCGTCCTTCAAGATTCGCTGCTTTTCCTCGATCTTTTCCAGCACAATGTGGTCCTCCACTTCCGACTTTAATCCCAGATAAGAAAGGATCTGCGCCGCCATGATCCGGTGCCCTGCTTCATCCGGATGCACCCCGTCTGGGGAAAATGTATATTCCGCGCGGACCTTTCGTTTTTCCAACAACGCCTGTTTCATAGGGGTGTGCAAATCCAGCACCGTCCAACCGCGCACCCGCTGCGCCACCAGCCAGTCACTGTAGGCGGTGAGCACTTCATCATACCCTGCGAAGGGCTGAGGATAGGCATCAAGACCGGCTGGAAGCAGTCTGGCGGCAATGGGCAGGGGATCGAAGACCGGAGGCGTCATGTGGATCATGCGGGCTCCCGTTGCCAGCACCTTGGCCCGCAGGGTTTCCATGCCCTTTTGATAAGCCTCCATCCGTTCCTTGCTCAGTGGGAAATATATCCCGCAGTTCATCCCGTAACAGGCAATCACAGTATCCGGCTTGGTCTGCGCCAGCACCCGATCCAGTCGTTCATGCACCGAAGGCCGGGGAAAGGCCCCGCCCGCATGCCCGTCCTCAGATAATCCGGAAACCGTCTCGCTCGGCAGTCCGATATTCAGCAGTTCAATTTCCTGCTGCGGATGCTGCGTCACCAGCGCCGTCTCCACCAGTTCCAGATACCTGCCCGCATAGGTGATGCTATCTCCCAACACGACGATCCGATAAGGCCGGTTGGCAGGTTCCGCCGTCGCAGAAGTTACCAGTCCGAGGAGAAAACCCAGAAGCATAAGAAAATTTTTCACAGCCGCCTTCTAAGGCATCCGCCTCCAATGGAAATCACCAATCCACGCTCATTTGCGCATCCGCCTTCCGTCGCTTCGGAAAAAATTTCGTTCAATCACAAACTCCCACAGCGCAATTCGCGCCAGAGAGATTGATCCTTGGCGTGAGGCCAGAGGTATTCGTAGGGGCGCAATCGCGACGCCGAGGCCAGATCCGTGCCACCGACCACGGTTTCGTTCCAACTGTGCTTTGGCACGACATGGCGGACCACGGGAAACGTCGCGCGAAAGAACTGACGGAAGGCGCTTTGCATTTTTCGATGACCAGGCCCGGTCAACAGATTGGCGGCAAAAATTCCCTTCGGTGCCAGACTGCGCTGTAGAGCGGCGGCCAGTTCCGGAGTATAAACAGTCGGACGGGAAACATCAAGTTCCCCGCTGCCATAGACATCATCCACGATGACATCGAAGCGGCGTTTGTTGCGCAGCATCCAGGCGTAGGCATCGCCGGGGATGATTTCGATGTCCAACTCATCGAGGTGCATGAATTTCCTCGCCAGAGCGATCATACCCTGATCAAGCTCCAAGGCGGTGATTTTCACCTTGGGAAGAATATGGCGAAGCTGCCGCAATGCCGTGCCCCCGCCCAACCCCATCATCAGCAGCGATTCCGCAGGCCCCGCCCCCCTCAACAAAACCCCCGCCGTAATCGCATCCCAGGCCATCCCCGTCAAAAATCGATCCCGATGCCAAGTGGCATGCGTCGCCCCCGCCACCCGAAAATCAACCTCCTGCCCGGACCCCCAAACCTCAATCCGCTGAAAATCCGTCGTCTCCGTAGTAAGTCGTTTCATCAATAATGTAGTTGGTCCTCCCTCACCTAACTGCCAATTTCCATTTTTCAATTTTCAAATCGCAATTTTCAATCCCCCTTCCTTCGTCCTTTAGCCTTTAGCCTTTAGCCTTTAGCCTTTAGTCTTTGGTCTTCCCCCGGCCCCACCGGCAAAGCCTCCTCCCACTCATACCCCGTCGGATCCACCACACCCGCCAACAGAAAAGCCTCCCGCCGTTCCACGCACGTCCCGCAGCGACCACAATGTTTCTCCCCGCCTTTGTAACAGGAATAGGTCCGGGAATAATCGACACCCAGTTCCATTCCCCGGCGCAGAATGTCCGCCTTGGTGCAATTGAGGAAGGGCGCGATGATCTCCAAATGGGCGTAAGTCCCCTGCTTGATGGCCTCGGCCATGGCCTTCATGAAAGCCGGGCGGCAGTCGGGATAAATCGCATGATCGCCGCTGTGCGCCGCTATGACCAGACCCTGCGCTCCCGTGCTTTCGGCATATCCCGCAGCGATGGCGAGCATGATCCCATTGCGAAAAGGCACGACGGTTTGCTGCATCGATGGCTCGGCGTAGTGACCATCGGGAATGTCCCCGCCGCTTTGCAGCAAATGGGAGGCAAAGGTTTCATTGATGAAGGGCAGCGCGATCACTCGATGAGGAATACCCAAGGCCGCACACTGGGCCGCAGCGCAGGCCAGTTCCCGCGCGGCGTGTTTGGAGCCGTAGTCAAAGCTCAGGGCTCCAGCAACTTCATGGGAAGCCCTGCCGTCCCATAGGGCCGTGACGCTGTCCATCCCGCCGGAGAGCAGCACGCAGACTTTCATAGCGGCAACATTCCAAGCGAGGCATCGCAACCCTCCGGCGAACTCGCCTGGCACGTCAGTTGAATGCCTCCGCGAGCCCCAAACGTCCCCCGAACCACCATCCGGCGTGGCGCACACCCGGTAACCAGATCATTGAGGATGCGATTGACGATGTCCTCGTTGAACGAGGGGGTATTGCGGAACGAAGCGAGATAAAATTTGAGCGATTTCGTCTCCACACATTTCTCATCCGGAACATAACGAATCTGGATGTTCGCCATGTCCGGCTGCCCAGTCACGGGACACAGACTGGAAAATTCCGTGCAATCCAGATGAATCCAATAGTCCCGCGCCGAATGTCGGTTGGCAAAAAATTCCAGCCGGGCTTCCTCAGGACTGGAAGGAAGGCGGGTTTCGGATCGGCCTAGCAGGCTGATGGTGGACGTATCGGAGGCGGACATGCGCTCAACGTAGTCCGCTCCCGCAAAAAGCAAGGCGGAGGTTGCCGGATGGGGTGAAGGTGCTGATCTTTTCGTTTCGTCGCGTGCTTTGGAGAAAATCATCTATCCCCGTTACGCAGGTGCCCGTTATTGGCGTTTGTCAAAACTCACAAATCGACACCTTTTTACGCCCGCCTTTCCTGCGCCAAGTCGACCTGTAACCTGTCTCACTGGGCCGAACCCACGCAACTTGGCATTTTTCAACCTCTACTCGTGGTGTATTTGGCCGCCCGAAAATGCCGATTCTTCGAGGTCTTCATTCGCATCATGCAACTTAAATAAAAAATCAGCAACGCTCATTTTCGATTTTATAATGACGTTATCAGAGCCGAAAACATGAAGGACCAAGCGGCCTTCCTTGGCGATACAGACTGTGTCACCACAAGCAAAAGTACCGATGGGGTATATCCCATCCGGCAGCCCTAAAACCGTTGAATTCTCAATAAACCCTTCGGCAAGTTTTTGTGATATAAATGTAAAAGATGTGGCGGTATCGTTTACGCAAATATGCCGATACCCAGCCTCGTTTGAAGGGATTAAATTTTTAATTATCTCAGGTATCTGTATATTCACAATTTTATCAATTAGGCCCTGCCTCAGCTTCAGGCGGATTAAATTCCGGAATTAATTTCGAGGGGGAGCCCTGTGAAGTTGCTCTCGAATCCAGGCAAGAGCAAAAGAGAGCAGTGCGCCAACGATGAAATTTTCGAGTTCTTTGGATTTTGTTCATGGAGGTTATCTTGCTCAGAATTCGACGCAAGCCGTTTGGCCAATACTCCCAGCTATCGTTTCCAGCCATCGGTGACTCCGACCATGAAAAAACTTTGCGCCCGCCTAATGCTTTGGGGCACCGACGGTGCCTTCGTGGATTTCCTCCTTGCGGGCTCTGACGATGCGGTCGGCGATTTCGCTGATCATTTCCTCGAGCACCATGCGGACGTGGCTGCCGGGGCGGAAATCGCTGGGGGCGATGTGTTTCACGCGCTGGGCGTGGGTCGCCAGTTGGTAGCATTTGCGGAAACTGTTGCGACTGGGGTCGTCGGGATTGTAAACGGCGATGGCGTGGCCTCCGAACTGGCGCATGACGGTGAAGCAGGGGACATCCGTGGGGCCGTCACCTAGATAGATCATGTTTTGAAAGGGGATGCGGCGGAGTTCACTGGGCATGTGATCGTTCACATCCTCATTCGGATCCAGCAGGCCCTTGTTGATCCGGAAGAGATACTGCGTCTTCTGGGTGTGGCTGATGACACGCTTGGGAAAGCTGATGCGTCCCTGGGCATCGGTGGCGAATTCACAGCCGAAGATAGCCTTCACGAAGGGACGCAGACGGCTGCCGTCGATGAGCGCCTTCATGCCGCTGGAAATGATGTAGTGCTCGATGGTGATGCCCATGGCACGATGCGTCTCGGTGAGCACGCCCTCCAGTTCGGTGAACATTTCCGGAAGGCCCTTGTAGAATTTCAGATTGTTCCCCAGTTTTTCCAGATCTTCATTGGTCGGGCGGTCGATGTCGAGGTAGTCGAGCAGGGTCTTTAAATAGGCGAGTTCGCTCTCCCAGCCTTCCTCGCGCACCAACTGCTGGCATTTCTTCCAAAAGGCACTGGAGTTGATGCCAAAGGCCGGAAAGACCACCTCATCCTGCATGTAGGTGGGACTCAGGGTCTGGTCATAATCGTAGGCGATGCCAATGGTGGTTTGGGGGACGGACATGACGCTACTAAGGCGTAAGTGGGAGAAATTGCACCCGGTTATTTCTTCACCGTCGCCCGGGTCTGGCCAACGGAAATGCCCCCGTCCACCAGGAACGTCTGGCCAGTGACGTAATCGCTCGCGGAGGACGCCAGAAATAGGAGCATGCCTTCGAGATCACCGGGCCGTCCGGGGCGTCCCAGCGGAATGCGTTCGCAGAGATACTCCACCCACTGGGGGTCATCGTAGAGCACCTTGTTCTGATCCGTCCGGAACCAGCCCGGCGCGAGGCAGTTCACATTGATTCCGTGGGGCCCCCAATCGGAAGCTAGGCTCATGGTCAGTTGCTTGATGCCACCCCGGCTCGCTCCGTAGGGAGCCAGTCCTGCGTAACCAGCCACACAGGTGACACTGCCGATCATGATGATTTTCCCCCGGCCTTGGGCGATCATGCTTGGCGCCAGCGCCTGGGAGAGGAAGAAGGATCCCCGCAGGTTCGTTTCCAGAACCATGTTCCAATCATCCCAGGTGACTTCCAGCGCGGGCTTGCGGGCATTGCAGCCGGCGTTGTTGACGAGGATATCGATCGTGGGAAAGGCCTCCAGGGCGGCCTTGGCGGCGGACTTGATACTGGCGTGGTCCCGCACATCCAGAGCCAGCGGCAGACATTTGCGTCCCAGAGCCGTGGCTTCTGCGACGATGGTATCCAGCGATTCCACGGTGCGGCTGGTGACGATGAGGTCACACCCTGCCGCTGCCAGGGCCCGTGCAAATCCCAAGCCCAGTCCGCGTGAGACACCGCTGATGAAGGCTACTTTTCCGGTTAAATCTGAAGGTTGGTTCATGGGGGTTTTTACTTGGGCTGTGGAGGGTTGGCGAGGGAAAATTTGGATCACCCAGCGGGAGGACGGGAACGGCTTGCGAAAATTTCCAGACGGGCGCATGAGTGCGGAACCCATGCGCGAACCCGCCACTGAACTTGATCTGCTCGATGCCGCCAATCTGCGGCGGAGGCTGCGTGTCGCCGAGGGTGGGATCAATTTTGCTTCGAATGACTATCTGGGTCTGGCGGACTCGGATGAGGTGAAAGCCGCGCTCCAGGAGGCGGTGGGTCGCCACGGGGCGGGAGCGGGGGCCTCGCGGCTGGTGAGCGGCACGCATGCGGCTCACCTGGCACTGGAGGAGACGTTGGCAGATTTTAAAAGCGCGGAAGCTGCCCTGGTGTTTTCGAGCGGCTACGCGGCATCGGTGGGCACGCTCAGCGGACTCCTGCGCAAGGGCGACATCGCCATTCTCGATAAACTCTGCCATGCCTCGCTGGTGGACGGAGCCAGGCTCAGCGGTGCCACCCTGCGCGTCTTTCCCCATCAGAATATGGAAAAGCTGGCGAGCCATCTGGCGTGGGCACAGGGGCAGCGCACGGCGGAGACTCGGGTGATCGTCGTCACGGAAAGCGTCTTCAGCATGGACGGCGATACCGCGCCGCTGGCTGAAATCATCCGGCTGAAAAATGCTTCCGATGCCTGGCTGCTTCTGGACGAAGCCCATGCAATCGGCGTGCTGGGGCGGGATGGAAGGGGGTTGGCCGACGCGCTGGGGGTCGCGTCGAAAGTCGACATTCAACTCGGCACGCTCAGCAAGGCCATTGGCCTGAGCGGCGGCTATGTGGCAGCGCGTCGGGAGATCATTGATTTACTGATTAATCAGGCGCGCAGCTTCATTTACTCCACCGCCCTCCCACCGGCCCTTGCGGCCACGGCGGATTATGTGATCCGAGAAATTTTCTGCCGCCCCGCCGGTCAGCAATTGCGGGAAAAGCTCTGGCAAAATATCGCCTCGCTGAAATCCCATTTCCCCAACCCCCAAAGCGCCATTCTGCCGTTGATTCTGGGTGACGAGGCTGTGGCCATGGAAGCCAGCGCCCGACTCCAGGCGCAGGGATTGTGGATTCCGGCGATTCGATATCCCACCGTGTCCCGGGGCACGGCCCGATTGCGCATCACGGTGAGTGCCGCACATGAACCTTCAGAACTCGCCGCCTTAAGCGAGGCACTGAACTCGCTGGCACGCTGATCCTGGAGATTGACGAGTGACAGGGTTGGAGCCACTTGTCGGTCATGTCCACGTCTGCTTATATTGGATCCGCTGTGATGCTCCTCGTTGGAGTTGCCTTGCTAGCCAGTTGCGCCCGACGCCCCGCTCCTGTGAGATCGCGCACCTGGGCGGGACCCGATGATCGCAGGTATGAGGGCGTGGTGAATTTCGGCATCGTTGCACCCAATCTTTGGCGGGGATCTCAGCCGACCGCCGAGGGATTTCGAAATTTGGAAAAAGCAGGCGTAAAGACCATTGTGAACCTCCGCTCGGACCATGATGATCTGGAACTGCTGGGGGATACCAACCTGAAATACATCCGCATCCCAATGCGGGCATGGAATGCGAATCAAGGCAACGATGCCCAGCTGCTGCTGGTGATGATGACCTTGCGCGACCTCCTGAAGAATCCGGACTGCTGCCCGGTCTTTGTACACTGCGCGGCCGGAAGGGATCGAACGGGCTACAGTGTGGCTGCCTATCGACAGGTATTTCAAGATTGGAAGGCCGACGATGCCGTCGCGGAAATGATCGACTTCCGGTTCAACACGCTCTGGTTTAAAAATCCCGGCTACCTCCGTAAACTGGATGTAACGAAGATGCATGCCCTGCTTAGGCGGGCACCCTGATGATGGATCGGCCGGGGTTGTTACTTCTTGCAAATCCCCCGCCCTCGCCATAATTGCTGGATTCACCCTGATCTCGCCTGAAACGTTTCCTCCAATTGCTCCTCGTTCTGTCCGGCTGCATCCACCTCTGTGGTGGCCCGCTGGGCACGTTGCAATGTGTAGCATGGATGAAAATGGTGGTCGCCTATTCCCAGACAGAAGGTGTGCAGGAGGGTCTGAAAAGGACGTTCGATGGTGAGCACCCGTGCGAAATGTGCCGGATGATTTCCCAGGCAAAAAAACAGCTCCCGCCAACCCCCGAGGCCCCCTCGCCCGATACCAAGATCGGCAAGGCAATGAATGATTTTGTTCTCATGGAGGACATCCGGCTGCCGATTAGGAACACGCAAATTGTAGTGATCGGTATTCAGACCACCGATTTTCAAAGGCTCGAGGATCCGGACGGATCTCCGCCGGTTCCCCCTCCGCAGTTGGGTTAGTGAACCCCAACGCCATGGATGCAGGATTCCCAAAGCTGGGAGCCTTTGCGTCGCTGGTGCTTTTCGAAAGGGCCAGGCTCGTATCGGAAGCCACGGCTCCAAGCCATTCGTCCAGGGCAGCATGTGCTGCCATTGGATTGGGCACCATCGCCCACCTGACAACCACTTATCCTATTTTACCCTATCCATTTACCATGAATCAACTCTCCCTGTTTGCTCTCTCCCTCACCTGCCTCCAATGTTTGTCCCTGAGCAGTCGTGCCCACCACGGACGCGACTTCATTCTCGTGCAGGATTACAGCCAGCCACCCCCTGGCAGTGGAAATTTGACGACCGATTTTGAATGGTCCAGAACCGATGGTGAAAATGAATTCAGCTTCGAGCCCGGGGTGTTTTTCGCCCCGATCCCCCGGATTTCACTCGGCCTGAGCACCACGTTTATCGATGAGAATAACGGATGGGAATACGCATCGGTTCTACCATTTGCGCACCTGCAATTGACACCCCCTGAATCAACCTTCCCGGTGAAAATTGCGCTCATGGCGGGATATCAATTTGCTTCGCAGGAGGAGGAAGCGGGAGAGGAACATGAGGAGGAGCATCATGAAGACGAGGGCGAGGATCACCACGATGAAGCCTCCCATGGAGAACCCCACCATCATGAACACGCCGGCCTCCACCGCCATCATGAGAATTTCTTCACCGCCCGATTGGTGCTGGAAACCTCCCTCTCCAAGGAGGATACGCTGGTGCTCAATCTCATCAATGTAACTCCGGAAAATGGCAAAGCAGTCTGGGGCTATGCCGCCGGGTATCGGCACACGTTCAGCCACGCGGTCGGCATCGGGCTTGAGGGCATCGGCGATTTTGGAGATGCCAATGAGCACGAGTTGGTGCTGGGCGCCTACCTCTCGCCATCGCATTCCCTGACGTTCAAACTGGGCGTCGGTCACGGCCTGACTTCCAGCAGTCCGGATTTCTCCCTCCGTGCCGGGATGCTCTGGAGGTTCTAGTTTCCGTTAGGACTGGCGGATTCGGCTCTGTTTTTGCAGATGATGATGCGCGAGCACCCGTTTTCGGAAATCCGTGGGACTCTCTCCCGCGTATTTCTGAAAGCTGCGGTTGAACTGCGAAAGCGAGCCGAATCCGACGTCCAACGCGACCTCACTCACGCGCACGTAGCGGCTGGTGAGCCGACGCTTGGCCTGAAGGATGCGCTCGCGGTTGTGAAATTCCGTCAGGGTCGTGCCCGTGGCGGATTTGAAAACGGAGCAAAGATGGTGGGCACTCATGCCCGCGAGGCGCGAGGCCTCAAGGAGGGAGAATGGCTGGTCGAATGTTTTGCGCAAATGCAGGCAAACCCGCTGGATGGGCTCGGGAACCGTCGGATTCTGGACGACTGGCTGGCGCTCGAGTTCGCAGGACAGTTGCATGGCAAAGAGCACCAGCAGATCAACAATGGCGTTGTAATGTTCATCGGAAACCACTTTGCCCGCGAAATAGGATTTTTTCAAATCATCCAAATCCGTCTCACGAAACTGGGGGTCCTCCCGGAGGATGGCGACCGCGGTGGCGAAATTCTCCTCGGTGGGAACGCTTGAAAAGACCTGCCCGGTCCGGAGATGGGCCACCAGAGTTTTCCCCAGCCAGATGGGGACGGCGGTTTCCCGCAGGTTGGCGAAACATTTTACGGTCAGCGATTCCACGGCTTCGGTCGCCCGGAGGCCGGTGTGGGCTTTTTCACAGGCCTCGCAGGATTGTCCCTGTCCATTAACAGTGAGGCAAAACGGATTGCTGGAGAGACACGACTGCGCATTGTCCGCCCCCGCCAGCCACAGGGAGAGGCCGGTGGCCTTGCGAAAGGCCCGGCCATAGCGCTCAAAGGCTGCGCTTTGCAGAAGCTTGCTGAGAACTGGATTGGGAAGGGGCTCGGGGGGATGCATGGATGGGAGATCGCTATCTCTCCCGGCAGATTTATCCACTACTTTGTCCAAATGCAATTTCCAGATTCTCCGGGCTCCGGGAATCTCGGGTTCCAGCCACCGGCAATTTTGCAGGAGGACGCATCGTTAAACTGACGATCGCCAGGGTCACGACGGAACTCAGGGGCATCAGAATGGCTGCTAGCAGCGGATTCATATGCCCCCCGAGGGCCAACACCACGACGGCAATATTGTAGGCCAGCGCGAAACTCCACGCCCTCAGGACGGCCCGGCGTCGGCGACCGGCCACTTCCAGAAGCAATCGCAGGGGTCGCAGGCTGCGGCTCAGAAAATAAAAATCCGCGTGCTCGGCGAGCAACGTGCGCTCAACAGCCAGGGTCCCTGCACAAAGCGCATTCTGTGCGGCCAGACTGTCGTTGGCGCCATCACCGACAAAAAGCGCGTCAGATCCATTCGCGTCCATCCACGCCCCCTTGTCGTCGGGTGTTTGCCGGGCCAGGGCCTGATTGGCCGGAATCTGCAGTCGCGCGGCCATCTGGGCGACTTTCTCCTGCCGATCTCCGCTGAGGAGAAAAATTTCCAAACCCCGGCGACGCAATTTTTCCACCTCCGCCGGGGCATCGCCCCGCAATTGTTCTGAAAAGGAAAAGGCCGCGGTGACTTCCCCGTTGCGAGTGAGGATAACATCACCGGAATCTGTCGTGGTGGGCCGTCGCAACTCCCACGCCACTCCCACTGCATCCGTCAGACGCAATCCATATCCCGGGAGTTCCTCAATGCAGGCATTTGGCGTAATGGCCAGCGATCCCTCTGCTGCCAACACTTCCCGCAGAGCACCCGAAATGGGATGGAGGCTCTGGCTGACCATGGTGGCCAGGGCGGAAATCGCAGCGGGGTCCAATTTTTCAAGAGCGGCGGAATTGATCAGACGCGGAGTTTCCAGAGTGAGTGTCCCGGTTTTATCGAACACGATTTTCTTCACCCTGAGCAAACGCCCCCAAAGATCCGAAGCCCTCACGAAAAGCCCCTGTTCCCTCAGCCGAGCAACCGCCAGCTCGTGGGCCATGGGAACGGCCACACCGAGGGCGCACGGACAGGATACCACCAGCACGGAAACAAACACCTGCAGGGCTTCAGGCCAGTCAGCACCACGGAGGATCCACACGATTCCTCCAACGGTGGCCGCGAATAAAATGATGCTCAAATAAATGCGCAGAGTCCGGTCCAGCCATCGTGCCGCGGGATCGTCTGTGGACGTGGACGCCTTGAGCAAACGGTGCAGCAGGGAATCTTTCCAAGCCTCGCGGGCGCGCAGGTGGACCGCACGCTGGGACAACTGAACCGCTCCCGCCGGAAGAATCGCGCCAGGGCCCCAGATGATCGGTTCGGCCTCACCCGTGATCCACTCCAAACTGAGTGTCGCGGTGTCTTTCAGCAACTCGGAGGACACCGGAACCACGCCTCCGGCGGAAACCTGAAATGCCATGCCGGGTTCAAGTGACTCAACCGATTTCTTCACCCAAACCCCGGCTTCCATCACGCTGACTTGCTGCATGGAGGGATCGGCCCGCAGCAATCGGTGACGGTTCCGTGAGACGGAGGTTTCCTGAAGTCGACGTCCCAGCAGCATGAGGAAGATAAAGACCGCTACAAAATCAAAATAAAGCAGCCCCGGAGTTTTCATGAACCACCCGACAACCGATCCCACATAGGCCGCTACAATTCCAATCGCGATCGGGACATCCAGATGCAAGCGACGCAGCTTCAGCGCATTCCAGGCACGTTGGATAAAATACGCCCCGCCGGTGGCCAGACTCACTGTCGCGGAAAACGCTGCAATCATTTCAAAAATATTGGCCAGGGCAAAGTCCGCAGACATTCCCACATAGCGCGGAAGCGTGAAGGCCATGGCATTCATGGCCAGGCCGCCGCACAGGCCAAGTTTCAAGCCGGAGGCTTGGCTGGGATTCTCTCCATGGGAGTAGGGTGCCAGACGATAACCAAACTGGGCCACCCGTTCCACAAATCCGGCCAGATCAAATTCACCCGCAATCCAACTCAGCGTCACCGTGCCACGGGTGGGATCAATGACTGCACGCCCAGCCCCCTGCTCGCGCTGAAAGGCCGCGTCCACAAGCCAGACACAACCGACACAGGAAACACCCTGCAGATCCATGGTTGCCTCCGACATGCTCCCTGCCTTGGCTTCGGCTTCCGACTGAACTCCCCTGGCCCAGGACGAATCCAATTTCACAAGCACCCCATTCCCAACAGGCATGATGGCATCGCTCCCCTTGAGATCGTAAAATTTCCCCATGCCACTCGTTCCGATCAACTGGTGGACGAAATTGCATCCGGCACAGCAGAAGTTTTCCTCGCGGGAGGTGGGAGCAAAAGGGGTACCGCAATGCTGGCATGCTTTGAGTGACTCATTCATGATGGGCGGAAAGGGAGGATTCACACATCGGGCACGCACCTTCCGGAAGGCTGGTCGGCATCACCGTATCGCGCAGTCGCCAGATCATCATCAGGGCCGCCAGCAAGGCCAACGAACGCTGAAAGAGCATCATTTTACCTGGCCCCAGACGCAGGCTCAGCCGACCCAGGGAGGCCTGGGCAATCCAGAGCAACGGGATGGTCCCCAGGGTAAACGCCAGCGCAAATTCGCCACCCCGCCATGCCGATCCCGATACGAGACAAGCGGCGAGCACGAGATACAGCGGCCCGCACGGCAGCAGCGGGGTCATGAGTCCGAGCACGAATCCCTTGGTCCGCCCATGGCGCAGCATCCAGCGCGCATGCCAGCGGCGCGCGAACAGGGGCTTGGGAATGCGGGGTTTCCAACCAATGGCAATACTGACAAGCACAAGGACGAGCATCCACGGCAAAATGACCAAGGGTGATCGCAGCAGCGACTTCAGCGGCACCGCCCCCATGGCACCGCAGGCAACGCCCAATGCCGTGTAGGCCAGCAGTCTGCCGCCGTGATATCCAGCGGACGGTTTTGGTAACGCCGCACAGAGCCATGGTCCGCACATCCCCGCACAATGCAGACTGGTGAGCATTCCAACAAGAAAGGCCCCGGCGACTGTATTGATGACAGGATCAGCAGGCATCGATGTTTGGTTTCCTACCGATGAAGTTGCAAAGGAACGCTGGCAGGCTGGTATTTCACGGCCACGATCATGAAGCACGTCCAAAGGGTCAGGAGCACGGCGAAAGCCACCCAGAACCAGATCCACGGTCGCTGGGCCAGCCAGGAATCATGATGCGCCAGGCCGGCGGCACGGCTGCCTGAAGGGCTGGAGTCTTCCCGGTGGATCGGGCTGCAGCCCTCTCCGCGACCACACCCGCAACAGGCAGACGTGTCGCAGGTCCGACGTATCTTGATAATTTTTGATGGTTCTTGGTTCATGGTGTTTTTTTGTTGATGTCCTCGGTTAACAGCCGGGGGTTGGGGCCGGTAAATTCAAATTCAATGACCTGGGTGTCCTGCATCGCCTCATTGATCACACTGATCTGCATGGATTGCTTGCCGGCATAGACGGCGCGGGGAATTTCGATCATCACGACCTGCTGCTGCTCGCTTTGCGGTGCCACTTTAAGACTCCCGGACAGACCACCCAGCAGGGTGCCTTCCGGTGCCTTTTCCAGAGTGATGCGATACTCCTGCTCCGTCTGCTGCTTGTTGATGATGCGCAGCTGAAATTGGTTTCGCACTCCAGCCTCGCCCACGTAATACGGAGCTCCGGTCATGCGCGTCAGCGTCGCCTGGAAGCCATGCAACCGCCGCATGGTCAGCCCCAGCGCCAGCACTCCGACTGCCATGAGCACGGTATAGGCCACAATCCTCGGGCGGATCCACCGGGTCTTTTTTCCCTGTAGTCCCTGCATGGAATCATACCTGACCAGACCCGTGGGCCGGTCGAGTTTTGTCATGATTTCGTTGCAGGCATCGATGCAGGCGGAACAGCCAATGCATTCCAATTGCAGCCCATTGCGAATATCGATCCCCGTGGGGCAGACCTGGACACAGCGCTGGCAGTTGATGCAATCACCCGCACCGGGACTCCCGGCTTTGCCACGGGGTTCGCCGCGGCCCTTGTCATATCCAACCGTGAGAGTGTGGTCATCGGTCAGCGCCGATTGAATGCGCCCATACGGACAAAGGACAATGCAGAACTGCTCACGAAACCAGGCGAAGCAAAAGAACAGCACCACCGTCAGGAACATGACTACGCTGAACGCCAACCAATGCTCCTGCGGATTGTGCATCATCATTTTCCAGAGCTTTGGCAGGGAAACAAAATAGGCCAGGAAGAAGTGGGCGATGACGAATGAAGCCAGGAAGAATGTCAATAATTTGAGCCCGCGACGCAGGATTTTCGCAGAATTCCAGGGGGCGATGTCGATACGACGACGACTGGCGGCATCTCCTTCGATCCAGCGCTCCAACCGGCGCACGACGTGCTCCAGAAAGACGGTGTAGGGACAGGCCCAGCCACACCAGAGACGCCCAAACAAGGCCGTGAGGTAGAAAAGTGCAAAGCCCACACCACTCACCACGAAGAAAGCCAGCCAGAGGTCCTGGGCCAGAAACGTGAGCCCGAACAAGTGGAACCTACGATTCTCCACATCCAGGAACACTGCCGGATTGCCATTGATGGGAATCCAAGGGAGCAAAATATAAACTGCGATCAGGCACAGGGCAAAAAGCCGGCGGGACACAGTGAATCTCCCCTGAACATCCGCAGGATGCAGTATGTAATGCGATCCGTCCGTATTGATCGTGGTGACACTATCAATCGTCGGACGCTTGAGGGTCGGCTTCATTTTATTGGGCGATATCCCCGTCGCCGCGTTGATGGGTGCTCAGAATATAGGCAACCACCTCCGCCACCTTAACGCCCCCAAATTGCGGCTCCCAGGCGATCATGCCTTTGGATGCGTCAGGCGACCCCTTTGAGACAACCTTGAAAATATCCATGGGCTTGGCTCCGTATTGCCATTCCTTGTCATTCAGTGGCAACCCTGGCAGTTTGACGCCTCCTGGCATGGTGGCACTCATGTCCTTGGCATGACAGGCCGCGCAGATCGTGTCGAAAGTCATCTGACCACGGGCGATCAGTTCCTTGTCCTGACTCATGGCCCAGAACCTGGAATCATCCAGCGTGTTGAGAATTTTGAGCATATTGTCAGCCTGCTGTTTCTTCACGGCCGCCACCTCCGTGTCCACCCGCTGATGGTCGGTGGTGGCCATGTTCAATGGACGGCTGAGCTGGAACTCCCAGATCCAGGAAATGAAGGTCCAAATGATGGCAATATACAGCGTCCACAACCACCAATTGGGCAGGCGTTGGTCGTATTCCTGAATGCCATCGAAGATATGCGGTCGGAGCACCGGCCCCTCCATTTCAGACTTCGTTGACGGATGCGCGTTGGGCTGGCCTTGGTTGGCTTCAGTGGACATGATCAGGGGTGGTTGGTGGTTTCCTCTCGGGATCGTTTTCATCCTCCAGTGGCAGGTGCGAAAGGCGTTGAACCTCGCTGGGTTTCATTCGCAGGGCCCGGATGAAAAAGATGATAAAGACAGCCAGAGTCAGCAGCAGTCCGGCCAGCGGAATCCAGCCATCCCAGGTGTCAAAATTCAGGCGTTTGAACATGGTGGCAGGACGGCTAGGGTTGGGAAGTGATGGGAATGATGGTGCCCGGGATGGGTTCCGGCGGGTTCAATTCCTCGAATTTTCCGAGCTTCTGCAGGTAGGCGATCACGGCGACGATCTGCCGGTCCGCATCCACATAGATGCCATTGGTCTTCAAATCCTGGGCGATCCCCACACTCTGCTCCAGGGCATTTTGCAGAATTTCGTCCCTGGACATGGCGGGAAATGGAACTCCGAGTTTTTGCTGAACGGCGATCCGCTGAGGCAGTGATTCCATGTCCGTCTTCTTGGTTTCCAGCCAATGGTAGCTGGGCATGTTGGATTCGGCACTCAGGGCACGGGGGTCCATCAAGTGCTGGTAATGCCAGGTATTATTCCGCCGACCAGCCTCCCGTGCGAGATCGGGGCCGGTCCGTTTGCTACCCCACTGGAAGGGATAATCATAAATGGATTCACCAAGGCGTGAATAGTCTCCATAACGCAGGACATCCGGAGCCAGCGTGCGGATCATCTGGCTGTGACAGTTGTAGCAACCCTCGCTGATGTACAAATCCCGCCCCGCCAGCTCCAGCGGCGTGTAACACGTCTGCAGGCGATCCTCCACATTCTTGGCGCGATTCATCATCACCGTGGGTATGATCTGCACCATGCCCCCGGCGGCGGCTGCAAAGAGCACAAGGATGGAGAAGGGAGCCCAGTTTTCCAGGAGCCGTTCATACCAATCCACCCAGCGGTTCTTATGGTGCAGGAAGAGCCAAACCGTCCGCCAGGACATATCGACTCCCAGCAGCAGGCCAAACCAGGCATAGATTCCCGGCAGCAGGAACCACAGGCAGTAGCCCAGAATGGCAAACACGGGAAAGAGCACGGGTTCGGCGAAAATCGCACCCCAGAATCCGGGCTTTGCGACCTTGTCCGGGTCGTGAATGATTTCGATGGTGCCGTTGACGGTCTGCTTTTTGCGAACCGACAGCCAGACATTCACCACCATCATGCCGAATCCAAAGAGATAAAGCGTGCCGCCAATCGCCCTGAACAGCATGAGCGGCCGAATCGCCTTCAGCGTGTCGAGAAATTGGTATTTCAAACCTCCATCATCCGCGACCTGATTCAGCATCAGTCCCTGCATGATGCCACTTACCCACATGGCGGCCACGTAGATCAGAATACCCACCAGGCCCAGCCAGAAGTGCATGTTCGCCCAGGCAGGCTTGGCCAATTCGGTCTTCCAGAGCCGTGGAACCAGCCAGTAGATCATGCCTGCGGCCATGAAACCATTCCATCCCAGCGTCCCAGAGTGCACGTGGCCAATCGTCCAATCCGAGTAGTGGCTGAGCGAATTAACGGCCCGAATCGCCAGCAGGGGGCCCTCGAAGGTGGCCATGCCGTAAAAGGTCACGCCGGCGGCGAAAAATTTAATCACCGGATCAGTTCGCAACTTGCCCCAGGCACCACGCAGGGTGAGCAGGCCATTCAACATACCGCCCCAACTGGGAGCCCAGAGCATGAGACTGAAGAGCATTCCCAGCATTTGCAGCCAGTAAGGCAGGGCTGTATTCAGCAGATGGTGCGGGCCCGCCCAGATGTAGATGAAAACCAGCGACCAGAAATGAACGATGGAAAGCCGGTAACTGTAGACCGGGCGCTCCGCAGCCTTCGGCATGAAATAATACATGATGCCGAGAATGGGTGTGGTGAGAAAAAAAGCCACCGCGTTGTGTCCATACCACCACTGCACGAGCGCATCCTGCACCCCGCCGAAGATGGGATAACTGTGGGTCCAACTCGTCGGAATCGACAGGTGGTTCACGATGTAAAGCATGGCCACCGTGATGATGGTGGCAATGTAGAACCAGAGCGCGACATACAACGATGGCTCGTTGCGGCGTTTCAAAGTCAGGAAAAAATTCAACCCAAAGACCACCCAGATCAGCGCGACCAGGACATTGATCGGCCAGATCAGCTCGGCATATTCCTTGCCCCGGGTCAGTCCCAGCGGAAGACTGATGGCCGCGCAGACGATAATCGCCTGCCAGCCCCAGAAGTGAATCTGTGATAGGAGGTCGGAAGCCATGCGCACCTTGCACAGCCGCTGCGTGGAGTAATAGATGCCCGCGAACATCATGTTGCCCACAAAGGCAAAAATGGCCGCGTTAGTATGGAGGGGCCGAAGTCTGCCAAAGGTCAGCCACTCCAATCCCTCGCCGCCGCCAAATTCCTTGCCGTTCAACTGCCAGCGGTAAAGCTGAAAGGCGATCAGGACGCCGGCCAGCATGCCCACCACCCCCCAGAGAAGGGTGGCGATGATAAATTGCCGCACGGTGCGGTCATCAAATTCAATGGTTTTTTTCGTTGCGCTCATGAGGTGGAGATATCGGTCGTCGTGGGTGATTCCCGGCCGATTCCTCCTGCAACGGAAGCAACGACTCCTGTTCCCAAGCACCTGCATCGCGCCTCATGGCGGAGCGAATGAACGCAACCGTGAACCATGCGGCAAGGCAGAGACTGAGAAAAACAGTGAGGTACAGGACTTCCATAGTTGTCGTTCCAGAGTGGCCGGGAAACCAGGTTGGGATGACCCCGCCATCCTACATTTTCTGATTTTGGATGCTGCGCATCGATTCAGAAATTCCGCGCAAATTCTCTGAACTATCCCCCTCTGGGCCAAAAAATGGCGTGCGACTCGGGAAGTCGCACGCCTCGGTTGATTAGCTTGATCGGGAACCTTATTTCACTTCCTCATCCTTGGCAGGCGCCTCGTCCGCAGGAGCAGTTTCCTTGGAAGGATCCGCATCCGGCTTTCCAGCCGCAGCCCTCATCTGGACGATTTGCTCCTTGATGCTGGAGGCCTGCTTCGCGATTTCGCTCTTGTCATCGATGGCGATGATTTCATCCGCCAGCTTGTCCGCCTTGTCCAAATCGCGTTGGTCATAAATGCCGAATTTGTTCATGAGGACGCGCTGTTTTTCCACGCCCTCGAGTTTCCACTTGGTGATGAACTCGTCAATGGTCGCGGCAAATTCTTTGAATTTATGCTCACCATGCAAGGACTCGAGGGTGGCCATGAGTTCCGCGGAGGCTTTGCCCACTTCCTGGCCCTTTTTGTGACCCAGGGTATCATCGGTATCGAGTTTGATGATTTCGTCGATCTCCTTGGAGTAATAGCGATCAACGATTTCCGGATCGAGCACCTGCAGGCCTTCATGAAGAGCCGTGGCTTTGGCCAGGCCCTCGGCAGCGGCGGCCTTGGTGAACGAGGCATCGCGCTTCACCCTCAATGCCTGAAATTCCTCGAGCTGGGCGAGATAGGGGGCGGCCCCACCCGGCATGTAACCTGTCTTGGCATAGACCCGGCCGGCCGCATCCGCGAGCAGCACCGTCGGGTATCCATCGATGGAATAGTCCTTTTGGAGCTTTTCATTCTGGGCTTTGATCTTTGCATCCTGTTCCTTCTCCTGCGGAAAATCGAGTTCCACGAGCACGAACGATTTTGGAACCGTCGAGATGAATTCAGGTTTGGAGAGGACCTCCTTTTTGAGCTTAATGCAGTAGGCGCACCAGTCGGAACCTGTGAAGTCCATGAGCAGATCTTTCTTTTCCTTGGCCGCGAGTTTTTTGGCCGCCTCGAAATCCTCCGTCCAGCCTTCGGCGGCATGGACTGTGCTGAAGGTCAGGGATGCCAACGCGGTCAGGGCCAGCAGGCGGAGGGTGGGTGTGATGGTGGTGAGTTTCATAAATTAGGGATTGGGGTTGGTGGAGCGGGGGGATGAGAAGTAAAAAGTCTCCAAATATTCCCGCAAAGCGTCATTCCACGAGCGAATTTTCTGACCAATCTCCCGGCCTAATAGTTCGGGGCTCATGGTGGTAAAATAAGGCCGGGGAGCACGAAAGGCGGTGATATCCGCCAGTTTCGTCCCCGTCACGATGGAGGTGCGCAGCGGCCAACCAAGTTCCCTGGCTATGTCCAGCGCCTGCTGGGCATAACTTTGCCAGGACGCCTGTCCGGTGTTGCAGACGTTCAGAAGGCCTTGGATGGCTGGTTTTTCCAGGATGGCCACGAGCCAGACGGCCAGCTCGGCGCTATAGGATGGCACGGAAAATTTGTCGGCAATGCCGAAAACCTCTTCATCCTTGAGCGCCTGGTGCAGGATTTGATCCACAAAACTCGGCCGGTCAGGTCCGAACACCCAGGAGGTCCGAGCGGAAAGAAACGTTTCATTGACACCTAGCACAGCCTGATCACCCGCCCATTTCGTTCTTGCATAATGGCTCAACGGATTCTCCGGATCCCCCTCCCGGCGCAAACCAGGTTGCGACCCATCGTAAACGTAATCCGTGCTGATTTGAATCATGCGGGCCCCGGCCGCATCGCAAATCTGCGCCATCTGACGGGGTGCCTCCACATTGACCTGTGTGGCCTCCTCCGGACGATCCTCGCATCCTTCGAGACTCGTCATGGCCGCACAGTTGATCAGGGCATCGAACTGAATGGCCCGCAGGTGATCCTCAATCTGTCCGGGGCGCTGCAGGTCCATTGCCTTGTGGTCGTAGGCCACGACATGAAATCGTTCCGGAGTCGATCGTAAATGCCGCACCAGGGCAGCCCCCATGCGCCCGCCACTTCCCACCACCACCACTCGCAACGGCTTATTCATGTTCGGCACGAGGATCCCGCGATAGAAGTTCGGTCAGGGCCTCCTTGGGCGCTTTGCCTTGGTAGAGGATGGAGTATATCTGATCGATGATCGGCGTGCGAATGCCATGGCGGCGGGAGTTTAAATAAATGCTCTCGGTATTCGGCACCCCCTCGGCAACCATGTGCATGGAGGCGTGAATTTCCTCCAGGCTTTTGCCGGCACCCAGCATGCGGCCCACGCGGTTGTTGCGACTGTGATGACTGAAGCAGGTGGCGATGAGATCCCCCACCCCGCTGAGTCCTTGAAACGTCGCGGGATTTCCGCCCTCGGCCGCTCCCAGTCGGATCATTTCCGCCAGGCCCCGGGTGAGCAGCGCCGCCCTTGCATTGTCCCCCAGCCCCAATCCTTCGGAAATGCCGGCGGCAATGGCGAAAACATTCTTGGTGGCGCCCCCCCATTCGATCCCTTTCACATCCCGGCTGCGATAGGTCCGAAACCACGGCAGAGTGAAGAAATCCTGCAATCTCTGCGTCACAGCTTCGTCCTCACATCCAACCACCGCGGCGGCGGCGAGCTTTTGACCGATCTCTTCAGCGTGGTTTGGACCCGAGAGGACCGCCACGGGATTATTGGGGAAACATTGATGGAGAATCTCCGACATCCGGCAGCCCGTGGATTTCTCGATGCCTTTCGTGCACGAAAGCAGCACCGTGGAGGGTGAAATCTGCACATGCGCGGCCTCCATCGCCATGGCGCGCGTGACCTGCGATGGCAGGGCGAAAATAATCAGGTCGGCTACCGTCAGCGATTTCCAATTAGTGGCCGCCGTAACATTTTCACCGAGTTGGATGCCGGGGAGGTACTTTTCGTTGGATCGCAGTCGATTAATGTCCGCGACCTGTGAAGCATCGCGCCCCCAAAGGGTCACCGCCGCATTGCGCCTGCCCGCCATCATGGCGAGGGCCGTGCCCCAGCTTCCCGCACCCAGCACCGTGACGTTTTTCACACGGCACCTCCTTCATCCTGGGAGGATTTCCTGACGAAACGATTTTCCGTGCCCGCCCGCAGTCGCTGGATATTCGATCGATGCCTCCAGATGGCAAGGATCGACAAGGCAATGCTAAATCCGAATAGCGCCCCGAATCCGTGCTGCCACGCCGTCGCCACCGGTAAAATTACCGCTGACGCAAGTGAAGCCACGGCCACGTATCGTGTGGCATAAAATGCCCCGACCCACGTCACCAACGCCACCAGAGTCGGCATCCACATCAATCCAAAAAGCGCCCCAGCGGAAGTGGCCACGCCTTTGCCCCCCTTGTAGCCGAGCCAGAAGGTAAAATTATGCCCCAGCACTGCCCCCAGAGCCGCCGCGATCTGGCAACCCAACCCCAGATCCCACCACCGGGCGCACAGCACTGGCAGCAGGCCCTTCAAAACATCCAGAATAAACACCGGAATCCCAATGCCCTTGCCCAGGACCCTGATTACATTAGTCGCACCAATATTCCCGCTCCCGTGCTGCCGGATATCCACCCCCTTGATCTTTCCCGCCAGATAGCCAAAAGGCGTGGCCCCCACCACGTAGGCGGCGGCAAGCGTCGTGAAAACATTGGGTTCGGTGAATAACATGGACGCTCTTCCATGTAGAGATTCCCAGCCGTGTCAATGCCACGGGCAGGATACCGGATGCCTCCGTTGCGGAGATTTGCTACTCAGCAGGGCCTGCGTTCGGAGGAAATGGGAGCAGACCAGCAAATTTCAAGGCACTACCCGGGCGGTAAAATTTGATTTCCTCCAACTCAATTCTGCCTTATCCTCCGGGCATCATGAAAACGCCCATCCTCGTTTCCGCCCTGCTGGCCACCGTGCTTCCCTTGATTCTTTCCTCCTGCCTTTTCAAGGATCCCGTTTTCACCGAAGGATTTGCCAAGACCGACGACAGCCTTGTGGGAGTTTGGACGCTCGAGGAAGGCGCGGATGATCCCGCCAAGGCTGAACTTGCGGCCTTTTTCAAAGTGGATGAGACCAACTACCTGCTGCATTATCCGGCGAGGGAAAAAGACGGGATGTATTTTGCCGCGCAGCCTCTCAAAGTGAATGGACGCGATCTGCTGCAACTGCGGGGCCTCGGCACCCTGGTAAACCGACCTGTGAAACCTGGCGACAAGGAGGTCTTCACGCTCGTCTGGATTGAAAAACAAACCGATGGCAGCCTCAAGGTTCGTCCTCTGAAAGGAGACTTGGGACAGAAAACCACGGCTGAAGTGCGCAAAATGATCGAAGACAAGGGAGCCAAGTGGGAAGAAATCTTTGTCGATCCGAAGGTCTTTAAAAGGATTCACTCGAGTCAGTAGCCTGGCGAAAGCCTAAACCGGCTTTAGACCATGATATCCCGGATCACATGTCCTGAGACATCCGTAAGCCGGTAATCGCGGCCGCTGTAGCGATAGGTGAGTTTCTCATGATCCAGGCCCATAAGGTGGAGGACGGTGGCGTGGAGGTCGTGGACGTGGACGCGATTCTCCAGCGCGCGCATTCCAAAATTGTCGGTGGCACCATAACTCATGCCGCCCTTGACGCCGCCGCCAGCCATCCAGGTGGTGAAACCGTAATGGTTGTGATCGCGCCCGATGGTGCCTTCTGAAGTTGGCGCACGGCCAAATTCCCCACCCCAGAGCACCAGCGTTTCATCCAGCAGACCGCGGCCCTTGAGATCCTTGAGCAGGGCGGCGATGCCTTGATCGCAGGATTCAGCCAGACGTTTATGCCCGCCAGGAATATCCTCGTGGCCGGTGTCCCACGGGATGTCGTAGCCATCGATGGAAATGGAAAGCTGCACGACGCGGACACCCCGCTCGGAAAGTCGGCGCGCGATGAGACACCCTTTCGCAAAATCGCCCGCACCATACAAGGCAAGCGTTTCGGGACTTTCCTTGGTCGTGTCAAAGGCATCAGGAACGGCAAACTGCATTCGAAAGGCCATTTCCATGGCTCCGATGCTGGCCTCGAGTCCGGCATCGCGCTCCTGACGTTGCAGGTCCATTTGATTAAGTTGCGCCAGCAAATCCGCCTGATGCCGCTGCACTTGGCGCGGGGCTTTGGGGTTGAGGTCGCGAAGGATCGATTCCGGCGTCATCTGGCCCAGATTCACGTGACAGCCTCCGTATTGCCCGGGCAGAAAGGAATTTCCCCAGTTGGCCCGGCCACAACGCGGTTCGGCCCGTGGACACATGGAGACAAATCCGGGCAAATCCTGATTATCCGATCCCAGTCCGTATACCAGCCACGAGCCCATGCTGGGGCGCGTTGGCTGCAGCGTGCCGAGGTTCATCATCATGATGCCGCTGGCATGTTCCGGGATGTCCGTATACATCGAATGGATGAAACAAATGTCATCCACGCACTCGCCCACATGCGGGAAGATATCGCTGACCCATTTGCCACTCTGACCGTATTGTTTGAAACCAAACGGCGATTTCATCAGGCCACCCTTGGTATTGCGCAGTGATTTGAAATCCACCTCCGCCGGCCGTTGACCAGCGAATTTTGCGATGTCCGGCTTGTAATCAAACGTATCCACATGCGACGGACCTCCCGGCATGAAGAGCTGGATGATCCGCTTGGCCTTGCCGGGAAAATGCGGCATACCCGGGGGCAGGGCGGGAGAACCACCCACACTTGCTTGGGCTCCGGTTTGCCCGAACATTCCAGCCAAGCCAACCGAACCCAGACCGGCACCGAGCCTGCGCAGCATGCCGCGGCGGGACATCAGCGAATCTTTATGGTATGGCATGTATTGCATGGCGTCGAGTTGGGTTAACGGATGAAGAGAAATTCGTTACTGCTAAGCAGAACGTGGGCGTATTGGCCCCACGCTTCGACAGGTGGCGGACCGTCCGCACCGGCGGGGTCGTGAAGAAAGGCAAGGCCCGCCTGTATTTCCTGGGCGCTGGCGGGACGACCAAAGAGATGGCGATACGCCATGGAAATCTGCTCCTCAGGAGTCCCGCTGGATAGTCGTTTCACAAGCGCCTGGGCGCGTTTCATCATGAAGGGATTATTCATCATGAACAGAAACTGCTGCGGCACGATGCTCGTTTTGCGGCCGGCACTGGTGGCCCGGGCGCTGGGCAGATCGAACAGGCGCAGAAAATCATCGGATTCAAACCGGTCGCCATTGCGGCTGATGATGCTGTAGAGCGTGCGGCGGGGACTCTCCAGCAGGCTCTCGGTCGATGGCCCGCCCATGGTGGCATCCAGGCCACCGGTGACCGCCAGCAAGGCATCACGCCACGCTTCCGCGTCCAGTCTCCGGGGTTCCATCCGCCAGATCAGTCGATTGTCCCCGTCCTTTTCAAAATAGGCTGCCTCCATCCGGCTGCTCATTTGGTAGGAGGAAGAAAGCAAGATCGTGCGATGCAATTTCTTAAGCGACCATCCGCCATCGATGAATGAGCGCGCCAGCCAGTCGAGCAATTCCGGATGGGTCGGCTTTTCCCCGACTTTCCCAAAGTTATCGGGAGTTCTCACCAGGGCTCTGCCAAAATGGTGCATCCACACCCGGTTGACCATGACCCGGGCCGTGAGTGGATTCTCCGGATCCACGATGGCTTCCGCGAGTTCCAGCCGCCCACTCCCGCGCGTGAAGGGCTTCGGTAATGGTCCGGCGACAATTTTCAGGAAACGACGCGGAGCCAGCTCGCCGGGTTTGAGGAGATTGCCGCGCAGCGCCACGTGCATGTCCCCACTGCCGGCTTCCGCCACCGCATGCACATTCGGGCAGGCGGGCGGAGCTGAGTTCCGGGCCTCGTTCAAATCAACTTCCGCGGCGACGGCGACGACGTGCTCCTCCGGGCTCAGCTCGCGATTCTGTTTCTTGGCGGTTTCCCGAATGGTGTTGAGTTTTGCCTCGCACGTTTGAATCACTTTCTGTCCGAGATGAAAAGCGTCGACCTCATGCTTTGGAGTCAGCGGATCGATGCGGTCGTCATTGCGCGTGTTCTGAAAGACTCCGGCAATGGAGTAATAATCCTGCGTTGGGATGGGATCAAACTTATGATCATGGCAACGGGCACAGGAAACCGTGAGTGCCAGTAAGCCGCGCGTCACCGTGTCCACGCGATCATCGAGCGTCTCCGCCCGGGCGGTGGCGTCCCCTTCGGGAGTGCCCCCATCCGAAATGTAATTCGGTCCCAGCGCCAGAAATCCGGTCGCCACCACATTCTCAACTTCCATCTGATCACCGGCAATTTGATTCCTCACAAACTGATCAAAGGGCAGGTCACGGTTCAGGGCATTCACCACCCAGTCACGGTATCGCCATGCCTCGTTGCGCTTTTCCTGGCCGTCCAGAAATCCGCCCATGCCATCGCTGTAACGCGCCACATCCAGCCAGTGCCTGGCCCAGCGCTCGCCGTAATGTGGAGAGGCCAGCAGGCGATCCACGACTCGGGCGAAGGCGTCCGGTTGGGTGTCATTCACAAAGGCGTCCACTTCTTCCAACGTTGGGGGCAGACCGATGAGATCGAACGATGCGCGGCGGATCAGCGTTAAACGATCCGCGACTGGTGCCGGAGTCATCCCCTCGGCCTCCAGCTTCGCGAGCACAAATTGATCCACGGAATTCACCGGCCACGCAGCATCATTCACCACTGGGGGAGCCGGCCGCTGCATGGGTTGGAATGCCCAATGGCTGGCGCGCAGTTCCTCCCAGTTCCATTCCGCAGGCTTGGCAGCAGCACTGGCGACAGCCGTTTCCGCAGGCCATGGCGCCCCCATCTTCACCCACTGCTCGATGTCAGCAATGACCCGGTCCTCCAGCTTCTCCTTCGGAGGCATCGCCGTGTCCGGATCATGATATTGCACCGCTTTAAAAAGCAGGCTTTTTGCCGGATCGCCGGGGACCACCGCAGGACCGCTTTCGCCGCCTTTCAGCACACCCTCCAAATTGTCCAGCCGGAACCCAGCCTTGAGCTTTTTGGCTTCAGCCGCGTGGCACTCGTAACATTTCGAGGCAAACACAGGCCGGATTTTCGTTTCGAAAAATTCAATCTGCTCGGGAGTGAACCCCTCCGCCATGGCACCGCAGATTCCCAACGTGAAAACGCTGGCGATAACCACGAGGAATCGCACCGGCGCGGCATGGCGGGTAAAGCTGGGTTGGAGGTGAAATTTTCCTGACATTTACGAAAGCTAACTCATCGTTCCCATGCTCCGCATCGGCAATTACGCTTAGACGGCGCTAGGACGCGTTCACGCGTGGCATTCAGCAGCGCAGGCCGGCAGCTCCCGGTGAATTTGGTCCAGCCGATATCCAAATCCTGCTCCTCGGATGCTCGCCAAATCCACCAGCCCTTCTCGCCGCACATAGAGGCCGGGGTGGACGACGGCTTCGGCATGGGAAGCAGCGGGATAAAATTGCATCGCGTTCGTCTCCACGCCCATGATCGTTCCCACGTGGGCAGCGAGCAGGACATGGGGAATCTGCGCCAGCATGGGATTGGTGAGGTCCTGAACCATGAGTTGCATGCCATGCGCCTTCGCCCAGCAGGCGGTGAGGAGCGCGCCCGTTTGCGTCTTGCAGGTTTTCAGCGCCACGCCATTCCAGCCGAGGCTGCGGCCCAGCCGGACCACCCGCCAGTCATGCGCACTCTCGTCGAGGAACAGGGGTTTGCGCGATGACACGCTGTGGACATCAATCTGGTGTTTCTCCAGATCGTAGGGAAAGGGCTGTTCGACGTAGAGCAGCATTTCGAAAATGCGCGCCTGCTTCGCGCTGAGGCGGTCGAGGATCGCATTGACATAAGCGGGGTCGGTGACGGTGCAGTTGAAATCGGCCGACAACCACGCCACCCCCTGCGCGATGGCGATCTCCCCCACCCTCACCATCCGGTCGTAATCCCAAGCGGCATCGGTGCCGCGCAGTTTAACCTTCAGGCAGGTCAGGCCGTCCGTGCGAAGCCAGTCCGGCAGCAGCACCGGATAACCGTCCTGCGGCTCGTCGCCCTTCAACTCCCCGGCATCCAGCAAGTCCAGTCCTCCGACGAGATGCCACGCGGGCAGTTGCATCGGTGGATTGGAAATCAGGAAATCCTCCGGATATTTCCCCACAAAAGAAACCTCCGCCGAATCCTCCAGAAAGGCCCCCAGATCACGATTCATGAACTCAGCGCCATACGTTTCATACACAGGACGCCCCACCAGCTTTCCGAAGGCATCATGCACCGCAATATCGAAAGGCGAACAGCACACCAGCGCCGCCAGCCAGGGCATGCGTTCACCAGCGGCACCGCCCGCTGTCGGGCTGCGCTCCAACAGCGATGGCAGAACCTGCTCCTGGAAATCGTGGCCAATTTCCATCGGATGCCCCGTCCCTCCGAACTGCACCCAAGCCTGCGCCAGTTCCACGCAGAAATCCTGCAACGCCTGCGCCCGCTGGGCCAGCGGAAGCGCACTCGGCCAGACCCACGTCGTGCTCAGCGGCGTCTCACCCCAGCCCTCTGCCGATTGTCCATCGCCGTTCACCGCCCGCACCTTCACGCGGGCGCACGTTGCCTCGGTCACAATCTCCGCGCCGAACTTCAGCGGCACCCGCGTCTTCACGGGAAGGAAATAAAGTTCCGCACCTACGACGCGGATGTCTGTGGGTTTAGGCATGGTTATTCGGGCAGGGGTTTGTCCTTGGTTTCCGGGGCGAACCAGATGAGCACCATGCCGATGAGATACACGAACACAATCGCCGCTCCCGCTTTCGCATAACTTTTATCGAAAAACGCCATCACCGATCCCATCTGCCACGCCCCCAGCGCCGCCAGGATCCGCCCGAAATTAAACGCCAGCCCCTGCCCCGTCGCCCGCACCCGTGTCGGGAACAACTCCGGCAGATACTGCGGCAGCCACCCATAGAACGACGCCGTGCACATCCCCACCAGCCCCACCGTCAGCAGGAAGGACATGCTGTAGCTCTCGAACGAGCGAAACAGGAAACTGCACACCACCAGCGATGCCAGGCACAGACAGAAATACACCGGCCTTCGGCCAAACTTGATCCCCAGCAGCGGCGCGACCAGCGACCCCACCACCGCCCCGATGGCCGAGGCAAATTGAATGAACGCCTTCACCTTCGGTTGCTGCCCGTGCGTCATCTGGTCCGCCCAGAGCGGAATCCACTGCACGATCCCCCACGTCACGATCAGCGCCACCGAGGAGAAACAGATCGCCAGCAGCGTATTTTTCCACAGACCACTGCTGAAAATTTCCCGCACCGGTTTCGACGGGCTTTTCTTCACCGCCTCCTTCCACGCCTCCGACTCCGGCACGAAATACGTGATCACCAGCGTCAGCAGCGCCGGTGCCGCCCCCACCAGCATCACCCACCGCCACGACTCCCGCGTGATCGCGAAATTCATCCCGATCACCGCGATCACCGCATACCCCAGATTCGCCGCCGCTCCGATCAACCCCGCCATCAGCGGCCGGTTCCTCGCCGGCCAGCACTCCATCACCAGCGCCACCCCCAGCGACCACTCCCCACCCATCCCCAGCGCCGCAATGAACCGGAACGCCGCCAGATGCCACGGCACCTGCGCGAAATACCCCAGTCCCGTGAACGCCGAGTAACACAGAATGCTCAGCGTCATCGCCCGCACCCGCCCGATCCTATCCCCCAGCCAGCCAAACACCAGCCCCCCCGCCGCCGCCCCCAGCAGGAACAGCGCCGTGATCGTCCCCATCCACGTCTGCACGAAACTCTCATCCACCACCCCCGCCGCCGCCTGCATCTCCTGCAGCGCAGGCCGCGCCACCAGTGGAAAGATCCCCATCTCCAACCCATCAAACATCCACCCCAGAAACGCCGCCAGCAACACCATCCACGGAGCCGACTTTCGCCCTGAAGACACAGAGCCGGAGGAAATGCTGACGGATGGAATCGGGGAAGCTGCCATATTCAAAACCATAGGCACCCTCGCCCCTCAAACTACCATCCCAAACTTACCCTCCCCCGTGGACCCGTAGGCCTCCCACATCCGCACGGTCCTCATCGGCCACCGTCCCGCCGCCTTCAGGAATTGCTGTCAGGATGTTTCTTCTGCCACCTTTCCTCAGTGCTCACTTTCCGGCATCTTTGTCGAGTCAACTCCGGCCTCCCGCAAGACTTGGTAAAGCTGCTCTCTCGGTAACTGATACAGCGAGCCATGAAACCGGAACTCGTAGGCAGTGGGGTCGTGTCCGGGGAGAACGCCGAGAGTGTCCGTCTTGCCGTTCGTGTATCGGACGGTAAACGAGCCGATTCCATCGCACTTATGGTCCGTGCCAGAGCGAGCCGAACGCAACAACGCAAACAGAGAAGCACACGCTGGCCCGTCGGTGATGCTCGCCTGCACCAAAACCTTGGATGCGGCTCTCGGCGAAGGAGGTGACCACATTTTGATGTCAATCGAAGTAGCGGCAGAGTCACCAAAATCCGGTGCTTGGAGGTGCCTGATGTAAAAGTAGCCTGCGACTCCGAGGAGAACGACTGTTCCGATGATGAGTAAGCGATTCCGTGAAACGCGGCGGCCTTTCTCTATGATGACTGGTGGTGATGTGTCCATGCGGAACGGGCGAGGCCCCTAACTAATTGCAAACCGACAGAACCATCGGTTTCTGAAATGCATTGCAGACGACAGACCTGTCGACCTTTGCGTGCGGGAAGCAATCAAATTCACCGTTCCTCTACAACGGCCGCGGCACCGTCAGCATGATGCAGGGCGGTGGTGGCGGAGCCACGTTGGTGTTTAGCCTTTAGGCGCTCGGTAGTCCGGTTCGGTATTTGTAGGCTAAAGCCTTTACACCAACGTGCAGGATCACCTCATGTTGTACGCAAACTGGAATTATGACTCCTTCGCTTGCGCAATGAAATCCTGCACGAAATCCAGATAGTTGCGTGAGCCTGGCACGTCACTTCTTCTGGTCTTGATCGAGTCAACCACCGCCTCGATCGCGAGGATCCAGTCCGTCATCTGAAGCGGTTCCTCCTTCTGGGATATACCCGTATCGCCCGACGGCTCCATCGTAATCTTCGGAGTTTGATAGATACTCAGAATCAGAGCCTTGAGAATCTGTTCGGCTTCCGTGGAACCCTCGATTTTCGGTTCCTTGCCGGCTGCCAATCCTCTTGCCTTGGTAAGCGCAGACTGAATTTGAGAGTCCTTCAGGATAATTCCCGCCTCTTTGGCAGCACCATCTGCAACACAGATTTTCTGCTCGATCATGAACATTAGTCCTGCGTAAAATAGATCCCGCATCCGGTCTCGTGGTCGTACTTTCATCGTTTGCTTGTCGGACAGGTTCGTTGAATCCCAAACAAGGGACGCGGGATTCACTGGCAAAGGCCCGGGTTAGGCAACAGAATTCTTGGGTTCTTGCGGAATGGGTGCGGATTCTTGTGGTTGATGAACACCGTGAAAGGAAGGGCGGGTGCGGACAGGAGCGGCGACATTCCTGTCGCTGAGGTCCGTAACGCGGAGCCTGATTTCCTGGGAAGGGAGTCAGGCTTCGCGGTGTTTTTAGAGGGCGACAGGAATGTCGCCCCTCCGGGCTATTCGACGGTGAGTTCCATGCCTTCGCGGGCGAGGAGGCAGTTGGGGAATCTGGCCTGGCAGAGTTTCTCCATGCGGAGGAGGAATTCGTCGTCGTGCTCGGGGTCGTGGTGGGTGAGGACGAGGCGTTTGACGCCGGCGAGTTCGGCGAATTGCATGGCCTGGTCGTAACTGCTGTGGCCCCAGCCGCGGTGGGTGGCAAGTTCGTCTGCCGTATACTGGGCGTCGTGGACGAGGAGGTCTGCGCCACGTGCAAGTTCCACGAGGTGGGGGTCGATGGTTTCCTCATGCTCGACGTCGGTGCAGATGACGAGGACTTTGCCGTGCCGCTCAATGCGGAGGCCGTAGGCTCCGCCGGGATGGTTCTGGCGGAGGGCGCTGACCTTGGTCTGGATGCCGTTGATGCCGGTGAAGTGTTCGCTGGCCTGGTCGATGGCGAGGAAGTCAAAATCGGCGCCCATGTGGTCGAGCTGGACGGGGAAGTATTCGGCCTGCATCTGCGTCTCGAAGACTTCGCGGAGGCTGTGGATGGTCTGGTGCTTGCCGATGGTGAGGATGGTGATCTTCTGGCCGGGGGTGTAGGCGGGGCCAAAGAAGGGGAGGCCCTGGATGTGGTCCCAGTGAAAGTGGGTGAAGATGATGATGAGGTGCTCCTGTTTGTGTCCGATGGCGAGGAGGTCCTTCCCCAGATTCCGGATGCCGGTGCCCGCGTCGATGATGGCGATGCGTTTGGTGTCGGGGAAGCGGAGCTGAAGGCAGGTGGTATTGCCGCCGAAGAGCTGGAAACCAGCATCGCAGGTGGGGATGGAGCCGCGGGTGCCGTAAAATTTAAGTTTCATAAAATGGGATCGTGGGGCCGTGGTGGGGGAATGAAAGGGGGATGGGTTTCAATCTCAAACATAACATTTCTCTGGGAAATCGGGCTTCGCCTGTCATTACCGGAATGATTTGGCGAAGTCTTCCTGGGAGACGCTGAACTTTGCCGGGTCGAGGATTTTTTTCTGGAAGGTGCTGGTGTCGATGCGGTGCTGCAGCTCGCGCTCGTAGTGGGCGGCGTCCATGGGGAGAGCGATGGTGCGGCCGAGCCAGGAACTGAGGAGGATGGCGTTGGCGAGTTCAATGCTGTGGATGCCCTCGGCGGCGGGGGTGAGGAGCGGGGCTCCGCTAAGGATGGCGTCGGCGAAGTTTTGGAGGATTTCCGCGTGCTGGCCGGTGCGGGCGGGAACGGGGATTTCCACCAGCTCGGTGTCCGGCTTGGCGAAGCCGGAGGTGGTTTCCTGGCTCCATTGGTTCATGGGGACGAGGTTTTTGATCCAGGAAATTTTCTCCGGCTGCACGGTGACGCGGCCGTTGTCGGCGATGATTTCGAGGCGCGGGTTGCCGGGGGTTTCGCCGGTGCTGGTATTGAAGACGGCGTGGCTGCCGTCGGCAAAATGGAAGTAGGCGGTGACATCGTCCTCGACTTCAATCTGGTGGTAGCGGCCGAACTGGCAGAATCCATGGACCTTCTGCGGCAGGCCGAAGATCCATTGGAAGAGATCGAGGTGGTGCGGACATTGATTCAGCAGCACGCCGCCACCCTCGCCTTTCCAGGTGGCGCGCCAGCCGCCGGAGGCATAATAGAATTCCGAGCGAAACCAATCGCTGCAGTCCCAGTGGATTCTCCGGATGGTGCCGAGGTCGCCCGAGCCGACGAGTTTCCGCACTTCCTGCCAGAGTGGGGCGGTGCGCATTTGAAACATGGCGGCGAAGACCAGTTCGGGTCTGGCAGCATGCGCGGCGATGAGGCGCTCGCAGTCGGCCTTGTGCACGCTGAGGGGCTTTTCCACACACACATGCAGTCCAGAGTTCAGCGCGGCAATGCCGATGGTCGTATGCGAGAAATGCGGCGTGGCGATGAGGATGGCATCAATGAGTCCGCTGCGGATCATTTCATCCACATCGGTAAACTGCGCTTCTCCTGGCTCCGCTTCTGGCAGAGTGGCGGCTCGCCCGCAGATGGCGGTGAGTTCCATGTTCGGCACCTGCCCGCTGCGCAGCAGGGCGCGATGGGATTTCCCCATGTTTCCGAGACCGACCAACCCAAGGCGAACTTTTTCCATAGGCCGCATTGTGACTGCACCGCAGCGGGTGTCAATCAGCGGGGAGAGCCTCCGGGAATAGATGCGTCGCTGGGAACGCGCGCGCTGTGCGGGAATTTAAATCGCCTTCTTGAGGGCATGCACCTTGTCGGTGCGCTCCCAGGTCAGTTCCTTGTCATCCTTGCCGAAATGCCCGTAGTTCGTGCTCAGGCCGTAGATCGGGCGGAGCAGGTCGAGCTGGGAAACGATATCGGCTGGCTTGAAGCTGAAGACTTTGGCGATCGCTTTCTGGATTTTCTCTTCTGAAACCGTGTGGGTGCCGAAGGTGTCGATGTGCACGCTGACCGGTTGCGGGTGACCGATGGCGTAGGCGAATTGGATTTCACAACGAGCGGCGAAACCTGCAGCGACGATGTTCTTGGCGACCCAGCGGCCCATGTAGGCAGCGGAGCGGTCGACCTTCGAGGGATCCTTGCCGGAAAAGGCACCACCACCATGACGGCCCATGCCGCCGTAGGTATCGACGATGATCTTGCGTCCGGTCAGGCCGGTATCGCCCTGTGGTCCACCGACGACGAAGCGGCCGGTGGGGTTGATGAGAAACTCGGTCTTGCTGTTGAGCATGTTTTTCGGAAGGACCTTTTTGATGACCTTCTCAATGCAGAATTTTTCAATCTCGGCATGCTCCACGCCGTCGGCATGCTGCGTGGAAATGACCACGTTCACGATGCGGGTGGGTTTGCCGTTCACGTACTCCACGGAGACCTGGCTCTTGGCATCGGGGCGCAACCATTTGGCGGCCTTGCCGGCCTTGCGGATGGCAGTGAGTTCGCGGCCCAGACGGTGGGCATACATGATGGGGGCGGGCATGAGTTCCTCGGTCTCATTGCAGGCATAGCCGAACATGAGGCCCTGGTCGCCGGCACCCTGCTCCGCGGTCTTTTTGCCCTTGACCTTCTTGGCATCGACGCCCTGGGAGATGTCCGGGGACTGGGCGGTGATGATGTTCATGATGAACAGTTTGTCCGCATGGAAAACATCGTCGTCATTCACATAACCGATTTCACGCACCGACTTGCGGATGATTTTCTCGTAGTCCAGCTTTGCTTTCGTCGTGATTTCGCCACCGACGATGACGATGTTGCTCTTTACATAAGTCTCGCAGGCCACGCGGCTGTTTTTGTCCTGGCTGAGACAGGCGTCCAGCACGGCATCGGAAATGGTATCGGCGACCTTGTCGGGGTGGCCTTCGCCGACGGATTCAGAGGAGAAAATGTAGGAACGGGACATGATAAATGCGGATGGGAGTGGTGATGAATATTGGGAAACTCGCAGCCGTAAACCCCGGCAGGGTCAGACCGCGAAGGGCCGAGAATACCCCCGACGCAACCCGCGTCAATAGAGGAATGGAGGCAAGATTCTGACCCTCGTTGACGCAGCCCCACTGATTGGTTGGGATGGGTTGCGGCAAGGGATGCCGGACGAATGCCTGTGAAGTTGCCTTTCAAATGATGCAGAGCAGGATGATCCCACGGACGGTCCATGCAGCGGTTCGGAACCAGTTGGTGGCGACGAGGCGATGCTGCGCCGCCGCATCGAACCCATTGGCAAGACGGGCGTGCAGGGGAACTTGTACCCGCCAGGTGGACAGCCAACTCAGGACCATAAACAAAAAGCTCCCCAGCAACCAGGGGTTACGCGCACCCCAGAGAATCAGCAGCCCGGCGGTGATTGCCTCGCCCAGCATCAGTGGTGCCACGAGCGGGGTGATCCGCCGGCAATGCCTCGCATGGTATTCCGGGAAATTTTCCCGACCCACCTCGGCGAAGAGCGGATAATGCACCAGCTGAATCGTCCAGATGAGACCGATCAGCGTGAAGGTCGTGGCGGCATGGATGAGCAGCAGGCTGTTCATGGGGCGGCGGGGAGTCGGCTTAGGTCCACATAGTCCGGGCGATCGGCTGCGGTGCGATGCAGGAAACTTCGCACCACCCGTCCTTCATGCAGCAGAAAGGCCCCGGGCATCTGCGTGCCATCGCCCTCCAGCAATCCGGCCCGATGCCCGGAAAAGAAAGATTTTGCCCCGCGCCACCAGACACTCCAGCCAAGCAATTGCGAAAGTTTCCCCCGACGCAGCCCCATACCACGGTAGAGCCGCCGTTGGGGATCGGACACCGCCGCGACATCGGCGAGACCGTAGCCGCCGGCGAACTCAGCGAATGATTCCCGCGAACCCATGTGGACCAGCGCAAGCCGCGCGCCCGACTCCTCGATCCGTGCCCTCTGCCTGGAAAGATCCGCCAGGGCCTCGCGGCAAAACGTGCAGCCGGAGTGTCGCAAAAAAACGACGAGGACCGGACACCGCCGTGACATTTCCAAAAGACTTTCCCCACCTCCCGTCAGCGCCTCAGCCAGCAGCGTGGGCAGGTCCGGGAGTGGCTCTGCACCGGATTCATTTTGAAATTGATCCCAGGCATATTTTAAAATGAGCGCGAACGGCACCCACCAGATCAGGTCATTGGTCAGGCAGTTCAGCGCGAATCCACAGGGCAGCTCCTTGGTCCACAGCGCCTGCACCATGCCGAGCGGTCCGAGGATTTTTCCAAGCAGTCCCACCAGCACAATCGGCCAGTGCCGGGCGGGATCGAAAGCGGCGATGGCATAGCCCAATCCGTAAACGCCCACGATCATGCCGATGCATTGCCACAACTGCGGATAGTTCGGCGGAGGCATTTCCAGCCAGCGAAAAATGGCCGTCGGAAAAATCACCGCAAAGGCCCCCCACAGCACGTTGTAAATACCAGCCGCCAGCAGCACGTGGCGCATCCAGCGTGGCGCGGTGGGATTGGGGCTTTTCATGGGAGAGTTTTGGGGATGAGGTTGGAGGATGGAAATTTTTGGCACCATTTCTTGAATCCGGGCCACCAGGGAAGACGTTCTTCATGTGCCGATGGTTGATCTTTTCGGGAGAAAGCTCCCGTGGGACGCTACCATCAGCAAGGCTGCTGCGCATCAAATATTTCCGTCATTACAGAAAAGATAGATTTAACAGTTGCAATCAAATCAATCTGGCCTAGGATCGCCCACAAACCACCCCCAAGAAAAATCTTATGAGCACCGACACCCTGCAAAGGAACGAAATTGAGTCTGAAGAGGACCAGGCAAGGCAGCAAGAACTGGCTGAAGTCAGGGGTATTTTCCGTGCGGTGGCCGGCGGGGACAGGGTTGCCTTTGCGGAGCTGCACCGCCGCTTTTCAGGTCTGGTTTATGCCACGGCCGTTCAGGTGCTGCACAATCATCAGGACACCGAGGATGTGACGCAGGAAGTATTGGCGGTCCTCTGGAAAAAGGCGGACATGTACAGCGAGGAACGCGGCAAGCCCACGACCTGGCTGACGACGCTGGCGCGCAACCGGGCCATCGACAAATTCCGCAGCCGGGATCGCCGCAGCAAATTGTACAATGGTTTCGAGCAGGAAACCGAAATGGGCAAAGGCTGGGAAGCCCCCTCCCCTTCCGGTGAAGTGGAGACCAAGGAACTGGCCCATGAAGCACGCTCCGCCGTCCTGCAACTTTCCGCTGATCAGCGAGTGGCCATCCAACTGGCGTTCTTCGACGGGCTGACGCAGGCGGAAATCGCCGAGCGCACCGGCGCACCACTGGGAACCGTGAAAGCGCGGATCCGCCGCGGTCTGGGAAAACTTCGTAGCATCCTGGTGCGTTAATCCATCCTACGCGGCTCGAATCTCCTGAGCCAACGGGAAGCCCTCGAGCAGTTGATTGCTGGCGGCTCCAAGCAGGCTGCCCACCACGGCGCCGCGATGACAGTTGTCGCCGCCGACCATGGCGTTGGCCGTAATCCCGGCGGTGAAATGGTCGTGATATTTCCATGCCAGATACAACGCAGCAGGCATGGCCTCCGAAATATAACAAGCCGGACTGAAACGGGCTCCCACAATCTGGTCATCCGGCTGATTTTTCCACGCCTCCGCTTTTGTGCCGGAAATCCAATCCCCCGCCTCGGTGCAAATAGCATCGCGCAGCGGTGATCCCTGGGCCACGGCAAACAGCAACCGCGCCAGGGTGTCCGCAGCCCGGAGCACATTCGCGTCCGAGTGCGTCAGCCCAACATGCCTCCGCACGGCGCGGCGCACGTCATCGCGCGACGCGCCCTCCAGCACCGCCACCAGTGCGGGGACCATCGCCAGGCCGCCGATGTGTTCATCGCGGATCGCGCATTTCCCCGGCTTGATGCCCTGTGCATAGCGCGTGAAAAATCCGCGGTGGTATTCCTCCACGTAGGTATCGTGATGCCACCCCGGCTGCAGCATTCGCGCGATGTAGCGCTCCAGCCAGGCATCGGCATCGTAATCTCCACGTTCTCGAACCAGCGAAAAGAGTTCCTGAGCCAGTTTGAAATTGAGGGTATTTTCACCCACCTGCAAAAATTGGTGATAATGGATTTCCCGCTGTCCCCAATACTTCGCCTGCTCCCGCAGAATATCCCCGCGCGCATTCAGCGCCTTGTAGGAGGACCGCCAGAGGATGCTGCCCGGATGCGGATTGCGCGGCGCCATAAAATGATCGACCACGCCGTAATCCCTGCGCAAGGCGCTGCGATCATAATACCAATGCACCGGCATTGCCAGGGCATCAGCAATGAGCGCGCCACGATATCCATTGAGCCACCGATTTACTTCCATGTAATCAGTTACGCTCATCCCCTTGGAAAGGATGAGTGAAATGATCGTGGAAGGACGGCTTCGCTCAGCCTGCCGCCTGCGCAACCTGCCGCGATTCCCCAAGCCCCTCGATGCCCAGTTCCACGACATCGCCTGGAACAAGAAAGATCGGCGGCTTGAAACCAAGTCCCACTCCCGGCGGCGTGCCGGTGCTGATGACATCGCCGGGCAGCAGCGTCATGAACTGGCTGATGTAACTGACGAGAAAAGGAATGTGGAAAATCATCTGCGCCGTCGTGCTGTTCTGGCGCTGCGTGCCGTTGACCTTGAGCCAGAGCTTCAGGTCGTTGGGATGCGGGATTTCATCCTTGGTGGCGAGGAACGGCCCGAGCGGCGCGAAGGAGTCGCAGCTTTTTCCCTTCACCCACTGGCCGCCGCGTTCCAACTGCCAGGCGCGTTCGCTGTAGTCGTTGTGCAGGGCGTATCCCGCCACATGATCGAGCGCATCCGCCTCGCTGACGTAAAGGGCCTTCTTGCTGATGACGATGGCGAGTTCCACTTCCCAGTCGGTTTTTTCGGAGCCTCGCGGGATGATTAGCGGATCGTTCGGACCCGTCAGCGACGTGGTGCTTTTGAAAAAGAGAATCGGCTCCTTGGGAATCTCCGCGCCGGATTCCTTCGCGTGATCGGCGTAGTTCAGCCCGATGCAAATGATCTTGCTGGGGCGCGCGACACACGGGCCCAGCCTCACGCCGACATCCACCGTCGGCGCACTCGCCGCGTTGGCCGCAGCCCAGGCCGCGAGACGGGCGAGGCCGTCGCTGCCGAAAAATTTCTCGTCATAATCGGAGCCAAAGCCCGAGGCATCGATACGACGGCCATCAGGGAGAAGCAGGCCGGGTTTTTCTTGGTCGGGAAGGCCGAAGCGGATGAGTTTCATAGGTGTGGGTTGGGGTGTTGAAATTAACGAATCGTCAGGGTGCCGCCGTCCACGGGATAGGCGGAGCCAGTCACAAAACTGGCCTCATCACTGCAAAGAAACAACGCCACCGTGGCCACTTCATCCGGCGTGCCCATGCGGCCGATCGGCTGCGTTTTGGACAGCGTCTCAAACATTTCCGCCTCGCGGCCCGGATAGTTCTTGGCGATGAATCCATCCACGAACGGCGTATGAATGCGGCCGGGCATGATCGCATTGCAGCGGATGCCCTCCGCCAGGAAATCCTTCGCGATGGAATAGGTCATCGCCAGCACCGCCCCCTTGCTCGTCGCATAGGCGAACCGGTTCGGGATCGCCATCTGCCCCACCACCGATGCCAGATTCAGAATCACCCCGCCCCCCTTCGTCGTCATGTGCCGGAGCGCCGCCTGCGAGCAATGCGCAACCCCGTTCACATTCACACGCTGCACCATCGCGAAATCCTCCGGGCTCGTCGTCAGCGCATTCCCCACATGGGCGATTCCCGCATTGTTCACCAGAATGTGAATCCGGTCATTGCGCGCAAAAATCTTCCGAAACGCCGCATCCACCGATACCGCATCCCCCACATCGCAAATCTCCCCATTGGCCTGATACCCCGCCGCCCGCAATTCCGCCAACGCCGACTCCAGCGTCGCCGGCTGCAAATCCAGAATCTCGATCGCCGCCCCCTGCGCCGCGAAGCGTTTCGCAATCGCCAGACCGATGCCCGACGCCCCGCCGGTAATCACCGCTGTTTTGGAAATAAGACTGAAAATGTTGCTCATGGGAATGGGAAGTGGAGGTTCACGGATTAGAGAATGCAGGAGCAGGAGAATCCCGGGATCAGCAAAAGGCGCAAGTCCGCATTCGCTCTATCTCGCTGCGGCACACATCCCATTTTCACTTTCCCATTTTGCACCTCACCCCTACCTTCCCACCCCATGGACAGGTGACCAAGCCGCCGCTTACACGAAAGCCCCGCAAGCGGTTCTCCCTGAGGTCGTGCCTTTGCTAAATCCCGATGCTCTGGATCCTGCACACCGACAACTCTGGGAGCAGGCAAAGCTTGTGCTCGGGTAAACGTGGCACGGGCGTCCCTTCCGTCAACCCTGCCATTCCATCGGAAACTAAATCGCATGTAGTTCCGTCCGGCTATCCGGCTGATGGGCGGGACGCCCATGCCACGATGCCTGCTACCAACGGCCCCCGCCTTGGCAGCCTTGCGCCCGATCAATGATTATGCCGTGGAATCGTGGCGCAGACGTTGCGGAAGGAACATGCGAAATCAAAGCATCCGCCGGTGTGCAACTGGCCGACGTTGTTTCTGTAGATGGCCTGCCAAGGGGTGGCGTTTTCGGGTGAGGCATCGAAGGCGCTGGTGTCCCGGGCGTTCCATTCGGCCTCCGGCACGAGGGCATCGACGCGGCGCGCGGGCAGGTCCACGCGGATGCGATCCCCGGTGCGGAGACGCGCGAGGCCGCCTCCGGCGTAGGCTTCGGGAGAGGCATTTAAAATGGACGGGCTGGCGGAGGTGCCGCTTTGGCGACCGTCGCCGAGGGTGGGAAGTTCCTTCACCCCGGCGTGCAGCAGGTAGTCGGGCGGCTGCATGTTGACAACTTCGGCGCTGCCGGGAAATCCCACTGTGCCACAGCCACGGATGACGAGCATGGTATTGTCATCGATGGCCAGCGACCGGTCTTCGAGGCGGGCGTGGTAGTCTTCCGGACCATCAAAGACGACGGCTTTGCATTCAAAGATGTCTTCGTTGCCAGGCTGGCTGAGATACCGCTGGCGGAATTCCGCGTTGATGACGCTGGTCTTGAGGAGCGCGGCGTCGAAAAGGTTGCCACTGAGCACGAGGAAGCCGGCCATTTCCCGCAGGGGATTCGAGAGGGGGCGGATGATTTTGCCATCGGGCTCGGGCGCGGACTGGACATTTTCCGACAACGTTTTGCCGCTCACGGTCATGGTATCGCCATCCAGCAATCCATGTTTCAACATCTCCCGCAGCACCACCGGCAGGCCGCCGACATGATGGAAATCCTCCGCGAGGTGCGCGCCGGCGGGCTGGAGATTCACGAGCAAGGGCAAATCATATCCCGCCGTTTCCCAATCCTTGATCTGCAAATCCACACCGGCATGCCGGGCGATGGCCAGCAAATGCGGCGGGCAATTCGTGCTGCCGCCGATGACTGTGTTGACGCGGATGGCATTAATTAATGAACTGCGCGTCAGAATCTGCGAGGGCTTCAAATCCTCCCG
Source organism: Akkermansia muciniphila (assembly GCA_943333275.1). GTDB lineage: Bacteria > Verrucomicrobiota > Verrucomicrobiia > Verrucomicrobiales > V1-33 > JAGNEJ01. The sequence continues at coordinate 49,090 of CALQSQ010000026.1, forward strand.
CACCATTTCCACAATGCGCTTGCCCGATGCATGGGCCATCTGTCCACGCTCGCGATACGGCGCGGGAATCTGCGCTGAGCCCGGCAGGGCCATGCCCATGGCCTCGGCGAGGCAGTTCATGGAAAGCGCGGTGCCCATGACATTGCAATGCCCGGCGCTGGTGGCGGTGGCGGCGAGCAGTCTCATGAATCCCACCTGGTCGATTTCCCCGGCTCCCAAACGACGCCGTGCCTCCCAGATGATGCTGCCCGCGCCGGCACACTCGCCATCGAGATAGCTGTTGAGCATCGGGCCGCCGTTGAAGATGAGCGATGGCAGATCGGTGGTCGCCGCGGCCATGAGTGCGGCTGGCGTGGTCTTGTCGCAACCGGTGGTAAAGATCACGCCATCCAGCGGATAGCCGTGGAGGATTTCCACCAGGCCGAGGTAGGCGAGATTGCGATCCAGCGCGGCGGTGGGCCGGCGGATGTTTTCCTGCAAGGGGTGCATGGGAAAGACAAACGGCACGCCACCCGCATCCCGCACGCCATCACAGAGGCGCGTGACGGTCTGCAAATGCGCCCGATTGCACGGCGCAAGATCGTTGGCCGTCTGGGCGATGCCGATGATCGGCCGACTCCCCTGAAGCTCCCCTATGGTGAGACCATAATTGAGGAAGCGTTCAATGTAGATGGCGGTCATGCCAGGGTTGGTGGGATCATTCCACCAGGATTCGGAGCGCAGTTTTTTATTCATGATTCAAGAATGGGTTTGGGCATGGAGATGACTTTGGTGTCGAGAAATTCGCGAATACCTTCCTCGCCGCCCTCGGCTCCAATGCCACTTTGTTTGATGCCACCAAAGGGAATTTCCGCCTTGAGCGGACGCCATTCGTTGACGCCGACAATCCCGGCATCGATCCCGCCGGCCACCGCCCGGCATTGCGAGAGATCGCGTCCATAAACATAGGCGGCGAGCCCGAAGGGCGTCTCGTTGGCGCGCCGCAGGGCATCGCTCACTTTGGTGTAACTGAGCAGAGGAATGACCGGGCCGAAAATTTCCTGACTGGCGACGGACATGCCATCCTGCACGCCCGTGAGCAGCGTGGGTGGGAAAAAACTCCCCGCCTTTAAGCCGGCATCCCCTTCATAACTCCGGTTCTGGCAGGCAATTTTCGCCCCCTCGGCCACGGCTTGATCAACGAGGGATCCGACTTCGTTGCAAGCCTGACGGTGAATGAGCGGCCCGGCATCCACGCCTTCTTGCAGGCCATTTCCCATGCGGACGGCCTGGAGTTTTGCGGTCAATTTTTCAACCAATTCCTTTTCACAATCCGCATGCACAAAAATGCGATTGGCCGTCACGCAGACCTGGCCGGAGACGAGCAGTTTCAAGCAGGCAAGCTGTTCTGCGACCATCCCAAGATCTGCATCCGGAAGCACGATGAAGGGGGCATTGCCGCCGAGTTCGAGCGACAGACGTTTGATGCCCGGCGCTGCTGCTGCCATGAGCGCACTGCCGGTGGCCGTGGATCCGGTGAGGCTGAGCACACGCAAGGCGGGATGCTCTGCGAGCACCGCACCCACCACCGATCCGCGGCCTGGCACAATTTGCAGGACACCTGCAGGAAGTCCGGCCTCGAGCAGGAGTGGCGCGATCGCCAGGGCAATTAGCGGCGTGAGTTCGGCAGGTTTCCAAACGGCGCTGCAACCGGCCGCCAGTGCCGCTGCGATCTTCTTCGCGCCTTGCGCCAGGGGAAAATTCCAGGGTGTGATTAGCCCTGCCACTCCCGCCGCGCGATGCTCAATGTAAAATTCCCGACCTGCCTCTGGATGGGCGGCGATGCGGCCATAGACGCGTCGGGCCTCCTCGCCGAACCATTGAAAGAAGCTGGCTGCATATTCAATCTCGCCAACCGACTGCGCATAGGGCTTGCCCTGCTCAGCGGTGAGCAATCGGGCAAAGGCATCCTTGCGCTCCAGCAGCAATGCGGCGGCGCGTTTCAAAATCTGGCCGCGCTCTACTGCGGATGTTTCCCGCCAGGACAACTGCGCCTTGGCCGCCCCTTCGATGGCACACCGGACAAGGGAGGCATCCGCCCGCGAGACCTTGGATATTTCCATGCCCGTGGCGGGATTCACGACCGCGAACGTTTCCGTTCCCGGGTGCCAGCGACCATCGATCCATGGGTGGGGCTCGAACCAGAAATCGGGGAGTGTCTTCATGAGGCGACGGCGAGAACTTTTTGGTAAATGCGAGTGGCATCGGACTCCGTCACATCGCGCGGATTCGGATCCACGAGCCGACGGATGGCCACGGCATCCCGCGCCATGGCGGGAATGGAGGAGGCGGGAACGCTCGTTTTACGAAGTTGTGCCACTAGACCGATGGACGAGGCCAGGGCATCGAGTCGATCGGCAAACTGTGCGCCATCCATGGTTCCCCAGCCAAGCGCCTGACTGAAGGTGGCAAAGTCCGCGGCGCAGGTGGGGGCATTGTGACGCATCATTTCACCAGCGAAACAACCGGTGATGACCCCATGGGGAATGTGAAATTGACCGCCGAGCGGTAAAGCGAGCGCATGCACCGCGCAGCAGGAGGAATTGGCAAAGGCCATGCCGGCGAGGTGCGATCCGATGGCCATGGCATCGCGGGCCGTCTGGTTTTGCGGTTCCCGGCAAACGATTTCCAACGATTGTCCAATTCTCCGCGCCGCTTCCAAGGCCAGACCCCGGGCCAGTGGCGTGGCAATTTTGGCGATGAACGCCTCAATGGCGTGCACCAGCGCGTCCATACCTGCGGCAGCGGTCACCTGCGGCGGCAGGCCATCGGTAAGCTCCGGATCGACGATGGCAATATCCGCGAGGATGCACGGATCAACGACGCCGGCCTTGTTTCCCGTGACCGGATCCGTGAGGATGGCCACGAAGGTGGCTTCCGATCCGGTCCCTGCTGTAGTGGGAATCAAAACGGTGGGCACACCGCGACCTCCGGCTTTGCCAATTCCAAGAAATTCCCGCGCTGGCTTCCCATGTTTCGCGCAAAGCGCCGCCACCTTGGCCGCATCCATGACGCTGCCGCCACCAAGCGCGATGACCACATCGGCATTGCACGCATGGATCCTAGTGGCGAGCGCATCCACCACATCAATGGGAGGTTCGGGTGGAACTTCGGCAAAGGTATCGACCAGCAACCGAGCCTGCTGCAAGGGAAGCGCCACCTGCTGGGTTAATCCGGCACCCGCGACGCCGGCGTCACTCACTAGAAAGACCCGTTTCCATTCATTCGTGGCACAGAGGCTCACCAGTGTCTGACTGGTGCCTCGTCCGGTGATGGCACGGCGGGGCAGGTGATTTTCAAATGAAGTCGCAGCTGATTGCATTTCCCGTCATAGCATGGTTCGGCAATGATGCGCTTCAGGAACTTTGTCGAAAATGCGGATGGCCGCGGCGCTTCAACTGATGGAACTTCAGGGGAAAGCAAACAGCGCCCGCAGTCGATGGTAAACGCGTGGACCTCCCACGATGGGCGTCGTCAGCGAAGTCGTTGCGCCCGACGCTGTGAAGGGCGCGCCGACGCTGCCCCAACTGCCGAGGGTGGTGGTGGATTCCAGCTGGTAGCTGCGGCCGGACACCGTGCCCGCAAAGTTGAGCGTCAGGGTGTTTCCTGATCGGCTGATGCCCGTGGCGTGAAGGTATTCTGAGGTCTGATGGGGATCGGTGCCCGCGAGAAATTCCTGGCGATTGGTGCGACCATCACCATCGGCATCCAACGTGGCATCGGCGGCGAGCAGATAGTTCAGGCCATGGACGCGTTCCCAGGTATCGGAGATGCCATCGAGATCGGCATCATCATTCAGCACATTGATGCTGACCTGCGCCCCCGGAACTTCATCGGCGACGAGTTCGAAATCAAAGCTGACATCGCTGCTTGTCGCGCTGGACTGATGCACTTCGACCGCCACCTGGTTATCGCCAGGAACGATGAGCGATGCCGGGATGGAGAATTCCTGATAGAGCGTTTCACTGGGAGTGCCATTGACGGAATAATCAGAGAACAGCGCGCCGGGAGCCAGTCCGGAATCCCGGAAGACCTCGGTGCCATTGACGCATACCGCAGCCAGGTCGTCGCGGAGGATGCGGCCGCGGTAATTGGTGACAAACGTCTGATTCACCGGTGCGGCGAAGCGCGCTCGGAAGAAATAGGTGGGATACACGGGAGTGTTTACCGGATCCGGCCTGATATTCGTGGTCTCGGGCCGGCCATCGGCGGTGTCTCCGTAACCCAACTCCGCCTGCCCGGCGGGCCAGGCGCTGTCGTCGAATCCAAGTGATTTCCATTGCGGACCAGGATCCGTGCCATTGGCGAGAAACGCCCAGAAGCTGCCTTTTTGCATGAGCGTGAGCAGGGCGGCATCCGGGGTTCCGCCATCCAACACGCGGTAGATGAAAGAATCCGGACCAATGTAACCGCCCGTTGGTGTGTAAGTGAAACCGCCCGTCGGCAACAGCACGAGTTGCCCATGCGCGGGCGGGGACAACAGGCTGGCGGTGAGGCTGGCGGGTGCCGAATCCACGTCCGTATCATTCGCCAAAACCCCGGGAGCCCCGAGTTCCCGCGTCAACCTCCCTTCAAACCGGATGTCACTGCTGGTGGCACTCACCTGATGGACTTCCGCGGCCAAAATATTCACACCTTCAAAAAGCAGGGTTCGGCTCAGTCCTATTTCCACATAGACATTTTCCTGCACATCCGGCCGCTGCCCGGTGGCAAAAGTGTCATATGCCGCAGCAGCGGGAAGCTCCGTATCCCGATAGACCTCCACGCCATTGAGATACACAGCGGCGGCATCGTCTCGCTTGATATAAAGTTTCAAGCCCGGGCGGCTGTTGGAAAGATTGGTGAGTGTGAAGGATTTTCGAAAATAAGCCGTGACATAATTCGGCGTAGCCCCCGGCCGGATGTTGGTGACAATTTCCGGATCACCAAATCCCAATTGGGCCGCTCCGCTCGACCAGGCCGAATCATTGTAAAGCCAGTCCTTCCACGCCGTGCCCAGATTCTGTCCGTCATAACGGTATTTCCAAACGCTGCCCGCCGGCACCAGATCCTGCGTGGATTGGACTGCCGTGGCAGCGATGATCATGGTAGTGGACTCGCGGGCAATATAGCTTTCTGCGTTGCCCACCGGCGGATCGTTCACGGGGTTTACATTCAGTGTCACCGTGGCGGGCGCGGATTCCTCAGCCACATTGAGACTGGCGGGAGCGGTGGCCACCATGGTGCCGGTGACATGGATGTCCGCCGTGATGTTGTTGGCCGCATCGACCACGAGACCAGTGCTGGTAAAATCAATCGGGATGGTGAGCGTCATCGTCGTCCCGTTGGAAACAATCGTTGCATTTGTGAAATCAGAGACTGCGGTGGAGTGATTCAGGTTCTGGTCAGATTCGGAAGCACCCACAAGGAGGACGTTGTATTTAACATGCACGATTCCATCTGCTGCAAGGGTGTTTCCAGTTTGGGTGAATTGGCCGGAGCCATTGACCGCTGCCGGTGGACCGGCCGCGTCCATCGAGACAGTGATGGCGCTTGGAGCAGCGGTGATATTGGCGGTTCCGATGAGGAAACCGAAGTTATAGTTGAGCGCGATATCGTCGATCAGCACCGCATTCATCCCGGTGACCTGGATTAAGTTGAAGGGACCGGTGGTCTTTGGTTCAAGCACTCCGACCGTGGCAGTTCCATCGAGGCGCGAGGTATCACTGCGCGTCTGATTGATTCCCAATGAAGGCGCCTTGATCGTAACCGCAATATTGGAATTGGAAAGGGCCGGATCAATGTCGAAGACGATCGGTTGAACGATGCGACGAGCCTTGTAGGTGAACGCATCCGGCCCGCTGTAGTTGGCGGTTGGGGAATAGGAAAAGGATCCATCCGCGTTCAGCAACAGGGTTCCATGCCCAGGGGGAGTGGCGGCGACGGCTTCGATGACCGGATTGCCATTGGCGTTGTCGTTGGAAAGCACTCCAGTGGCCAACGGCACAACCAGCGTGGTGTCCTCGGATGCCGTGTAATTGTCCCCGGAAGGAATGGGGGGTGCCGCCGGAACGGCCTGCAGGGCAATCAGCAACATGGCAACAGTTGCGCGACGGGCAAACGAGCAGATTTTCATAGTGTCCGAATGGGAATTGATTGGGCCAATTCCTATTCAATCTGCGGGCGCTTGTGAAGCACTATCTTTGAAGTAGCCGCTTCTATGGATGGGTTGCATTAGGAGAATCCCCTAGGCGTTGCGTGCACACAGCGTGCCTGCCACGCGTTCGCTGGACCGCCTGCCGCTTGTTTGGTCATGATGACACTTCGTTTTCAAACTCATCTGGCACTGGTTATTCCAACGATTCAGGCGGCTTGCGCAGACCGGCGTCTGGCCAATTTGGAGCGTGACAAAACCGTCACGAACCCCTAGGTTTCGGTCTGCCGGGAACTCACCCTGCAGCGCAACTCCCCCGTCTCATTCCCCATGAAATCCCCCTCCACGCATCCCCGTGTCCTGTGCCTGCTTATAATATTCATATCAGGTTTATCCACTAGGGCCAATCCCATCATTAGCGAATTCATGGCGGACAACGTTTCCACCATCAAGGACGAGGACAATGCCTATTCCGACTGGATTGAAATTCACAATCCGACGACCACACCCATCAATCTCGACCAGTGGTGTCTGTCGGATACTTCCGCCAATCTCGCAAAATGGCGTTTCCCCGCCGTCACGATTCAACCTGGGGATTTCATCATCGTTTGGGCGTCAGGAAAGAATCGCATCAACCCCGCCGCCCCGTTGCACACCAATTTCCAGCTCGCCAAGGGAGGGGAGTTCCTGGCGCTCACGCGGCCGGATGGAACGACGATCCAGCAGCAGTTCTCGCCGGCCTACCCGGCGCAGGCGTCGAATGAGAGCTACGGTTTGCAGTTCACCACGACGACATTCGTGGCGCCCGGGGCGACCGCCCGGTATTTGATTCCGACGAACGGGACTCTGGGCACGACGTGGACCGCGCCGGGGTTTAATCACACTACTTGGGCGAGCGGACCGACGGGGCTGGGATTTGGGCTGCTGGTGCCGGGAATCACGGTGCGAAATGTGCGCAAAAATACCTCGTATGGCGGTCTCACGAATCTCGCGGAGACGGACGAGCTGCTGGCGTTCGCGCCGGGCAGCCCGCAGATTCTCGCCGAGGCGACGGTGGTGGTGGCGACGGTGAATTTCCTCGGCGACGGGGGCGACGCGCACTACGGCAACAACTCGGTGTTCCCGGCAGGCGGCGGCGATTACCACTGCATCAAGGCGACGGGTTCGATCCAGATTCCGACAGCGGACGTTTACACGTTTGGGTTGAACTCGGACGACGGCGGGCGCATCCGCATCGACGGTGCGAATGTGATGGTCGATGACACGAATCACCCAGCGCAGGACGCGCTCGGGACGGTGTCGCTGTCGGTCGGGCTGCATACTTTCGAGGTCGTATTTTGGGAGCAGGGCGGCGGGGATGAGGTCGAGTTCTTCGCGGCACAGGGATCGTTCGCGGGCTGGAACTCGACGAGCTTTCATTTGGTTGGGGATACCACGAGCGGCGGGCTTGCGGCGTTCACCCTACCAAGCGGATCAGGCAGCGGGGTCATCGCAACGAATATCGCCGGGGTAATGCAAAATATAAACGCCAGTTGTTATGTGCGGATGCCCTTTAGCGCGGCAGGGCCCGGTTCCTACACGTCGCTGACACTCAGGATGCGCTACAACGACGGCTACGTGGCATATTTAAATGGAATGAAGATCGCTGAGCGGAACGCACCGGCGTCCCCGCTTTACAATTCGACGGCGACTGCGCTGCGCAGCGATACGGATTCGCTCGTGGCGGAACCGGTGAATGTGACTGCGTTTCTGCCGCAGATTTTAAACGGGACCAATGTGGTCGCGATCCATGGGCTGAATACATCGGCGGCAAATGGTTCATTTCTGGCGCTGCCCGAATTCGTTGCCGGAACGCTGAATGCTGGTGCACAGGCGGTGTTTTTTGATGCGACGAAGGCCACTCCGGGCTCCATCAATGGCGCGTATTCCTTGCTGGGGAAAGTGGCGGACACGCAGTTCAGCGTAAAACGCGGTTTCTTCACGGCGTCATTTCCAGTCTCGATCACAACCATCACGCCCGGCGCGACGATTCGCTACACGACGGACCGGTCCACTCCATCCGAGACGAACGGGACGGTATACACAGGTCCGATCACGATCACCGGCACGACGGTTGTGCGG
>CALQSQ010000027.1 GCA_943333275.1 Akkermansia muciniphila
GAAAATCTTCGGCAGAAAATGCTCCTGAAACGCCTCCAGACGCGTGGTGGACTCGCGCAATTTCTCCGCCACATGCTCCGGGGTCGGCTTGGCAGCCGGGATGGTGGCTGTTTCGGCTTGCAGCATTTTGGCAAAGATTGGGTAGCCCTTGAAGGCCGTGGTGGCTTTTTTGAAAAGTCCTTTGAGCTGCTTCTGCTGCTCCCCCAACGCACTGGAAGTTTCGGAAAGCGTATCCTTGGCAGCCTGCTTGGCCGAGCCAACCTCACGCTCCAGGCGGATGCGCTGCATCTGTAGTTTTCCCAGCCAGCGCCCGCGCGCCTGTTCGATGCGCCTTGGCAGGCTGCGGATGCTTTGCGTCTGGGCGCGCTCCACGGCTTCGTGAAATTTGCGATAGCGTGCCTTCAACCGGTCGGCCTCCTCATGCATCCTTGCATCCAGGGCCTGGATTTGTTTCTCCAGTTTCTCGGTCACATCCTGCGCGGTGACGGAATGCTTGCGATTGGCCTTGTAGCGGTGATTGCGCCAGTCAGTGACGAGTTGCGCCTCCTTTTGGGAGAATTCCTGTGCGGTGCGTTCCAGGCGGTGCAGCAGTTCGACGCTGCGGCTGACTCTTAAATCCGTTTCGTTATTCACAATCGTGTCTGACCTTTCTGATGAGGGCGTCTAGTTCTTCCATGATCGGACCGGCGGTTGAGACCATGGTGGGGAGGGATTCCAGATAGCGATGGGCGAACTGATCGCTCTTCACATCGCGCCAGGACTGGCGCGTCTCCGCCCAGGCGGTTTGCAGGTCCTTGGTGGCCTGGGAAAGGGTGTTGGCACTTTGGGCAAGGCTCATGGGGGTGGGGTGGGTTCGGATTCCGGGACTGGTGGGAGGGCGGCTTCTGCGGCGGTGAAGGCGCTGCCGGCATAGGATTCAAGGGTTTTCTGAGCCTCCACCAGATAGGCGCTGGCCATGGGTAGGTCATGATCGAGAAACTGTCGCAAGCGCTCCAGCCTCCGCACCATTGGATCGGCCATGCGTTCGAACTCGCGGCCCCAGTGTTTGATAAGGCGGATTTTTTCCTCCGCCTCCTGCATGTCGCGCTTGGCCTTGCGGACGGCGTTTTCCTGCACGGTGGTATTGTCGCGCAGCGACGAGAACTTGGCGGTGAGCAATTCCTGGGTGACGCGGTCCAGCACTTTCTGACGGCGCTTGATCTGCATCTCCCAGAACTGGCGCTGCTCGCCGATCAGCCATGTGTGGGTGCGGCGCACTTCATCGCCCGCGTGGTCAAGACTGCGGCGCGACTTGGTGAGAAAAATCACCAGGCATGCCCGAAACCGCTCGAGCACCTCAACCGATGTAATTTTGGCCTGTTCCCCCATGATGTCCGGCGGCTAGCGTTGGCCGAGATATTCCTCGATGCGCTGGGCCTTGCGCAGCAGGAATGGGGTGTGTTTTTCAGAGAGTTCGACAAACTTTTTCAGGCCTTTCATCGTGACTACGAATTCCTCCGCGAACTTCTCGTGCTCCTGATCCTGCCAGGTGCCGCTCAGGGCCACAAAGCGGGCATGGAGCGCCGCGGCCTTGGCCTGCACATCGTCATTGAAGCGTTTCAACTCCTTGGCGAAGCGACGCACTTCCTCGGGATCCATGATGGCTTGGGACATAGTGGGAGTAGGGTGGAGAGTGTGGGAAAAGCGGTCTGCATGGCCGCGAACGAAGCATTCTATATCCGACATTTCGGGAACGGAAATGGCAAATCTCAGGAAATGTCGCACGGGTGGGAAAGCATCCCGGCCCGGGCAGCGGGAACTGTCCGTGGATTCGTATTGCCAATCCCCATGAGGACTCTGATACACTGCCACCGCATCCGTCCTTCACTATTTTTCCATCACATCATGAAATGCATCCCCATATCGCTCGTGGCGAGCCTCCTCGCCGTGTTGTTCCACCCCTGCCCGGTGTCTGGTGCCGAAGGGGATCCCGCCCCGCTGCCGGGCACCCAGCCGCTTACGCTGGAGGGCGATATTACTTCACTACTGGTGGATGGAGTGGACAAATTCCTGCTACGCGAAACCGAGCGGTCGGTGGAGCGCCGGGCGGCTTACTGGCATCGTGATTTTACCTCTGCTGAAGCCTATGCGGCATCCGTCGAGCCGAATCGCCAGCGTCTGGCGTTTATTCTTGGCGCGAGGGATGCGCGGGTGGAGGCGCCGGAATTGGAAATGGTTTCGGCGGTGGGCCAGGAACCGGTGGTGGGGAAGGGGACGAATTACGAGATTCGCACCGTTCGCTGGCTGGCCTTTGGAAATGTGCATGGGGAGGGTCTGCTGCTGACTCCCACCGGTCGCGATCCTGTGGCCAATCTCATCGCGATTCCCGATGCCTCGCAAACGCCCGAACAGCTCTGCGGGCTGCAGGAGGGCATTCCAACCGAATCCCAATACGCCCGCCGTCTGGCGGAAAGCGGATGCCGGGTGCTGATCCCGGTGATCATCGATCGCAATCTGGGCCCGCATCTGGGTCGGGCCCGCATCAGTGCCCGCCAGTTTCTCTACAACGCGGCATTTGAACTAGGCCGGCATCTCATCGGATATGAAGTGCAGAAGGTTCTGGCTGCGGTGGATTGGTTTGCCGGACATGATGCGAAGCGGCCCATCGGCGTCATGGGCTGGGGCGATGGTGGAATGCTGGCGTTTTATGCCGCAGCTCTGGATCGGCGCATTGGCAGCGTCTGCGTGAGCGGGTATTTCGGGGATCGCAACCACCTCTGGGAGGAGCCGATTGATCGCAACGTGTTTGGGCTCCTGGAACAATTCGGCGATGCGGAAACAGCCAGCCTGATTGCCCCGCGCCGCCTGGTTATTGAAGCAGCCCGCGCCCCGGAGTTCACGATGACGACGAAGGAGGGCGGAGCGCCTGGCCGCGTCGTCACGCCCGCGAGGGAGGCGGTCGAAAAGGAAATCGCCCGTGCGCGTGCGCTGGTGCAGGGATTGCAACCTGCGGATTCGTTGCAATTGGTCGTCAGTGGTGATGGGACGGGACCGTTTGGAAGCGAGCCAGCGCTGAAGGCCTTTCTCAATTCCATTCCTCTCGCGGCCTCCGCCGGTGCTCCCAAACTCCAGCGGCCTGTGGAAAATCCCGCCGCGAGACAACTGCGGCAGCTTGAAGAAATGGACCGGCACACCCAGCGCCTGCTCAGCATTAGCCCGGTGACACGACGCGAATTCATGAAGAACCAGGACGCGAAATCACCGGAGGCTTTTGCAGAGAGCAACAAATGGTATCGCAACTATTTCTCCGAGGAGGTGATCGGGAAATTTAACGAATCCGTCCTGCCGCCCAATGTCCGCAGTCGCAAGGCATACGACGAGGAAAAATGGATCGGTTATGAAGTGGTCATGGATGTCTTTCCGGATGTCATGGCCTACGGAATTCTGTTGCTGCCACGCGACCTCAAGCCTGGTGAAAAGCGCCCGGTGGTCGTGTGTCAGCACGGGCTCGAAGGACGACCGCAGGACATTGTGAAAGGCAATCATGAGGCGTATCACGATTTTGCCTCGAAACTGGCCGAGCGAGGATTCATCACCTTTGCCCCGCAGAATCTTTATATTTTCACCGACCGCTTTCGCAGCCTGCAGCGCAAAAGCAATCCCCTCAAGAAGACGCTTTTCTCCACCATCGTTCCGCAGCACCAGCAGATCGTGGACTGGCTGCAAACGCTGCCCAATGTGGATCCCGAGCGCATTGCCTTCTATGGCCTGAGCTATGGCGGCAAGTCCGCGATGCGCATCCCGCCGCTGGTTCCCGATTATGTGCTCTCCATCTGCTCGGCGGATTTCAATGAATGGGTGGGCAAGAATGCCGCCACGGCCGGAACCCTGGGTGGTTACAGTTACGTATGGGGCGGTGAATACGAGATCTTCGAATTCGATCTCGGCAGCACCTTCAACTATGCGGAAATGGCATCGCTCATCGCCCCGCGCCCCTTCATGGTGGAGCGCGGCCATTTCGACAACGTCGCCCCGGATGAGAGTGTGGCGTGGGAATTTGCGAAGGTGAAAAATCTCTACTCCGCCAGGCTGGGCATCGGGGATCGCTGTGAAATGGAAACCTTCGTCGGCCCGCACACAATCAACGGTAAGGGGACGTTCGATTTCCTTCACAAGCACCTCAACTGGCCTAAATAGTCCGCCATCTCCCGCCGTGCCTTCCTGCTTGTGGGTTCGGCGGAACGCTGTTTGATACGGACAGCGCGTATCAACGCCTTTTCCACAAAATCAAATTCACGTCATGCCCGCCGCCAACCTGCCTCCCTGGTCTGCCGAACTCATTTCCCTCTACGAAAGTCATGCAGCCAACCAGTTCATCCTGCATGGCAATGTGCAGGATCTCATGCCCATTCCTGCGGCGACAGGGACGGATGGCCGGCTGGGCAGCATGGACGATTTCCTTATGGAAATCATGCTGCCGGGATTCGATGTCGTGCTGACTTATGATCTCGGGAACGGCCTGCGGGTGACAAAGGGACAGAAACAATTTTCCACCTGGCCGAGCGCCCCGGCCGGCAGTGCCATGCCGAGGGCTCCGCGCGATGCGGTTGATTTTCTCACCCATTACATCCGCTACGCCTCCAACCTCCGCCGCGTGAAAGGCGAGCAAATCAAGATCGCCTTCATCCTCAAGGACGCGGCGCTTTCGCTTCCGGCCATGCAGACTGGTCTCAGCTATGATTTAAATGCCACGGCCCTTCTCGTAAAAGGCTGGGCGTCCGACACACTGCTCACCGAGCACCCGTTTGCTTCCTTTCTCGTGACGGAAAATTTGCTCGACCTGCACCCCATGCTGAGCCGCGATACCCGCAGTGCCAACATCCGGGTGCCGCTGCCATCACCGGAATCGCTGACCCAGGTTTTCCGCACACTGCTGCCGCTGCATCCCATCGCCCTGGGAAATTACCGCGACAAATTGGAGCAACCCGCCGCGCAGCTCGCCGGCGCCACCCTCGTTTCCATCCAAAGCCTGTTGCGGACCAAAGAGCACGCGAAGGAGCCGATCAAGGACAACGATCTGGCGCAGTTGAAAAAGGAACTGGTGGAAAAAGACTGCCAGGACCTCATCGAATTTATCGAACCCACGCGCACGCTCAATGACATGCACGGCCAGGAGGCGCTCAAGGAATGGCTGCGGGAGGATTTCCAACTCTGGAAGGACAATCAGCTGGAGGCCATGCCGATGGGCTATCTGCTTTGCGGACCGGTGGGCACCGGCAAGACCTACATGGTGGAATGCCTCGCGGGGGAGGCGGGAGTTCCGGTCGTCAAAATGAAAAATTTCCGCGACCGCTGGGTTGGCAGCACCGAGGGCAATCTGGAGAAAATTTTCCGGCTGATCTCAGCTCTCGGCCGCTGCTTCGTCTTCATCGATGAGGCCGACCAGGCACTGGGCAAGCGCAACGTGGATGGCGACTCCGGGGTGGGCGGCCGCGTTTATTCAATGATGGCCAAGGAAATGAGCGATTCCTCCAAGCGCGGCAAGGTGATTTGGATTCTTGCCAGCAGCCGGCCCGACCTGATTGAAGTGGATTTGAAACGCCCGGGGCGTGTGGATGTAAAAATTCCGCTCTTCCCCACCTCCACACCGCAGGAAGGCTTCAACTTAATCCGTGCCCTCTGCAAAAAGAAACAGGCACCCATTCCGGAAACTGCCTTCGAGGCCATCAAAGACCAGATCCCCAACTGGCTCACCCCAGGCGCTGCCGAAACCCTGGCAGTGAAGGTTTTCCGCATGACCAAGACAAAAGGCATCCCGGCGGAAACCGCTCTGGCTGCGGCCTTGAAGGACTATCAGGCCCCGGTTTCCCACGATATCATGGAATTTCAAATCGGCCTCGCCGTGGCCGAGGCCAGCGACCTGACGTTCGTGCCTGAGACCTTCAGGACGCTTGCGGGAACGTCCGCGGGGCGCTGAGCCTTGAACTTAAAAGCGCATCGCCGGTGTTTAGAATTTCAAAACGATCGATCCCACAAACCCGTTCAGATTGCCCGGATCCACCTTCAGCCCGAAGGCTTCGACTTCGCCGAAATTATGGAACTCGTAGCCAAATCGGACGCCGAACCAGGAGGTGAAATCGAACTGCACACCCACACCCAGGCCGTAGGCAAAGACCCACTCATCGGCGCTGTATTTGTTGTTGTAGGAAAACGAGCGATCCTTGACTTTGACGCTGGAGCCCTGTCCGGAGACGCTGAGGTTGGCCGTGCCCAGGCTGCCTTCGACATAGCCTTTCAACCAGTCGCTCCCCAATGGCACGAGCAGGCGGGCAGCCAGAGCGCCTTCAAAAGTGTCGAGATTGGCGTCGCCCGAACCCAAGCCTTCGACATACGTCGCCTTGACGCCGAGAAATAAATCGACGGGATGGTCGGCAAAGAGAATGCCAATTTCAGCGTTGAGGCCGTAACCGTTTTCCTCATCAAATTCAGTGCCGGAGTAGAGACTGGGGCCAACGCCGATTTGCAGGCCGGCTTGAGCCGGGATGGAGCAACAAGTCAGAAGCCCGGTGAGGAGGAGGATTTGGTTGAATTTCATAAATGATTAAAGTATTTGAATATTTTGGAAATATAAACTATTTTTTGACTCTGTCAAAAATTTACTCTTTTGTCCCGATGTTGCCCCTTCTTCGCGCCGGAGCCACTCTCCTGCTTTTGTTCCTTGTCAGTTGCGCCAAGGATAACCGCTACCGCATGATCGTCAGCGCGGCGGATCAGCGCATGGCTGTCTTCGATCAGGATCAACCGCTGGCTTTTTTTAAAATTTCCACTTCGAAATTCGCCCTCAGCGATTCCCCCGGCAGCAATGGCACGCCCTTGGGACGCATGGAGGTTGCGGAGAAAATCGGTGGAGGGCAGCCGCTGGGGATGAAATTCAGCAGTCGGCGGCCGACGGGTGAGATCGTGAGAGTCAATGCGCCCGGACGCGACCCCATTGTCACCCGGATCCTGTGGTTGCGGGGATTGGAGGCGCAAAACCGCCACACCTACAGCCGCTTTATTTATATCCATGGGACTCCGGAAGAGCGGTTTCTGGGCTATCCCGCCAGTTATGGCTGTGTCCGGATGAGTTCCCGGGATGTGGCGTGGTTGTACAAGACGGTGGGAGTTGGGGCAAAAGTGCAGATCGTGCGCGAACCGCTGGCCTACCATCTTTTGCCGAATCGCTGAAGATCATCCATTTTCAGTTTGCCGCGCTGACGCAGGGGACTTATGGGGGATTTCAAGTAAACACTCATGATTCCAACGCTAAAAGTCTTCAGCGGCACCGGCCATCCCAAACTAGCCGACGGTATTTGTCAAAATCTCGGCATTCCCCGGTCCGATGTCACCGTAACCTCCTTTCCGGATGGGGAAACGTTCGTCAAGATCAACGAAAACGTCCGCGGCAGTGACCTCTTCATCGTGCAGCCGACCTGTCCGCCGACTAATCACAACATCATGGAACTGCTCATCATGGTGGATGCCGCGCGTCGCGCCAGCGCCGACCGCATCACCGCCGTGCTTCCATTTTATGGCTATGCCCGGCAGGACCGGAAAGATCAACCGCGCGTGCCCATCACCGCGAAACTGGTCGCGAACCTCCTCGTCGCCGCCGGCGTCAACCGGGTGCTGGCGATTGACCTTCACGCTGGGCAAATCCAGGGATTCTTCGACATCCCCGTGGATCACCTTTATGCCGGACCGGTCATCATCAAATACTTGAAGGCCCAGGGATTCTACGGAGATGATGTGGTGGTGGTCTCGCCGGATGTGGGAGGAATCAAAATGAGCTATGCCTTCGCCAAGGCTCTGGGATCGGATTTCGCGATTGTCGCCAAGAACCGCCGCAGCGCCACCGAGGTCCAGGCGCACAGCCTCATCGGGGAAGTCGCGGGCAAGCGCGTCATCCTTGTGGACGATATGACCGAGACCGCGGGCACGCTCACGGCTGCGGCCAGACTGCTGCAGGAGCGCGGGGCCAAGGAAATTCGCGCCGGCGTCACGCATGCCATCATTGGTGAAATGGCCCTGAAGCGGCTGGCGGAATCGCCAATCACCGAACTCATTTGCACCGACACGGTGCCCATGGCCCACGGTCCGAATGTCACGACGCTCGGAATCGCCGACATGCTGGGCGAGGCCATCCGGCGGATTCACGATGGGGAAAGCGTCACCTCCCTGTTTGAAATCAAATAGCTGAGTCCGCGTTGGGGGAGTTGCGCCGGAGCATCAGCCGGGTGATCTTCGTTCACCCCACCCCCACCCAAGCCATGAAATTAGATTTCACCCGCCGTCGTTTCCTCCGCGGACTGGGCACGCTGATTGCGCTGCCGAGTTTTGAATCCCTGGCTGCCACGCAGGGCAAACCGCCACTGCGGATGGCTTTCATCTACTCGCCGAATGGCAAGAACATGCAGCATTGGAAGCCCACCGCCGAGGGCGCGGGATACGAACTCACCCGGGCCCTGAAACCACTGGCCAATGTGAAATCGGAATTTCAAGTCATCACGGGCCTCGCACTCGACAAGGCGCGGGCCAATGGGGATGGCGGAGGGGATCACGCCCGGGCCAATGCAAGTTTTCTCACCGGATGCCAGGCGCGCAAGACCGCCGGGGATGACATCAAGGTGGGCGTCTCCGTGGACCAACTCGCCGCCAATGTCGTGGGCAGCCAGACCCGCCTTCCTTCTTTTGAACTAAGTTGCGATGAAGCCCGCCGGGCTGGCAACTGTGACAGCGGCTACAGCTGTGCCTATCAGTTTAATCTCGCCTGGAAATCAGAATCGTCGCCCGTGTCGCCGGAGCGCGACCCCAAGCTGGCATTTGACCGGTTGTTTGGTGACAACAGCTTTGCCGATGAAGCGGCACTGGCCAGGGCCAAGCGTGAGTTTTACGACAAGAGCATTCTGGATTTTGTCATGGAGGACACGAAGACCCTGCAAAAGCATCTCGGTCGTTCGGACAATGCGAAGCTCGATGAATATCTGACCAGCATTCGCGAGATAGAACGCCGCATGACCAGTGCCGACAAGTTCGCCAAGGTGAACCTTCCCGATTACAAAAAACCCACCGGCATTCCCGAATCCTACCAGGAGCACATCCGCCTCATGTATGACATGATGTGGCTGGCGTTTCAAACTGACACCACCCGCGTGAGCACCTTTCTGCTGGCGCACGATGGCAGCAACCGCGCCTTCCCGGAAATCGGTGTGGCCGACGCCCACCACGGCATTTCCCACCACCAGAACAATCCCGATAATTTGGAAAAGCTGGCCAAGATCGATGAATTTTACAGCACCCAGCTGGCTTATTTCCTTGAAAAGATGAAAGCCACGAAGGAGGGATCCGGCACCCTGCTGGACAACTGCATGATCGTCTTCGGCGGCGGCATTTCCGATCCCGATCGCCACAATCATGAGGACCTTCCGGTGCTGCTTGCAGGCGGTGGCGGCGGCAAATTGCAGCGCGGACGCCACCTCGTGCTCAAGGGAGAGATTCCCTTGACCAATCTTTATCTGCAGATGCTGGAGATGATGGGCGTGAAGGCAGACCGGATCGGTGACAGCACCGGCAGGCTGGACGGGATTTAAATTTCCTCCACAGGCAGGCCCCCGGCTGTCTCAGGTGTTTTCCCATCGAGAATGCTGGAGACGGTGAGATCACCCATCACGTTGATGGCCGTGCGGCAGCGATCGAGAAACCAATCGACGGTGAGCAGCAGCGGAATGTAATCGAGCGGGAGTTTGGTGGCGCTGAAGACCGCCATCATGGTGACCAGGCCGGCCTCCGGAATTCCAGCGGCCCCCACGCTGGCAATCACCGCCATGACCACGATGATGAGCTGCTGCCCAAGTCCCAGATGCATGCCAAGAGCCTGGGCAATGAAAAGCGCAGCCATGGCTTCGTAGAGGGCGGTCCCGTCATTGTTGAGATTGCCCCCGACCATCGTTCCCAGTCTCGCATTGGCTTCGCGCAGGCCGATTTTCCCGCGGGCGCACTCGTAGGTGACCGGGAGCGTGGCGGTGGAACTGGCCGTGGAGAATGCCATGACGAGCGCGTCCGCTCCACCCTTGAAGAATCGACCCGGTGGCACCCAGGAACCCAGGCGCAGTCTTGCCAGGTAAAAGGTGGCCTGCAACGCCAGTGCCATGAGCACGGCGATCACAAAATAGCCGAACCGTGCGAGGGCGGCGAAGCCCTCCTTCCCCACAACCGCGGCGACAACACAGAACACCGCCAGCGGCACAAAGAAGAAAATTCCGTGCAGGAGCTTGAGCACGATTTGAAATACCGTGTCCAGCAGCTGCTCCACGACCACGACCCCTGCGGCATGTTCGGGGTGCCTGCGCACAGCACGAAGCGCAAAGCCAACGGCCAGCGCCATGATGACCACGGCCAGGATGTCGTTTTCGACAAAGGGGCCGGCGACGCTTTTGGGGATGAGTTTGCGGATCAGATCATCGACAATGCTGAACTCGCGTTTGCTTTCCATCTTCGCATGGTCCGCCTCGCTCGGCGGTGTGAGGGCGGCCCCGTCCCCGGGTCGGAGCACATTGACCACGACGAGGCCGATGATAATCGCCATCAGCGTATTTGTAATCAACAGCCAGCCAAGTTTCATTCCGCTGCGACCGGAGATGACCGCGCGCAGCAGGGAGAGCGTGACCGCGACAAAGATCAGCGGCGTGGCCAGCAGTTGCAGGCCCTGCAGCACCATGCTGCTGACGATTTTCCACTCAGTCATTTTCTCCCCGAAGATTTTCCCCGCCACGAGGCCCAGCACCAAGCCTGCAATGATCCAGCCAAAGAAGGGAAATCTCCGCCACCACGGCAGCGGGGCGGGAAGGGCGTCAGGGGTAATCATGGCGCAAAGGAAGACGCGCCCGGGGATAAATCAACTGGCAGCGTAGCGCTCGAGGAGCGTGCATAATTCGATCACCTGCTTGGGTTCCAGGACCGAGGGAAGATCGCTCAGCCTTTGCAGGAGCAAATTCTCATTCAGTACCCAGACCGGGTTTGCTTCATGAGGGGAGACGATTCTCCAGGATGGAAAGACCAGCACGGGTTGGATGGAAATGGTGTCGAGCCCGGCTTTCGACAGCAGATGGTAAGCCTGCATCGTGGCCCGCTGGGCCTGCTGCTGCGGATTTCCGAGCAGAGGCGTGCCGCCCAGGGTGAGCGATCCATCAGTCCCTTCCTCAATCACCTGCGGGGCGTCACCGAGCCGGCTGATGTGGCGGGCGGTGAGGCAATAGACCCCGGCCGGACCCACGATCATCGTGCCCAGATGATTGTTCTCGCCATCATTAACGCGATGAAACACATACCATCCGCGTGCGGAGAGTTGCTGGAGGGCATTTTGATAATTGCGTGCGGAGGCGGCCTCCAATTTAAGGGCATTCAGCCGGGGAATCATCATGCTGATGCGTATGATGGCATAACCGATCAGGCAGCCGCCGATAACGCTGAAAATGAGCGGATGAGGCTCCCATTTAAACAACCAGTGAATCCACTGGTAGGCCATGATGGTGAGCACAAAGACACTCACAGTGAGGTACTCCGTGATTGTGCCAAGAACTTTGGAGCGTTCTTGGCGACGCGGCACCTCGTCCAGTAGGGAGAATTCCGGCTGGTCGAGATCGCGCCAGGTTGAGGTTATTTTGGGGGGAGTTTTCAAGCACGGATGCTTAGCCTAACATCCACCCGAATGCTAAGAAGATTTTCGTAAACCTTGGTTATTTTCGCCCCATTCCCAAAGTCTCCCTGCAATAGACAATACTGCGTTCCAGTTCTGCCAATTGATAGGATTGTTCGGATTGATCGTGTTCCGGACCCTCCTTCGCTTTGAATGGAGGGATCGGCTTGCCACGCTCCGCCAGTTCCTGAAAGCGCACCAACCCCTGGGCGCGCACCGTTTCATAGCCCGGCCAGAAGGTGGATTCTTTGTAATTGAAGCCTTTTGAGAAGCCGGAAATAATTTCCAGCACAAACGGCTGCTCGGGCATCAGTTCCTTCCAGCGGCTCGCGATGGCCTTGAAGTCCACCACGCCCTCGCCCACTGCCGTCCAGGCGACCACCGCACCGTGATCATCCTTCCAGACCATCGAATCGCGGATGCCGCTGGCCAGGACATGCGGTGCCAGCGCTTCCACGCAGGTCATGGGATCCTCGAGCGTCCACGTGGCGTTGCCGGTATCCAGGGTGGCACCAATGAAGTCCGGGCCGGTTTCCTCGATCAACTGGAGGAGTTCCCACCCCTGCATATCCCCGGCATGATTTTCGACGGCAAATTTTACGCCATGATCCTTTGCATACCCCTTCACCTCGCGCAGGACCGCAGCCATGTCCTTGATGCGTGCGGAAATCCCCCCGGGCGTCTTGCGATCCTCCATGAATCCAAGCACGCAGCGCGCCACCGGGGTGCCCAGATCATGCGCCACGCGGACCAGCAGTTTGGCGTGCTCGACGGCGGTGCCGCGTTTGTTGGAAAATTTGGTCGAGGTCGGGCACAGACTCAGGGTGCCGGCGATGAGTTCGATGCCGTCACTTTTCGCCTGGGCGCTGATTTCCTTGAGATGGGGCGTTTCGATGCTTTCATAGGAATCCAGATCGGAGATCATTAGCACATCCACCTTTTGCTTCGCGGCATACTCCAGCAGCTTGCCGGCCTTCCAACCGAGTGCCCGGATGGAGAAGTTATCGAATCCCAGTTTGATCCGTGGGGATGCGGCGGCGGATGCGCCACTCACTCCGAGGGCGGAGGCTCCGGTGGCGAGCACGATTCCTTCAAGACAGGCGCGGCGGGTAATGTTGTTGTACATTCGCGACCAGAGCATCAATTCCGGCCAGGTGGCAACGGGAAATGTAATCTTCCAGCCCCTGCGGCACTTCAGTGCTCCGCATGCACACCGGTGGCCAGACTCATGACGGCGGCCTCGGTCATCTGGGTGCGGTCGAGTTCTCCGGTGATGCGGCCCTCGTGCATGACCAGCACGCGGTCGGAGATTCGGAGAATTTCCTCGAGTTCACTGGAAATGAAAAGGATCGCAGCCCCGGCGGCGGCCATGGATTCGATCACGCCGTAAATTTCGCTTTTCGCCCCGACGTCAACCCCTCGCGTGGGCTCATCGAGCAGGAAAACGCCGGGTTTGTTGACGAGCCATTTGGCGATGGCCACCTTCTGCTGATTGCCGCCGGACAACTGGCCGACAGCTTTGAAAACGTCAGTGGTGCGCACGCCCAGTCGCGTGCGCATTTCATTGGCGGTGGTGGTGATGGCTCCATCCTTCACGAATCCGGCGGTCTGAAATTTATCCAGTCCGGCCATCGCCACATTATCCCGGATGGGCATTTCCACAATGATGCCCTGGGCCTTGCGATCCTCCGGCACAAAGGCCAGGCCCGAGGCAATGGCATCGGAGGGTTTGGCAATGGTGACCTTCTTTCCGTCCACCCGAATCTGCCCGGCAACGGCGGGATCGATGCCAAAGAGTGCCCGCGCAACATCCGTGCGCCCCGCTCCCACCAACCCGGCCATCCCCACGATCTCCCCGGCCCGCAATTCGAAGTCGATTTCATGCTTGGGCAGGCGTTGAATGCGCAGTCCCTTGACCTCCAGCCGGACGTCGCCGGCGGTGGTGGCTTGTTTGTCCGGCAGCACCAGATCGCGACCGACCATGAGGCTGACGATTCGATCGCGCGTAATCTCATTTTTCTGCAGTTCACCGCTGAATTTGCCATCGCGCAGCACGATGACGCGATCGGCAATTTCCGAAACCTCGGCCATGCGATGCGAGATAAACACGATGCACAGGCCCTTGGCGCGGAGCTTGCGGACCAGAAGAAACAACCGGTCCGTCTCCGTCTGACTCAGACTGCTGGTGGGTTCATCCATGATCAAGAGTCGCGCATCCTGGCTGAGGGCCTTGGCGATTTCGACCATCTGCTGATGACCGATGGAAAGGTCCCCGACCAGCGTTTCCGGCGTAAAGGTCATGCCGAGGTCATCCAGCAACTGCTGGGTTTTCCGGTGCATTTCCCCGCTTTTGAAAAATCCCGCAACACTGGGTTCACGGCCCAGAAAGACATTGGCCGCCACGCTGAGATTCTCCGCCAGGTTCAATTCCTGATGAATGAAAGCGATGCCCAGGGCCGAGGCGGCGCGGACATCGGGAATTTTCACTTCTTTGCCCTCCCAGAAAATTTTGCCTTCGTCGGGCGGATGAACACCTGCCAGCGCTTTCATGAGCGTGCTCTTGCCGGCACCATTCTCGCCCATGACGGCGAGGACTTCGCCGGATCGGAACTCGGCGCTCACATCGTTCAGCGCATGGACGCCAACGAAACGTTTATGGAGATGTTCGGCGCGGAGCATGAGTTGGGGGAGTGAGGGAAAAGGGAGAGTGAGAAAGTAAGGCGCGTGGGAATGAAGCCATATCCATCAATCCCTCGGGCCGGCCCGTGGCTATTTCCCAAGTTCCTCAATCACGCCTGCCCGTCGCTGTTTGGCATTCAGGGCGTCCAGGGAGCCAACGGCGATGATGAGTTTGCCTCCGTTGGGGAGTTGCTTCTTGATGAACTTGCCCATCTCACGGCCGGCATCCGTGTTGTTCGTGCCGATGTAGAAACGGCGCTTGCTCTTGGGGGCGTCGCTGTCGTGGCAGATGAGTGGCATGGTTTCGGCGACCTTGTTGAGGATTTCGGTCTGGTTGTCTGGCTCGATCGGGCTGATGGCCACGCCCTTGAAGTCGCCTTTTTGCAGGATGTTTTGGAGGACGCGATTTTGATCCGAGGCATTGCCACTGGTAGGGGTCAGAAACTCGGCAATGATTCCGAGGTCAGCGCCCGCCTTGCGCAATCCGGCGTCCGCGTAGCTCCAGAAATCGCTGCTGTTGTTGACGACGAAGGCGAATTTTGGGGAACCGGCGGGTGCGGGCGCTGCTGCGGCGGCACCGGCCTTCAGTTCGGCCAGTTTGGCCCGGAACTCCTCCATGTTTTCCTTCGTGAGGATTTTGCCTGGCACGGGAATCGCCTTGTCGGCGTCGAGTTTGACGTCCTTGCCATCGATCACGTCCTTGAGGTATTTCATGGATTGATAGCCAAATTCATAAGGCTGCTGGGCGAAGGTGCCGTCGCAGTTTCCCGCAGAAATGGCGGCGATGGTGGAGGGGTCCTCATCAAAGGCGAAGACGCGGATTTTACCCTCCTGGGATTTTGTTTTCAGAGCCTCAAGGATTTGCGGGGCATTGTAGGACCACAGACCGACGAAGGCGGTGATGTCCGCATTATGTTTGGTGATGGCATTTTCCGCCTGACGCTTGGCCTCGGTCTGGTCGCGGCCATCAATGAGCGTTTCGATGATAGTAAACTTGCCAACCGTAATCGGCTTCGAGGGATCCCCCTCCCAGGGTTTTCCGGGGGCAGCAGTTTCGGACTTTTTACAGGAGATCAGGCCTGAGAGGCTCAGGGAGCCGAGGAGAACGACGGAGAGAAGAGTGGAGCGTTTCATGCAACGTCTCTCCTAGAGAATTATCCGGCGGGTGCAAAGCATAAAATTCCGCCAATTCACGGCCTGGCGAGCCAGAAATCGCCTGACATTGGCTCAGCCGCATCCACAAATGCACCATGGGCAAGACCATCGATATTTTGAAACAGGAACTCCGTGAAGTGCGCGAGCAGCGCGATCGTATCCGGCAGACGCGCGATACCCTGCGCGCGAAACTTGAGGCCACGGAGCGGCAGTTGAAAAACCTGTCCGAGGATTATCTCGACGTCTGGTCCCGCCAAGTGATGCCGGGATTTGATACTGCCATACCCTCCGAGGGGATCGTCGAGCACATCGCTTACCGACGCGACGCGGAGGTCTGTTCAGATGCCCGGATGCTAAGGGAGGGGTGGTTCAATGCACGGCAGGTGCGAGCGCTCGCGGAAAGTGTGCCCGGTCATGAAGCCGGTTTCAGTGCCGTGCTGGATTTCGGCTGTGGTTGTGCCCGGGTCACGCGCTATCTCACGCCAATGCTGGCTGCGGGGGGTGTGATCAAGGGGTGCGATATCGATGACGCCGCCATCCAGTGGAATTTGCAAAATTTGCAGAAGTCCGGCGATTTTTTCACCAGTCCGGACCACCCACCCCTGCCCCTGCCAGCCACCGAACAATTCGATCTGATCGTTGTGATTTCCGTGTTCACACACATCCCCGAGGACATGCAGGACCGATGGCTTGAGGAACTGACTTCCCGCCTCAAACCGGGAGGCATCATGGTCGCGACCTTCCATGGACCTTATTATGAAAGGTTCATCCCCGAATCCCTGGATGCAGACTTTCAAACCCGGGGCTTCTGCTACACCGATCTCGGCAAAACTCCCGACCTCCCGGACTATTATCTCACTGCCTTCCATTCCCACGATTACATTGCGTCCCACTGGGGGAAACTCGCTGAGGTTGTGCGCATCGAACAACAGGGCGTGGGCTGGCAGGATGCGGCGGTGTTGCGCAAGCGTTGATTTGGGGGCAAACGATGCCCCGATTTTCGCGCTATGAGCTACCAGTTGCAGTCTCTGGCTGCCGGAGCCGCTGAAGCATGGCGGAGAGGGTGGGATTCGAACCCACGGTGCCTTTTGAGCACGCCGGTTTTCAAGACCGGAGCCATAAACCGCTCGACCACCTCTCCTGATTGCACATCCGCCCCTGAGCGTGGGGCGGTGTGGGGACTTTTAACAGGTGTGCGCCGGAGATCAAACGGGATTGGCGGATTCTTCGGGAGATTTTTTCGGTCGGCGGGCCGTGCCCTTGTATCCGATGATAAAGATCACGGTGACGACGAGGATGCTGAGGGTCAGTCCATTCCAGAACCGCCACCAGTTCTCGCCGCTGTCCCCGCGGCACCGTGCATACCAGAGATCTCCGAGCAGGAAGCCAAACAAATTTCCGATGCCGGACATCATCAGGAGAAGCAGGGCCTGGGCCTGATTGCGCAAGGCATGGGGGACGCGCTGCTCCACATAGATCTGCGTGGTCATGGTGAAAAGGGTGAAGATGAGCCCATGGCAGGCGATGCCCACGACCATCAGCGGAACGTTGTTCAGGCTGAACAGGCTGTAGCGCAGCATGGCGATCAGCATGCTGGCGATGATCAGCGTCTTGAGACGGTATTTCCCCATGATGGCCGCGAAAATGAACATGCCCCCAACCTCCACAATCTGGGCGATCGAGAGCATGCCGGCGGGATTTTGCACGTGCAGAGTATCCAACTGCCGCGAGGCGTAGAGGTAAAAAATGGCGAGCGGCATGCTGAAGAGCGCGGTGGTCACGAAGATCATGCGGTGATCCGGATCCCGCAGCAGTTGCAGGGCATCCCAGCCGAAATAATCGCGCCAGCGTTTAGGCGCAGCCTCGGCGGGCGGGCGTGTCGGTGGAACGGTGAAAAGGAAAATGCTCTCGGCGAGAAAGACTCCGGCCGCCAGCAGGCTGCTGACGGTGGAGCGGTCGGCTTTCAACACAAAGCTCACAAACGCCGCGCCCGCCATGAAGCCAATCGTCGCCCAAACGCGCATCGGAGCGAATTCCCGCTGCGGATCGCTCACATTCATCAGGCCGATCGAAGTCAGCAGCCCCCACCCGGGTGCCGCCCACAAATGGTAGGCCCCAATCGCCAGGAAAAAAGCCGTGACTCCCATTTGGTGCTGCAGAGTCAAACTGACCACCGTCATGAGAATCGCAGCCCCCAGCGTGACGACCCCCAGGAGGCGTTCGGGCGAAAACCTGCGGTCTGCCAGTGAGCCAAAAACGAGCGGCGAGATAAACGCGGCGCAGGCCGCAAAAATATATGGCGCGGACATGTGGTCGCCCAGCCCGTGGGCCAGCAGCACCGTGGGTAATGGCACCGAATACGCTCCCAGAGCAAAGGCATGCAGAAACATCAGCATGCTGATTTGCGTTTTGGAGATCCGGGGCATGAAAATTGGAGGGGAGGGGAGGGAAAGCCCGGCACCGAGAAAGTAATACCACTGTCTCTTGCTCTGACGGACAAGGCGTGCCGCCCATTGCTTCGCTATACTATCGCGCATTCATCGCGCAACCCGGAACTAAAACATTGCCGCCCGGGCGAAGGATTTGGCTCCGGGAAGTCCTGGTTTGCGAGCGGGCCCGGGCTGTGCCACCGGAGCCGGCCGACCGACCGGAATCCTGGCCGACGCGCCCCCGCCCGGCAGGGTCAGTCTTTCCTGGGAATTGGATGCGGGAGCCAGCAGTTTGAAAGGTGACGGGGTGGCGACTCTCGGTGGTAAAATGACCACGCCACAGTAGGGACACGGAGCTGGCTGACCATCGTAACTCGTCGGCTGCTTGATGATGAGAATCGTCATGCAGGATGGGCAGTTGAAACCAATTTGCTTGTCCTGCGGGGCAGGCAGCGCAGTGGGCAGCATGACAGGCACTTGCCGGGCCGCTGCAGCATGGGGGATGCCTGGCAGTTGCCGGGGGGTGATCGAGGCGGAAGGAGGGGCGGAGGGCCCGACCTCATCCCGTCGTGCCGGCAAACCTCTGCCTTCGGGCAGGGCACTCAGCGGCGCAAATCGAACCGCACTCGCTCGCGCCTGGGGTGCCAGACTCGCCGGATGCACGGGTCTTCCACTCATGGCTTCCGCGAATGATTTAGAAGAATCAGGCGCGTCCGATGGTTTCCAATGCGGCGCCGGGGCAACCGGGGGCTGGCTCCATTGGTTTTCCAGAGGGGTGGAGAGGGTGGGTGGCGCTTCCATAAATTATTAACCTCAGTTAACTATCTCATTCCTGAGAATGCAAGAAATTTCCATTCCGAATATGGAAACAATTTTTATTTCTGGAAAATCCATTCCTTCAGCTTTCCGCGATTTAGGGGCCGATCTCAATTTGATCTCCCATTGCGGCGAATCGCCCGCTAACCTATGCTGCCCGATGCTGCCATTCCTCCCCTTTCGCCGAATCCCCGCCGGCCTGTTGCTGGTGATCGCCACCGCCAGTGTTTCTGGTGCCATTCCCGACCGCCCGGATTTCAATTTCCACGTGCAGCCCATTCTCAGCGACCGCTGTTATTTCTGTCACGGCACGGACCCGGCGCATCGCAAGGGCGGCTTGCGATTGGATCGCCGTGAGGAGGCCACCTCCGTGATGAAGAGCGGCGCCGTGGCCATCATCCCCGGCGACAGCGCGAATTCTGAATTGGTGAAACGCATCTTTTCCCACGATCCCGAGGAAATCATGCCGTCCCGGGAATCGAAATTATTCCTCACCGATGACGAGCGAGAAATCCTCAAGCGCTGGATTGACCAGGGAGCCGAATACAAGCGCCACTGGGCTTTCGAAACCCCAAGAATGCCGGCGATCCCCGATCCCTCAGCCGTGCCGATCGATGCTCTCGTCAGCGCGCGTTTGCAGAAAGATGGATTGCATTTAAACGGCGAAGCCAGGCCGGAACGCATTCTCCACCGCCTCAGCATGGACCTCACCGGCCTGCCGCCAAGCATCGCGGAAATGGATGCATTCCTCAAAGTCGCGGGCACCCCCAAGGCTTATGAAAAGGAAGTGGACCGCCTCCTGGCTTCGCCGGCCTTTGGCGAACGCATGGCACAGGACTGGCTGGATGTCGCCAGATTCGCCGACACCTTTGGCTACCAGTCGGATGTGACCATGATGGTCTGGCCCTACCGCGACTGGGTGATCAAATCGTTTAACGAAAATTTGCCCTACGATCAGTTTATCACGAATCAGCTCGCCGGCGATCTCCTGCCGGAGCCATCACGCGAGCAGCTCGTCGCCACCGCCTTCAACCGCCTGCACCGTCAGACCAATGAGGGGGGAAGCATCGAGGAGGAATTCCGTGTCGAATATGTGAACGACCGCGTGCAGACGTTCGGCCTGGCGTTCCTCGGTCTGACGCTGGAGTGCTGCAAATGCCACGATCACAAATACGATCCCGTCACCACCAGGGATTATTATTCGCTCTCGTCCTTCTTTGCGAACATCGATGAAAGCGGGCTCTACTCGCATTTCACCGATGCCATTCCCACGCCCACGCTTCCGCTGACCACGCCGGCACAGGATCAGGCCATCGCCAAAGCGCAGGTGGAGTTGCAGGCGGCCGAGGAGAAATTGGCGTCGCTGAAAGCCACGCGCACCGCCAATTTCACCCGATGGAAAACCTCCACACCCGCCGATCTCACCACACCGGGACTCATCGGTTATTTTCCGCTCGATAATATCGAAGGCGGAAAATTTTCCAATGCCATCAACCCAGCCGAGCCCGCGGCCCTGTCCGATGAAGTGAAAACTGCCGCCGCCGTCGTCAATCAGGGCGCGGTGTTCACCGGTGAAAATAATCTCAACCTTGGGCTCGCGGGAAACTTCACGCGCGATGATGCCTTCGGGTTTTCCTTCTGGATGAAATCGCGCGATGTGAAAAGTCGCGCTGTCATTTTTCACCGCTCCAAAGCCTGGACGGATGCGGCCAGCTGCGGCTACGAACTCCTGCTGGAAGACGGTCGACTCAGCGCCGCCCTCGTCCATTTCTGGCCCGGCAATGCCATCCGCGTGAAATGCGTGCAGCCCCTGCCGGTCGGCGAATGGACGCATGTGGCCTGGAGTTACGATGGATCCAGCCGCGCCGCCGGATTGCAACTTTTCGTCAATGGCCAGCCCGCTGAAATGGAAATCGTGCGCGATGCTCTCACCAAGGATATCAACCGCGGCGGGGAAAGTCGCGTCACCTTCGGACAACGATTCCGCGACCGGGGATTCAAGGATGGCATCATCGATGAACTGCGCATCTACAACCGCGCCCTTACCAGCTACGACGCCCGGCGCGATGCCACCGGCAAACCCAACGGCAGTGATCTCTATGATTACTACCTCGCCAATTTCGATGAGGCATGGCAGGCCCAGCTCGCGGAGGTCAAACGACTGCGCATCGCCCGCAGCAATGCCGTGAACGGCGTGCCCGAACTCATGGTCATGAAGGAAATGGCCAAACCCAAACCCTCGTTCATTTTAAAACGCGGCAGCTACGAATCCCCCGGCGATCCTGTCACCGCGGATGTCCCCTCCGCCGTGCTCCTCTTCGATGCCGCCTGGCCCCGCAACCGCCTCGGTCTCGCCAAATGGGTCACCGATCCCCGCAATCCGCTCCCCGCCCGCGTCATCGTAAATCGTTTCTGGCAGAGTCTCTGGGGCACCGGACTCGTCGCCACCGCTGAAGATTTCGGCATCCAGGGACGCCTGCCCAGCAACCCTGAACTGCTCGATTACCTCGCGCGCCGCTTTGTCGACAGCGGCTGGAATGTCAAAGCTCTCCTCAAGGAAATCGTCATGTCCAGGACTTACCGCCAGGACTCCACCGTCCCGGCCAGCGTTCGCGCCCAGGATCCCGAAAACCTCCTCCTTGCACGTGGCCCCAAAGTCCGGCTCACCGCAGAAGCCGTGCGCGATCAACTGCTCGCCGCAGCCCAGCTCCTCGACCGTACCATCGGCGGCCCGAGCGTCGATCCCGACAACAGCAACCGTCGCACCCTTTACACGTTTTGGAAACGCACCATGCCTGATGTTCGCATGGAAATTTTCGACATGGCCAAACGCGAAGTCTGCATCGCCCGCCGCCAAAGCACCAACACCCCGCTGCAGGCGCTCACGCTTTTGAACGAGCCCAAAATCCTCCAGGCCAGCCGCACCCTCGCCCAGCTCGCCCTCAAGCAAGCTTCCGCCATCGAACCCCGCCTCACTCTGCTCTGGCGCACCCTCATTGGAGAGACTCCGACCCCCGCCGAACTCACCATCCTCCTCACTCTCTACCACGAACAGCTCAGCGAGTTCTCCCAACCCAACCGCGCCGCCCCCTTCCTCGCCAGCACCGGGGCCGGCGTCGACCCCACGCTCCCCCCCGCCGAACTCGCCGCCACCACCACCGCCGCCAGCGCCATCCTCAATCTGGATGCAAGCATCATGAAGCGGTGAGAAATCAACCAACCTCGGGAAAGATTTGGTTCGTGTAGAATCATCGACTCACTCGGAAAAACAGTGATCCCGAGCACGAGGAAAGAGCGATTCAGCTTTCCGAGTTACCCATATGCGGCGGTATTGTGGTCTTGTCCCCAGAAGACGGGATCGTGTATGCCATCACCATGAAATACGCTCTAAACTTCCTGCTTCTTCTCATCATGGTGTGCCCGGCTGAGGAAATTCCGCCTGCACTCCAACTGCCAGGTCAGGGAGTGATGTTTAACGGGTGGAGTATTACACCTGCCGGTAAAAGCGCTCAAATCCCGGGCGATATGCCCTTGAAAATGATTGTCGCCCCCGATGGCAGGGTGGCCGTGACCGTCTGTGCAGGCTATCACCATCCAGGTCTTGGCGTGCTGGACATCGCGACCAACAGCCTGAAAAAATTTTACGATATCAAACACACCTGGAACGGCCTGGCGTTTGATAAATCAGGCGGGAGGCTTTTTGTCGGCAGTGGCTCCACCGGAGAGGTCCATGTTTTCAACTATGCCGATGGTGAACTGTCTGCACAGCCATCCGTGAAAGTATCGAAGGATGGCGAGCCATGTTTCATCGCCGGATTCGCGATTCATCCTGACAACGGCAAACTCTACGTCTGCAACGAAGCAGGGCAGGCGGTCTGGATTCTCAACGAGACCACGCTGGCGGTGGAGCAGAAAATTGACATCGGTCCGTTTCCACACAGCTGTGCATTTGGGGCGGACAAACGGCATTTGTATGTCAGTAACTGGGGCGGTCGCACCGTCAGCGTTATAGACACGCAGACGGGCAGGAGACTCCGCGATCTCAGTGTTGGCGTCCGTCCGAACGACATGGTGCTCGCACCAGATGGCAGGCTCTTCGTCGCCTGCTCCGGCGATAACACCGTCCACGTCATCCAGACGCGCACGTTGGAGGAACCTGGTCAGAGCGCCGATTCCTCGCGCCGCCTCTGGGACGGAACCCGTGAAATCATTAGCACCTCCATCTACCCCCAATCACCCGAGGGGAGCACTCCGGACAGCCTGGCGATCTCGCCCGACGGTAAAACATTATTCGTTGCCAACGCCGATAACAACTGCGTCATGGTCGTCGATATTAGCAACTCATTGAAGGCGGAGGGTGAAAAATATGATGAAAAAATCAGCAACGTCGAGGGCTTTATCCCGGTGGGATGGTATCCGAGTGCCGTGGCGCTGACGCCGGATGGAAATACCCTTCTCGTGGGCAATGGTAAAGGTCTCGGTGCGTCCCAGCCCAGCAAGCACGGGGAGCCGGAGCCGGGCAAGAAACCCGCGGCCATCCACCCTGGCAATACGCTCTCGGGCAGCGTGTCGTTCATCTCCAAGCCCGACAACGCGCAGATGTCCGCCTACACAGCTCAGGTCCGCAAGAATAGTCCTTATAAACCAGAAACCCTCAGGCAGTCGACTCAGCCACGCATCAGTGTTATTCCGGATCAGGTTGGCGCAGCTTGCCCCATCAAATACGTCGTCTATATCATCAAGGAGAACCGGACCTACGATCAAGTGCTTGGTGATATGAAGAATGCCAGCGGCAAACCCATCGGCAATGGTGATCCCTCCATCACCATTTATGGAGAAAATATCACCCCCAACCAGCACCAGATCGCGCGGGAGTATGTCTTGCTGGACAACCTTTACTGCAATGGCGAAGTCAGTGTGGACGGTCACAGCTGGTGCGATGCGGCCATGGCCACGGATTTTAACCAACGCTCCTGGACTCTCAGCTATTCCAGCCGCGGAGACAAACTCCCCGGCAACGATGAAATGGAGACCCCCACCAACGGCTACCTCTGGGATGCCTGCAAACGTGCCGGATTGACATTCATCAGTTATGGCGAAGGCGCTCAGCGCATCCCCAGCATCAATCGTGGCAAATGGAGCGAACCCCGTGACATGGACAAATGCCAGAATTGGATCGACGCACTGCACCACGCCGAGCAATCCGGAGAGCCCCCCCGCTTTACCATCATGTCCCTTGGCGAGAATCACACCCAGGGCACCACCCCCGGAGCACCCACTCCCGAGGCCGCAGTCGGCAGCAACGACCTCGCGCTGGGGAAAATTGTCGCCGCTGCGACTCGATCCAAATTTTGGAAGGAAATGGCCATCTTTGTCATTGAAGACGACGCCCAGGATGGTCCCGATCATGTCGATGCCCACCGCACCACCGGCTTCGTCATCAGTGCCTATACCAAGCGCAACTACGTTGACCACACGCTATACACCACGGCCAGCATGATCCGCACCATGGAACTCATCCTCGGCCTGCCCCCGATGACGCAATACGATGCCGGGGCCACGCCCATGTTTAACAGCTTCAGCGAGACTGCCACCCTCGCCGACTACAACATCATCGAACCCAAGGTCGATCTCCATGCGACCAATACCCCCAACTCCCCGGGAGCGAAAGTCAGCGCTACCATGGATTTCGACGAATACGACGAGGCTCCGGAGGACGAGTTAAACCGCATCCTCTGGATCGCGGCCAAAGGCCCAGACGTCCCCTATCCCACGCCCATTCACCGCGCACTCTTTACGGATTGAACGCGCCGCCTTGTGACGGGAGCGGATAGCTTGGTGTATCCGCTGGACCCACGGCCCTACCCTGGAGGGGGGCATGGAATGAGATTTACAAAATGGAAAATGGATTGTGGGGGATGTGGGGGTAGGGTGGGGATTTTCCTTCGGAATCGTCCATGTCCCCGCTTTCCCGTCAGCAACGTTCCCTGCGTGTGCGGCTGGCAGATATTCTGCCGCTGAAGGCGCTGGCTTTGCATGATTTCGGGCGGGAGGCGCTGGGGTCGGCGCAGACGTTTTTTGCGACGAAGATTATTTATGATCTGGGGATGGAGGAGGTGGGGGATGGGCTGAAGATGTGGGGGAAGATAGCGACGCGGAGTGGGGTGCCGATTGAGATGCGGGCGTCGGTGCTGCCGGGGGAGAAGGGATGTGAGATCGAGAGTGTGTGCAGTTGTGTGGAGGGGAGTCATTGCAAGCATGTGGCGGCGTTGTTGTCGGCGAGCAGTTGTTCGTGGTATGAGCCGAGGGAGGATCTGGGGAGTGTTGCTGCGAAGCAGGCGGAGGTGGTGGCGGAAGAACAGGTGCCGGAGGTGGCGGTGGTGCAGCCGTTGAGCGGGCATCTGCGGCACTGGCTGGAACAGTTCACGGAGATGGCGGCGGAGGACGGGGAGGGTGAGGAGGAGGATTATTTCGCGCCAGCGCATACGCCGTATCGGCTGCTGTATGTGTTCCAGAGGGCGGAGGCGTTCTCGCAGTTGGTGGAGGTGAAGCTGCAGACGGTGAGGGTGTCGAAGGAGGGGGTGTATGAGCCGCATGCGGAGTTCGTGATGGATTACACGGAGGCTCCGGAGTTTCTCAGTGCGGGGGATTTTCAGATTGTAGATGCGCTGCGGCGGTTGCGAAATGATGGGCGGCTGCTGCCGGAAGGGCCGCTGTGGGGGGTGATGCTGGAGAGGATTATGGCTACCGGGCGGGCGGTGTGGGAGCAGGTGGACCGTCCGGCAATGCAGGTGGAGGAATCGCCGGTGGTAGTGGGGCCGGGGTGGATGACGCTGCCGAATGGGCGGCAGCGGCCGCAGGTGGTGAGTGCGGGGAGATCGCTGGTGGTGATCCCGGTGGTGCCGCTGCGGGTGATTGATGTTTCAAGTTACACGGTGCATCCGGTGCGCTCGGCGCGGGCGGATCGGACGGTGCTGGGATGGCTGCGGATGCCGGAGCTGTCGCCAGCGGATGCGGATCATCTGGCGCGGTATTTATCGACGCATGCGGAGGTGCCGGGGGTGCCGGTGCCGTCGCGTCTGAGCATGGAGGTGAGTCGCGGACAACGGCCGCAGCCGGTGTTGAAATTGTTCGGGCAGCGGGTGTTCAGCAGTTACTATGGGATGGCGTCGGCGTTTGCCTATGATCAGATCGTGCGGCTGGCGGATGTGGAATTTACTTATGCCGAGGTGCCGGGGAAACGTTTTGCGTTCAACCGGGGGGCGGAGGTGAGCACGCATCATGTGGGGGAGCGGCTGGTGGAACTGCACCGGAATCTGGCGGTGGAGCGGGATCTGGCGGATGGGCTGAGCGGGTGCCGGCTGAAGCGACTGGCGGAGGTGATCACGTTCGGCCTGCAGCCGAGTCTGCGGGATGCGTACTGTCACAGTCCGGATGCTCCGACACGGTGGTTTGAATTTCTCCAAGTGGAGGTGCCGAAACTGCGGGAACGGGGGTGGCGGGCGGAGGTGGATGCGAGCTTTGATCTGGAACTGCTGGTGCCGGACGAGTGGTATGAGAAGATCACGGAGTCGGGGCGGAGCGACTGGTTCATGGTGGACTGCGGTGTGGAGGTGAACGGTGAGCGGATCCCGATCCTGACGGCGATCCTGGCATTCCTGCGGGCGGAGGGATCGCAGTTCTCGCTTGCGAGTCTGAAGCAGATGGGGACGACGCCGATCATGATTCCGATTGGGAAAAAGTATCTGCCGTTTCCGGCGGATCGATTTCACCGGTTGCTGAGTATTCTGACGGAGTTGTTCAGTCGCAGTCCGCATTTGTTGATCAATGGACAACTGGAGGTGCACCATTTGCGCGCGGCTCAGTTGGCGGCGGAGGCGTCGAACCGGGAGGCGAAGTTGTTTGCGGAGACGTCGGCGAAACTACAGGCGTTGGGGCAGGCGCTTGGGCAGTCGTTAAAATGGGAAAACGCGGAACTGCCCAAGGGCATGAAGGCGGAACTGCGGCCGTATCAGTTGCATGGCTTCCGCTGGCTGCGATTTCTGGCGGCGTCGAGGCTGGGGGGAATCCTGGCGGACGACATGGGTCTGGGCAAGACGCTGCAAACGCTGGCGCATCTGTTGGCGGAAAAGGAGGCGAAGGCGATGGACCGTCCGAGCCTGATCGTGGCGCCCAAGAGTGTGGTGTTCAACTGGGCTGAGGAGGCGGCGAAGTTTGCGCCGAAACTCCGCTGCATGATTTACACCGGGGTGGACCGCGCGAAGAGTCGTGACAATTTTTCCAAGCACGATGTGATCATTACCAGTTATCCGATACTGGCGCGCGATGAGGAGGTGCTGGCGGCGCAGCCATTTCACATCGTGATCCTGGATGAGGCCCAGAACATCAAGAACAGTTCCACACGGACGGCGCAGGCCGCGTGCAAGCTGGAGGCTCGGCAGCGGCTTTGTCTGACAGGGACGCCGATGGAGAATCACCTGGGAGAGCTGTGGAGTCTGTTCCATTTCCTGATGCCGGGATTCCTCGGCAGCAAGGAGGCGTTTGGCACGACGTTCCGCGAACCGATCGAGGAGCAGCATGATGACCAGCGGCGCACGTGGCTGAACCAGCGCATTTCCCCGGTGCTGCTGCGGCGGACGAAGGGCGAGGTGTTGCAGGATCTGCCGCCGAAGATTGAGACGATTCATCGCGTGGAGTTGAGTCAGCCGCAGAAGGACCTGTATGAGGCCGTGCGGGTGGCGATGGACAGGCGGGTGGCGGATGAAATCAGTGCGAAGGGAGCGGAGCGATCGCAGATTATGATTCTGGATGCGCTGCTGAAACTCCGGCAGGTGTGCTGTGATCCGCGTCTACTCAAGCTCGATGCCGCCAAGGGCGTGACCGAGTCCTCAAAGCTGGAGGCGCTCATGGAGGTGCTCCAGCCTTTGATCGAGGATGGGCGGCGCATTCTGTTGTTCAGTCAATTTACCCAAATGCTCGATCTGATCCGCGAGCGTCTGGTGGCCGAAGCGATTCCGTTTCTCATGCTCACCGGGCAGACGGAGAATCGGAAGGAGTTGGTGCAGGAATTTCAAAAGGGGGAGACGCCGGTGTTTCTCATCAGTCTGAAGGCAGGTGGAGTGGGTCTCAATCTTACGGCAGCGGACACCGTCATCCATTACGATCCGTGGTGGAATCCAGCAGCGGAGAATCAAGCCACCGACCGAGCCCACCGCTTTGGGCAGGCCAAGACGGTGTTTGTATATAAATTCATCTGCCAGGACACGATCGAAGAGAAGATCCTGAGCCTGCAACGGAAGAAGGCGGACCTTGTCCAAGGGTTGCTGGAAGGCAAGGGAGAGAAACTTTCGATCACGAGCGAGGATCTCGCCTACCTGCTGGCTCCGTTGCAATAACAGGGCCCTGCGTCTGGAATGGATTCTGGTTGCGGGGGAAATGAAGTTAAGTAGGGTTAAGCATCTCCGCCATCCATTCCCCCCAGTCTCCGATTATGAAATTCCTCTACGTGCTGCTTTGCCTAAGTGCCCTGAATGCCTCCGGCTGGAGTGCGGGTAATGTCTCCGCCCAGGCGGGTCTGCGCACCGTGGATAAGTCTTCGGGAGTGAAGATCGCGCCGCGGGTTGTGAGCATCATGGGGGTGAATGGCCAGGATCAACCGTCGTCCTGGTTGTACATCATTCAGAATGCGAGGGGGGATTGTTTTGAGTTCAATGTGACCAACGGACGGTACCTTGGCAGCCGGGGCATCCCCAGAGTGGAGGTGGGAAAGCAGATTCCCGCCCGCCGATGGAAGATTGATTCCACGCAGGCCTTTCTGCTCGTCGATAAAATGGCGCGCAAAGCGAAGGTGGGATTTGATAGAGTAAATTACCATCTGCGCTGCGCGGAACTTTCGGATCGTCCCGTGTGGTTTATGACGTTGTTGGACGGTCAGTCGAACGCAGTGGGACTGGTGACATTGTCCGCGGAAAATGGCGAGGTGCTGAGCAAATCTTTCCCCGGTGCGAACGTGGCCCGGCAGCCCGCCGCCCCGCAATACCAGACGCCACCTCCCGCTCCGAAGTCGGGCGAAACTCAGTTTTACAGCCCACGGCAACCCACTGCACAACCTCAGTATTACCCGCCCGTCAGCGCTCCTCCTGCGTCGGGTCGCGAGGGCGTTGGTGATACTCTGATCCGCGGGGCTAATCAGGTGGGGGAGAAAGTGAAAGGATGGTTTAATCGGCTGCGCGGCGAACCAACTCCGCCGGCACCCTATTACGGTCAACCGGTGCGGTAGTGGCTCAGGCCATGATGCCTTTGGAGACCTCCGCCATCACTGTGTCCCCGCATAGAAGCCGAACCAGCGCGAGTCCGAACTCGACGGAAGTTGCGGCTCCGCGCGATGTGATGAGATTTCCATCCTCGACGACCCGCTGATCAACCAGCGAGGCGGACAGTTCCGCCAGCACTCCGGCATGTGAAGTGAAGCGCTTCCCAGCCAGCAATCCCGCGTCCAGCAAGACAGTGGGTGCAGCACAGATGGCCGCAACCGGCTTGCCAGCCTGGGAATACACTTGGGCGAGTTTTGCTGCGCGACCGTCCTCGCGCACGGCCTTGATGCCCGGTCCGCCGGGGATCAAGAAAAGATCGAAATCGTCATTTTCAACATCCTCCAGTGCATTGTCCGCGAGCACGCTGATCTGGCAGCGGCCCATGACGAGGCTTGATCCATCGAGGGACGCCATGACGACCTCGACTCCGGCACGTCGCAGTAAATCGACAGGGGCGATGGTTTCGATTTCTTCAAATCCGGGGAAGAGCAGACAGAGGACGCGTTTTTTCATGGAATGAGTGGGTTATTTTTCGCTCTTCACGACGGTGGGGAAGGGCTTGGAAAGCTGTCCGGCTTTGATGACGCCGCCCTGCATGACGGCGATGAATTTCGAGCGGTCTTCAAGCAGGGAAATATCGGCAAGGACATCGCCATCGACGATGAGCACATCCGCCAGCTTGCCTTTTTCCAGGGTGCCGAACTCGTCGCCGCGGCCCATGATCTCCGCGCCGGTCTTGGTGGCGCAGGTGATGACCTCCAGCGGGGTGAGGCCCACATCCTTGACGAAGAAGGTAAGTTCCCTGGCGTAGTCGCCGTGCGGGTTCCAGCCAAAGCCGTAGTCTCCTCCCATGCCGAGCCGACCGCCCTCGCGCAGGATGCGCCGGGCGCTTTCACATCCGCCATCCAGCGTTTCCTGATGGCCATCGATGACCGCCTGCGGCAGGCCGAATTCCGGGCCATTGAGGATACTGGCCTTTTCGAAATACAGAGCCGGGACGCAGGGGACGCCACGTTTCAGCAGAAGATCCATGGCCTCGTCATCCATGAACGTTCCGTGTTCGATGCAGTCGTAGCCGGCACGGAGCGCATTCTTGATGCCCTCGGTGGCGCGGCAGTGGCCGGTCACCTTGAGCTTGTGATTGGGAGCGGTGGCCACCACAGCGTTCATCTCCTCCAAGGTCATGCAAAGGGTATGGTGATCGTTGATATCCGGCGATGCGGCATCACCCGTGGGATAAGTTTTCACCCATTCGACGCCGTCCTTTACCAGCGCCCGCACGGCTTTGCGCGCATCCTCCTGGCCGTTGATGATGAAAACGAGACCTTCCATGCCGATTTTGCGAAACTCCGGATTCCAATCCATGAGTCCACCTGCAGAACATATTTCCCGTCCACTGGAAGCCAGGCGCGGCCCGGCGATCAGGTCCTCCTCAATCGCCTTTTTCAACCACACATCCACATTAAAGAGGCATCCACCTGACCGCGCTGCCGTGTAGCCGCATTCCAGGGCCAGGCGGGTATTTACAGAGGCCAGGAGCGAGACGTATTCGACGGGGTATTTGATATCGAGATCCTCGAGCGCGGCGATGTTAAAATACGTGGCGTGGAAATGCGCCTCCACCAATCCGGGCATGATGGTGCCGCCGCGTGCGTCAATTTTCTCAACATCTGGTGGAAGGGCCGGGGCGTCAGCAGCAGGTCCGCCATAGGTGATCACGCCGTCTTTTATGACGAGCGAGGCATTGGCGACAGCAGGTTTGCCATTGCCGGGGATGAGTTGTCCGTTGGTAATCAGAAGGGTGCCTTGGGCTTTTTTCATGGGGGTTCTGGTGAATCGTTCAGAGCGGGCACGGTGAAACAAATGACGCGGAAAGTAAAGATGCATGCCTCGTTGGAGATTACGAGCGTGCGGAGATCTTTCGAAGGAACACTACTGCAAAAGGAACGGCTTGACACTGTCTATATCACATATATACTCCAATCACAGTCAATTCTTTTCGTGTCCGAAACTCCCTCCAAAATCTATCTGCCACCGATTTCGCCTTCTGCGCCGGGATCGCTCTACGATCAGATTGTGCATGGGGTTAAACGCGAGATCAGCGAGGGGAGATTACTGCCCGGCAGTGCGCTGCCATCGTTCCGGCAGTTGGCGGCGGACCTGATGGTGAGCGTCATCACCGTGAAACGGGCGTACGAGGAACTTGAGAAGGAAGGGATCATTTTTCGTCGGCAGGGGTTGGGCACATTTATCGCAGATAAAGGGGCGGACAGGAGCCGTGAATCCAAGCTGACGCATGCCCGGAACCTGATACGCGAGGCGGCCCAGGAAGCCCAGCAGGCTGGCGTGGCGAGATCGGAACTGCCCAAATTTTTCCAAGACACCCTTAAGAACCTATAACCCCATCCCATCATGAACGCGCCAGCCATCAAAATACGCGGCCTTTGCAAAACGTTTCCCGGCTTTGCCCTGGGTCCGCTTGATCTCACCGTGCCTCGTGGAGCCATTTACGGATTGATCGGACCGAATGGTTCAGGAAAATCCACCACGCTGGATCTTATTTTCGGCTTGGGTGGTCAGGATGCCGGCACGATTCAAGCCGCCGGTTTCGATGCCTCCACCCAAGAGGTGGAAATGAAACGTCGCGTGACGTATTCAAGTCCGGATACCATGTTTGCCGTCTGGGGCAAGGTGGGCCGCGCGTTGCGTTTTGTGAAGGACTTTTATCCATCGTGGGATGAAGCGTTGTGCGAGCGATTGCTCGATGCCTTCCGGTTGAGGCGTGAGGAAAAAATTGGGACGCTCTCCTTTGGCGCGCGCACGAAACTTTCCCTGCTGCTGGCATTATGTCCGCAGCCGGAGGTTTTGGTGCTGGATGAACCGACCACCGGGCTTGATCCTGAATCACGCAAAATGTTGTTCGAAGTGCTGCTGCGATTTGTCGCCGATGAACAGCGCACGGTGCTGATTTCCTCCCACCAACTTTCCGACCTAGAGCGCTTTGCCGATCATATCGGCGTGCTGTCGCAGGGGCGTTTGATCTGCGAGGGACCGACGTCCGAGTTGGTGGCGCAGCACCGGCTGATTGAATATTCGCTGAACAACGGGGGGCGACATCCAGAGATTCCCGGGTTTCACCGGCGTGCCACGGCGAGCGGATTTTTCCAGGCTGTCGTGGATACCCAAATGCATCCCGAAGCCACGCTGGTGGCCCGGGGGTTGCTCGTTCACTCTGAAACCGAACTGCCCCTGGAGGAGATTTTCATCGCCATGACCACGACACGAAAGGAGGCTGCATGATGCCAATTGTTCAGAATTTTGTGAAACGTTGGTGGTGGCTGTTCGCCATCCAGTTTCTGGTGACTTTTGTGTTCTGGGCGCTCCCGGGATCGATGTCGCAGCGGATCCATTTTGAGAATTTTGGACCGATTGCGTTGTCGTTTGATCTGATGCGCGGCCTTGCTCGCAGCAGTCTTGCGCTGCCGTTGGCGCGGAGGGCGTTTGCCCGGCAACTCTGGATCGGTGTCATCTTCGTGCCCGCCAGTGTGGGCTCACTTGCCATGCTGGGTGCCAGTGTTTTTCATGGAGATTTCTCCCCCTCAGTTTGGGCGCTGCACACCTTGATTGGACTGACCATCGCAGGTTCCCTGCTGCTGCTTCTGACCGGCATGCCCACGCAACCTTCCGCGACCACGCTGGGACAATGGCGCGATGGAATTTTCGGGGCGCTGTGGGGCATGGGGATGATGGCGTCGATGATATTTTTGTTCACGGGATCAGCGATCTTTGCCAGCCTCGATGACTCGATCCCCTGGATTCTGGGTATTCTCGCTGCGTGCACGGTCCTTTCCTATTTTACGATGCAACGGATGGTGGTGAATCGGGCCATGCCTCCCGGTGCCCGGCAGGGAGCCCCAGTGGCAACTAGAGTTCCAGACACCGAATCTGCCAAAGGATGGGGCCTGTGGTTCAGAATCGAACTGCGTAATCAACTGTTACTGGCAGGCATGGTTTTCTTTGGACTGCTCATTACACGCACGATCACCAACTACCAGCGCATGCCACGGGGCAATGGGCTTGAGTTTGGCCAGATGGGATCGTTTATGATGATGGGCACGATGATGATGTTCATCATGGGGATCATGTCACTGCGTGCCATGCGCAGCCTGCCCATTTCCCGCCAACGACTGGCTTCCATGTTCGCGCTGAGACCTGTCGTGGCCTGCCTGACGATTTGTTTGAGTTTTGTCCTGTTTGGTCTAGTCTTCGGAACTCAAGCTTCCTTAACCCTTGGTGGTATTCTTACCCTGTTCGTTTCCGGTGCACTTATGGCGATCATTCAGGCAATCGGTTTCCGCTTCCCGCATCCCTTATTTGTGATCTGCGTGGCTTTCTTCGTCGGCCCGATGGTGGCGATGTATGAACACCTGCAGCGCTTTGTGACCCAATCACCTGTTCCAATCATCTGCCTGATTGTGGCTGGTTACCTGGGTGCCTGGATGCTGCATTTTCGATTTCTCCGCACTTCCTCAAAAATCTACCGCCGCCAGACCTGGCTGGCTCGTTTAATACCGACAGCAAATCGCTGAAATTTATTTTTACAAATCACCACCAACCAAAACCAACGCTATGCAATTTAAACCCATCACCATCATCGGACTCGGAGGACTTTGGATCGCGACACTCGCGGGCGCCTTTTACCTTGGGAAAGATCAACTGAAAAACGAGGGAAAGCTCAGCGGGCAACCGGGCACTTCCAACCCTGAAGCGCTGACTCCTGGCGGAGCGTCCAAAGGCTCGAAGAAAGCCGGGACTAAGGATGCTTCGGGAGGAGGTGCCACGAATGCCGAAGGGATTCCGTTGAAACAACTACTGGCCCAACTCAAGGGATCCATGCGGCTCGGAGGCATGCAGAATCCCAATGCCATGATGAAGGCCATGGCACTTCTGGACAAAATCCGCCCGGAGGATTTCCAGGAGGCACTCAATGAGGCCGAAAATATGACCGACCAACAAATGAAAATGCTTGTGCATATGACCGTCCTCGGAAAATGGGCGGAACAGGACGGACCCGCGGCCATGAAATATGCGGAGGAGCACTCTAAGGACAAAGGCATGATGAATCAGATGGCGAAGATGAGCGTGGCCGCGGCCTGGGCTGAAAAAGATCCGGAGGCTGTATGGAAATGGTACAATGATCAAAAGGCCGAAGATTCCGGTCCCATGGGCGGGCAGATGGTCCTTATGTCTCTCTTTTCAAGCATGGCTGCCAAGGATCCGGAGATGGCTTTCAAGCGCCTTGCTGAGATCGAAGGCCCCGGTAAACAAATGGCCCTCATGGGAATGTTTCAATCTGCCATGTTTGATGACGCTAAACGGGCGGTCATTTTGAAACAGGTGGATGCCATGGCCGACAAATCAGAACGCGATCAAGCGAAAATGGCCATGATGAGCCAGTGGATGATGATGGCGCCGGATGACGCCATTGCCTATGTGAAGACACAACCTGCAGGGGAGCAGGACATGCTGCGAACGCAGGCCGGTCAGATGTATATGATGACGAATCCGAAGAAAGGTGCGGATTTCATTCTCGAGGGGGCCACCGATGAGAACAAAGCGCAGAAATACTCCACGATCATTGGATCGTGGGCGCATCAGGATCCCAATGCCGCGGGAACCTGGCTGAATGAACAACCCCAGGGACCACACCTGGACGAGGCCAGAAACAGTTTTGTTTTCGCCACATCGCAGACCGATCCAGGAAGCGCCATGGTCTGGGCAACGACGATCACGGAACCAACCAAACGGGAAGCCGCCACCTCCTTTGCTTATCAGGCATGGAAGAAAAAAGATCAGGCTTCAGCCGATGAGGCACTTGGAAAATCCGGACTTACGGCGGAGCAAGTACAGCGTATTCAATCTCAGCCAACGGATGCTGGAACTCGATCCTTGACAGTTCCCGTGCCGACTGTGGAAGTGCAAACAAATTGAGGGTGAGGTATCACTTATGGAAGCCATGGAATGCCTCCATGGAGGCGGTGGTGAAGTGTAAATTTGGTGAAAGTATGATTTTCTAATTTCGATATTCCCAGGCATGCCTCGGTTCTGATAGAATGGAACGATCCGATCTGTTAATTCCCAGCCATGCTTTCCACCCCCTTGTTTCCCCGCCGAATTTCCACGGCGTTCTTGTTTGCCATGCTCTGCCATGGGGCAGCTGCCGTAATCACATCCTTCGAAGAACCTTCGCTACCAGCAGCCGTGGTTCTGGACGTTCCGAATGCCAGCCTGGGCAATGTGGTTTTCGATGACGTGAATGATGAACTCGATTTTACAGCCGCTGGCAACACGGACATGTGGGGCAGTCGGAATAATGCCGCGATTGCCTGGACGGACATTCCCGCAGGACTTTCGATCGGCAGTGCCTGGACCGTTGAGACGGAAGTGCGTCTAAATTCCGTGGTCCAGAATGGTCAGGTGGCGGGCATAACGTTTTATGGCGGACCGGATGGTGCCCGGCCGGACATTTCTTTCGGGCTCGACAACTGGGATCCTGCGGGCCGCGCCGTCCGTCTTCAGGGGTTGGGGGACAATGACCCCAATGTGGGCATCTTGACCAGTGCCTCAAAGGTCTTTCTCCGGGTGATGGTGACGGAAGGCGGCGTTTCCGACACCTTCAATTTCTTTTTCAAAGTAAACCCTGGCGATGCCT
The DNA here is from genome assembly GCA_943333275.1 of Akkermansia muciniphila. GTDB lineage: Bacteria > Verrucomicrobiota > Verrucomicrobiia > Verrucomicrobiales > V1-33 > JAGNEJ01. The sequence goes on from CALQSQ010000027.1 coordinate 35,818, forward strand.
GGACCCAGCTTGGTGGTGCGGCGTTGAATTACACCACGAGTTTTGCCAGCTCCCGGATTGGCCTCATCTACAAGACCTCCGGAGCCAAGGATGGCGCGGCGTTCACGTACTTCAATGTTGCGGACGCTGGAAGTCTGCCTCCACAAATCATCGCGCACCCTTCCAATCTATCGGCCGTTCTCGGAGGAGTGGCGCGGTTTACAGTGATGGCGACCGGTGCGGTCTCTTATCAATGGCGGCGGGGTGGTGTGAAGGTTTCGGAAGGGGGGACGTCGTCAACCTACGTGATAGACCCCACGATTGCTGGAGACAATGCCGCCAATTTTGATTGTGTCGTAACCAATGCCAATGGTTCAGCGACGAGCAATCCCGCGACCCTGACGCTGGTGAATCCTCCCGTGGGAGCTGGCTATTACGCAAGTGCCGTGCAGACGGAACCATCACTGCTGGCCTATTTTCCGGTGGATGGCAGTGGCTCGCCCAATGTTGTTAATGTAAAGAATGGCATTTACAGCGGGACCCTGGGTGGGGGAGCGGTGCACGACAGCGTTTCAACCAGAACCGCTGGCCGGAAAAGTCTGGCGATCGGTGGCAATGGTTGGGTGGGATTGACGAAGGATGCGGCGTGGGATTTTTCGGACGGAAATGGCACGATTGAAATGTTTGTCTATCAAACGGCGGCCGCAGCTTACAATCCGAGTGTGTTTGCCGTGCGCAATGACGGTGGCGGTGGCACACGCTACAGCATTCATGCGGATTCTGCGGGCGCCAAATTCTGGTTCTTCAATGGTTCCTCTGCGCCCACCTGGACGCTGCCCACGAATGGGATCGGCCGGCTCATGCATCTGATGTTCGTCATCAACAATGGCCAGTGTACGATGTATCATAATGGAACGAGTCTGGGTGTGGTGACGCAGGCGCTGGGAGGCGTGATGAATCTTCCCTCGGAAATTGGTTCCGCCGGTCCAAGCGCCCAGGAATCATTCCCAGGAAACATCGACGAGGTCGCCTTGTATGCGGATCCGCTTCCGGCTTCCGCCGCCCTTGCTCATTACCGGGCCTGGGTTGCGTCCACCGTCGGGGTTCCTCCGATCATTACGACCCAGCCGGTTAACAAAACCGTCAATGAAGGCGGTGCGACATCCTTTTCCGTTGCCATCAGCAATGCGACCCAGGCGGCGTATCGCTGGCAGAAGAATGGCGTGGACATCCCGAACGCCACCATTTCAACTTACACAATCAGCGGAGTAAGCATGTCAGATAATGGGGCGCAGTTTCGTTGCATTATTTACAATTCTTTTGGCGGCAGTGTTTCCAATAGCGTGACGCTGACAGTTAAGGATGTCACAGCCCCCCTTTTGCTCAATGCAATCGCGCCACTTGCCTCCACGAAGATTTTTCTCACGTTCAACGAGCCGATCAATTTGGCAACGGCCTCATTTAGCGTTGCCGGCGGAGCCGTGACCAGCTTCGCGGCGGGGCCACTTCCAGGAATGGTAACCCTGACGGTAACAGGTCTGAATGCCGGGCAGGCATATACCGTCACGGCCACCAATGTGAAGGACCTGACGGGAAATAATCGCGCCACGTCCAACACAGGTTTCACTGCTGCACCCGCACCAATTCCGGCCCCAATCGCACAAATCCGCCCGGAGGCTGAACCCGCGGGGCCGGCCACCCGTCGAGGACCGTTGGTGTTCTCCGAAATTCATTATCATCCCGCGGAACGGGCTGATCTGGCAAATCTGGAGTTCATTGAGATCTATAATTCACAGACATGGGCGGAAGATCTGAAGGGTTATCGAATCAGCGGCGAAGTGAATTATGAATTTCCGGCAGGCACCGAGATTGCTGCGGGGGGTCGTCTGGTAGTGGCGGCGGATCCAGAGGCGATGATGAGTGTGTACGGTATCAGCGGAGTGCTGGGACCGTGGGGGGGATCGTTGAACAACAGCGGCGGCCAAGTTAGACTGAAGGATATTTCGAACGGGGTTATTTTTGAAGTGCATTATGATGCTGGGTATCCCTGGCCTGTGGCGGCGGACGGATCGGGTCATTCTTTGGTGCTGGCGCGGGGCAGCTATGGCATGAAAGATCCGCGCGCCTGGGATTTTAGTCGCGATCCTGGAGGTTCTCCGGGGGCTGCGGAGCCTGCCGTGGCTGATCCGTATCGAACAGTCATGATCAATGAGATTTCCTCCAACACTGCTCCTTCGGATGATTTTATCGAACTTTACAACTACAGTCCGGCAGCAGTGGATCTGTCGGATTGTTCCCTTAGCGATGATCGGGATGCCGCGAAATACCTGATACCGGCCGGCACCATGATTGCTGCGGGAGCCAGGCTGGCATTGACGCAAACGCAGTTGGGATTTGGGATGAAGGCTGGAGGAGACACAGTCTATTTCCGTGCTCCAGGCAGTGGTGCGGTTCCCGGTCGTTTGCTAGATGCCGTGCGTTTTGGTTCGCAGCGTCCTGGAACCTCGTTTGGCAGGTTTCCGGATGGTGCGGCGGAATTTTCGGTTCTGGACGGAGCCTCCCCGGGATTGAGCAATCATGCATTGGCGCCGAAGGAAGCCGTCATTTCGGAGGTTTTGTTTCACGAGCCCACTGGATCCACACAGGTGCCCTTTGTCGAAATTACCAACACCTCGGGTTCCGCTTTGGTTTTGGATGGGTGGCGGTTGCGTGGAGGAATTTCTTATCTGGTTCCCCTTGGAACGACGCTTGCACCGGGAGCCAGACTGGTTGTGAATTCATTTTCTGGTAAACTCAACCAGGGCACCGGCGAGCGTCTTCGATTGGAAAAGCCCATCCTCAATATCGAGGGCGGCCTTGCGGAAACAATCTATCCAACGATTGATGAAGTCACCTATGGAACGGGAGGTCGCTGGGGGCGGTGGACAGATGGGGGTGGGTCGAGCCTCGAATTGAAGGACCTGCGCAGCGATGGACGCTTGGCAGGAAATTGGGGTGCAAGTGATGAGACGGCGGAAAGCGGCTGGGTGACCATCGAACAGACGGGGGTGCTCGACAATGGCTCCGGCGCTCCCATCAATCGCCTGCATGTCATGATGCTGGGGGAGGGGGAATGTCTGGTGGATGAAATTGAAGTCATCCCCGATGGTGGTAGCAATCTTTTGATCAATGGGGGATTTGAAAACGGCACGGCCGGGTGGCTGCTGCAAGGGACGCACGATGCCAGTTCGCTTGAGGCTGGTGGTTTCATGGGGGCGAGTGCATTGCATGTCCGGGCTGCGGCACGGGGGGATCTGGCTGGAAATCGCATTTCGGGAACATTAAGTGTGCCTCTGGATCCGGGATCCACCGCCACCATCAGAGCCAGGGTGAAATGGTTGAGGGGAACGCCTGAAATTTTGCTGCGACTGAATGGAGGAGTGTTGGAAGCGACTGGCAACATCCTTGCAAACACCGTGATTCCGGGATCGCCGGGCACCGTGAACTCGCGGCAGGCAGGTAATGCGGGGCCGGCCATTCGCAATGTGGGTCATTTTCCTGTTCTGCCGCAGGCGGGGCAGCCTGTGACCGTTTATGCCAACATCGCGGACCCTGATGGTCTGCTGCTTGTGCTGCTGCGATACAGATTGGATCCCTCATCAACGTTGACCAATGTTGCGATGAGTTATCGCGGGGCGGGAATCTACAGCGCGGATATTCCGGCCCAAGTGGCCGGCACGCTGGCTGCATTTCACATACAGGCCTATGATGGAAGCAGCGTGGCCAGCACTTTTCCCGAGGATGCACCCATTCACGAATGTTTGGCGCGCTGGGGTGAGCCGATCCCGGCAGGAACCCTGGGCGCCTATCATCTGTGGATGACCCAGGCCACCATCAATACCTGGACCACCCGGCTCAAGAACAGCAACACGCCGCTGGATATTACCTTTGTGTATGGAAACTCCCGGGTTATTTACAACGCATCCGCACTTTACAGTGGTAGTCCGTTTCACACGCCCGGTTTCAATGGTCCGACGGGCAATCCCTGTGATTATGATTGCAGTGTTCCTGCCGATGACCTGTTTTTGGGGGAGAAAGATTTTATCCTCGCCGGTCCGGGGACTTTTGGCGATGACACCTCATTTATTCGGGAACAGACCATGTGGTGGACCGCGCGAAAGATTGGGCTGCAGAGTATTCACCGGCGGTTTTGCAGGGTCTTTGTCAATGGAACGCAACGGCAGACCGTCTTTGAAGACACGCAGCAACCGGGCGGTGAATGGATCGATGAATACTGGCCGGATGACAACGATGGCAACCTTCACAAGGCTCAGGACTGGATTGAGTTTGGTGATGATGCCTCGGGTTTTAAAACCGACAACCGGGCCTTGTTCACGAAACTTACCACCACGGGCGGCGTGCATAAAATCGCAGCCTATCGCTACCAGTGGTCAACTCGGTCGGTTGAGAATTCGGCCAACGATTGGGAGCCATTTACTCAGCTTGTCGATGCCCACAATTCCGGAACCTCCGCTACGGATCCTGCTTATTTTGCGGCGTTGGACCCGCTCGTGGATCAGCCATCCTGGGCCCGGGCTCTGGCCATTCAGCGGATTGGGGGGAATTGGGACACGTGGGGGTGGTATTACGGAAAGAACATGTATATTTACAAACCAACCCGCGGCCCATGGGCCATGACGGCATGGGATATTGATTTCAGTCTTGATCTGGTTGGTTTTCCCGCCACGGCAGGCCTTTTTGATAACAGTCAGGATCCCCTGGCGGAGAAATTCCGCTCCCAGCCTGATTTCCGCCGCGCCTACTGGTGTGCGTTTCGTGAGGCAGTGGATGGTCCGATGCTCGCGACCAATGCTGAAGCAAGGATCGATGCGATGGTGGCGGGACTGGCGGCCAATGGGATCATCTCCGATGCCGGGCAGGTGGCGGTCGTAAAAAATTACATCGCCAACCGTCGAAGCTACATTCTCAGCCAGCTTGATGCGGTTTACAGTGCCACGACTCTCGGGCTCCTCGGAAGTGATACACTGACGGATGACGATGGCATGCTGACGCTGACTGGAACCGCTCCGGTGGGGGTAAAATCCCTGCGAATCAATGGGGTGACTTATCATCCACTCTGGACGAGTGAAACGGAATGGAGTCTGCCGATCACATTGTATGCGCAGAATAATCTGCTCACGATCGAGGCGTTGGATCGCAGCGAAAATGTCATTGGTTCCTTTCCTGTGAAGGTCACGACAACCGCGCCCCCGCCCGTGCCCGCCATCGCGATCAACGAATGGATGGCGGATCATACCAGCGATGGTGGATTTCCAGATCCGGCGGATGGAGATTTTGATGACTGGTTTGAGTTGTATAATGCCGGGACAACCGCGGTTGATTTGGGGGGCTTCTATCTGACGGACGATGTCGCCAATCGGACCAAATTCAGGATTCCGAATGGAACACTCATGCCAGCGGGTGGATACCTTCTGGTTTGGGCGGATAATGAGGAAGTGCAGAATGGAATTTCCCCCGGGCAGTTGCATGTTGGATTCAGGCTTGCGGCAGGCGGTGAAAAGATCGGCCTCTACACCCCTGACGGATTGGAAGTGGATCTAGTGGTCTTTGGCGCGCAATCCCCGAACGGAAGCGAAGGACGCTACCCTGACGGTGGCGCTGAGATTGTATCGCCGGTGCCGACCCCCGGTTTGCGCAATGCGCTTTCGCCCGTTGTGCTGAGTTTTCAGCCGCAGAGCCCGGGAAATTATCAATTTATTTTCAGTACTGAACCTGGTTATTCGTATCAGATTGAAAGCAGTCTGGATCTCCAACTGTGGGAGCCATCCGGCCTCCCTATTCCAGCGACCGAAGCCAGTCTGAGCGTTCCGGTGGCCGGAGGGGCGCTGCGTCGATTCTGGCGTGGCAGATTGATGGTGCCGTGACCTGTTTCCGTATGGAAAAACACTCCACTCATGATGGGGGCTTCCTATGATCCGCGCATGGAAATTTCCCGACTCCCTTTGATCGTTTTGCTTGGCCTGGCCAATGTTGCACATGCCGAGACGAATCCTCCGCCGATGGATGCCCGCTATCATGTGGATGTGCTTGCCGAAGGAATGCCGCAGCCGATGGAATTGGAGATGGCTCCGGATGGGCGCATTTTTCTTATCGAGATCGCTGGGAAACTGCGCATCTGGAAACCGGAAACAAAAGCGTTGATCGATGCCGGGACGGTGGATACCACCACCGCTCAGGAGAATGGGCTTCTGGGATTTGCGCTGGATCCGAAATTCGCCGACAACCACTGGATTTACCTTTATTATTCTTCCAAGGATGTGGAGGGACAGCGCTTAAGCCGATTCGTGATGGAGGGTGATGTTCTGGATAACAAGAGTGAAAAAATCCTGCTGACGTTTGGCGAACAGAGGCGCGAATGCTGTCACCATGCAGGCAGTGTGGAATTTGGACCTGATGGTTGCCTGTTTGTTTCCACGGGGGACAACACCCATCCTTTCGGGGATTCTGAAGGATATGGGCCGCTCGACGAACGTCCGAACATGGAGCCGTGGGATGCCCAGAAGTCGGCGGCCAACCCCGGAGATCTCCGTGGGAAGATTCTCCGGATTCGTCCGAAGCCGGATGGAACGTATGAGATTCCAAAGGGAAATCTTTTTGCTCCAGGCACGCCCGGCACGCGCCCGGAAATTTACTGCATGGGCTGCCGAAACCCCTGGCGCATGAGCGTCGATCAGGCCACCGGAAATGTTTACTGGGGCGAGGTGGGGCCTGATGCCGGGGGTGATGGACCCCGCGGTCCGCGCGGCTATGACGAGATTAACCAAGCTAAAGCGGCGGGTAATTTTGGCTGGCCGTATTTCATTGGAAACAATTTTGCTTATGCCGACTACGATTACGTCACGAAAAAGCTTGGGAACAAGTTTGATCCGGCCCACCCGCGCAATGACAGCCCGAACAACACAGGAGCGAAGGACCTGCCGCCCGCCAATCCCGCTTTTATCTTTTATCCCTATGCGGCATCTCCTGAATTTCCAGAGGTCGGGCAGGGGGGGCGGACGGCCTGTGCGGGGCCGGTGTTTCATTTCCGGAAGGAGTTTGAAAAGACGCAGGGGTTTCCGGCTTATTACGACAATTGTCTGCTGTGGTGGGATTGGGAACGTCACATGGTTAAGTGGGCCCGTCTGGACAAGGATGCGAATCTGGTGGCGATCGAGCCTTTTACGAAGGCCCTTCCGGTGAAACGCATGCTCGATGCTGTGTTCGGGCCCGATGGTTGTCTCTACTGCATCGATTACGGCGAAACCTGGGGTGCGAATGCCGATTCCAAGCTGATGCGTGTTTCCTTTACCCATGGCAACATTCCGCCGATTGCCCTCGCCAGTGTGAAACCTTCGAGCGGGGCCGTGCCACTCAAGATCAGCCTCAGCAGCGTAGGAAGCAGTGATCCCGATGGAGATGCAGCCACTTTGAAATACGAATGGCGCAAGGGGGATGTGGTGCTTTCCACGGAGGCGAATCCGGTGCTCGAGATCAAGGAACCCGGGGATCATATCATCGAACTGCGCGTCATGGATGCCGATGGCGGAGTGGGATCCACGGCGGTGCCGGTCATTGCTGGGAACACCCAGCCGGAGGTGAAATTGGAATCGCCCCAGGATGGAGATTTTTTCACGCCCGGCCAGGTGATCGCGTGGCGTGTGAGCGTGAAGGATGCGGAGGAGGGGGATTCTGCATCGCAACCGGATTCCTTTGGCGCGCGGTTGCTGCTCAGCGCGACGGTTGATCGCGGGGCGGTGCAATCGCCTGGACTGGCGTTGATGAAATCGGCAGATTGTTTCAACTGCCATGCTCCCGAACACAGGATCGTCGGACCGGCGTTTTTGGAGGTGGCGGATAAATATCGCAATGTGGCGGGCGCGTTGGAAGCCAGTACGGACCGAGTGCAGAAGGGTTCCAGCGGCGTCTGGGGTCCGGTGCCGATGCTGCCGCACGGGCATCACACGCGGGAGCAGGTCAAGGAAATGGTGGCCTGGGTCTTTTCCTTAAAAGCCGATGCCGACAAACCCATCCTCCAGCGCGGCCTCCAGGGTGAGATCACCGTGCCCGCAGACACTACCAATGCCAGGGCCGTCAAGATCGAGGCGACTTTCACCGATGCCGGTCAGGCTCCGGCGAGCCCGTTGACATCGCAGGTGGGAGTGACTCTGCGCAACCGGCGACTCGAGGCCGAACTCAATGATGGCGCCCACGGCACCCAGGCGCTGGGTGGAGCCACGGCCAGCTGTGGAAAATTCATCGGTGACACCAGCGATGGCCAGCATCTGCGTTTCAACAAAATCAAACTCGACACCACCTCCAAGATCACCTGCCGTGTGGCTTCGGCCGGCCAGGGTGGGTGGATCGAAATTCATGCCGCCAAGCCCGACGGACCCCTGCTTGCCAAACTCCAGGTGCCTGTGACCGGAGGATGGGAAATCTGGCAGGAAATCACCGTTCCGCTGACCAAGCCCGATCCCGTGCTGGGCGATCTCTATGTCGTCTTCATCAATCCCGGCAAAGGTGGTCTCATGAATCTGGACTGGATACAGTTTGAACAGTGAGGAGGCAATATCGCCAACTTACATTCGATCCGTCAGTCGGATTCCCAGTAGTGTGAGTCCGGTGTGAAGGATGCGCGAAGTGGCTTCGCAGAGGGCGATACGGGTTTCCTTTTGGAGGCCGGTGGCGTTGAGGACCGGGCAGGCTTCGTAGAAGGAATGGAAGCTGGACGCTGTCTCGTAGAGATAGGCGGCCAGCAGGTTGGGGCGGTGGTCGATGAGGACGGAGGGGACGGTCTCGGCGAACTGGGTGAGTTTGAGAACGAGGGTTCTTTCCTCAGGCGCGCTGAGTTCGAACGGGCCGGTAAGGGAGACGGGCTCATCGCCGAGTTTGCGAAAGATGGAGCGGGTGCGGACGTAGGCGTTCTGCAAATACGGCGCGGTGTTGCCGTTGAAGCTGAGCATTTTCTCCCAGGAAAATTTGTAATCGGTGAGACGGTTCTGGCTGAGTTCGGCGTATTTCACGGCGCCGATGCCGACAGCGTGCGCGATAGCGGTTTTATCCGAATCGGACAGTGAGGAATTTTTTTCCTCGACGATGGCGAGCGCACGTTCGGTGCCTTCCTCCAGGACTTCGCGCAGACCGACGCTTTCGCCTGTTCGCGTTTTAAACATTTTTCCGTCGGCTCCGAGGATGCTGCCGAAGGCGACGTGGACGAGTTTCTGCGGGAATCCCCAGAGTTTGGCTGCAGCGAAGAGTTGCTGGAAATGGTGGGCCTGCGGGGTGCCTACGACGTACCAAATTTCATCGGCATGCCAGACGTTGACGCGGTGTTCGATGGTGGCGAGGTCGGTGGTCCCGTAAAGGTAACCGCCATCGCTTTTCTGGATGAGCATGGGCTTGTCCTGGAGCGCGGGGACATCGGGAAAGAAGATGCACTGGGCACCATCGCTTTCACGGGCGATGCCACTGGCCTTGAGTTCCTCGACGAGGCTGGCGAGCCGGGGGTTGTAGAAGCTTTCGCCGAGGTGGTGATCGAAATGGATGTCGAGCTTCTCGTAGATGTCCTCCAGGCCCTTGAGCGACATTTCCACGCAGCGCTTCCAGATGGCGAGGTTTTCGGTGTCGCCCTGCTGGAGTTTGACGAGTTCAGCTTTGCAGGTTTCGCGCAATGTGGGATCGGCTTCCTGGGCCGAATTTACCTTCTTATAGAGGCGCAGGAGTTCAGCGATGGGGTCAGCTTCGAGCGCGGCTTGATCGAGGAAATTTTTCCATCCATAGAGAACCATGCCGAACTGCGTGCCCCAGTCGCCGATGTGGTTATCGGTAATGACCTTGTGGCCGAGGAAGCGGGCGATGCGGGCGAGGGAATCGCCAATGATCGTGCTGCGAATGTGGCCGACGTGCATTTGCTTGGCGACATTGGGAGCGGAGAAATCGACGACGATGGTCTTCGGCGTGGCGGCCTGGGGGACGCCGAGATGGGGGTCGGCGAGAAGGCCGGCGAGACGCTGGGCAAGCAGTTCGGGTTTGATTTGGAAATTGATGAAGCCCGGACCCGCCACGGTGGGAGTGGCGGAGAGGTCAGAGACGTCCATTTTCTCCACCAATTCCTTCGCGAGAGCCTGGGGATTGAGGCGCAGCTGTTTGGCCAGAATCATGGCCGTGTTCGTCTGGTAGTCTCCGAAACGCAGGTCCGCAGCTATCGTGACATCGGCAATCGTGTCGGTGGGTAGATCGATCGACAGGAGGGGCAGCGCGGCATTGACGCGCTGGGCGAGGAGTTCGGGGAGAGTCATGACGGGACGTTGCACGGGCATCCTGCCCGTAAGCCGGAAAGCCGCATTTGGAAATGAAGTTTATGGGGGCGTGGGAAGGGGACTGCTGGAAAGTGCAGCAGGGTCTTCTGACGTCGCCCTCTACGGGGGTGGTGTTCGGGCTTACGGGCAGGATGCCCGTGCCACTACCAGCTCTGGCAGAATTCCTCGAAACGATCGAGGCCCTTTTTGATGACATCGAGGCCGCAGGCGTAGCTGAAGCGGACGGTGTCGTCCTGGCCGAAGGCCTTGCCGGGGACCACGGCGACGTGGTGGCGGCTGAGAAGTTTCTCGGCGAAGTTCATGCTGGCGAGACCGGTCTTGCTGACGTTGACCAGGAAATAGAACGCACCCTTGGGTTCCACCGTGGTGACATTGGCGATTTCGCCAAGGCGCTTGAGCATGTATTGGCGGCGGAGATTGAAGTCTTCGCGCATGTCCTCGACAACTTGCTGGTCACCTTTGAGGGCGGCAAGGGCTCCGTACTGGGCAAAGGTCGCGGGAGCGGAAGTCGTGTGGCTCTGGATGGTATCGATGGCGGTGGCGATCTTTTTATTGGCGGTGGCGGTGTAGCCGATGCGCCAACCGGTCATGCTGTAGGCCTTGGAGAAGCCGTTGATCACGATGGTGAGGGCCTTCAATTCATCGCTGAGGCTGGCGATGCTGACATGCTTGTTGTCGTCGTAAATGAGTTTTTCGTAAATTTCATCCGAGAGGATGAGGATGTCCTCGCTGGCGGCGACTTCGCCCAGCGCGGTGAGTTCCTCGGCGGAATAGACGGCGCCGGTGGGATTGCCGGGGGAGTTGATGATGATCATCTTGGTGGAGGGACTCATGGCCTCCTCGAACTCCTCGGGGGTGAGTTTCCATCCATTTTCCTGCTTGGTCTGGATGATGATGGGGGTGGCTCCGGCGAGGCGGACCATGTCGGGGTAGCTCGTCCAGTAAGGAGCGGGGATGATGACTTCATCGCCCGGGCCGCAGGTGGCGAGGATGGCATTGTAGCAGGAATGCTTGGCTCCGCAGTTCACACTGATGAGATCGGGCGTGTAAGTCAGGCCGTTGTCCTTGGAAAGTTTCTCGCAGATGGCTTCGCGGAGTTCGAGCAGGCCGGCGCTGGCGGTGTATTTCGTCTTGCCTTCGGCGAGTGCCTGAACGGCGGCTTCCTTGATGAACTGCGGGGTGTCGTAGTCGGGTTCGCCGGCGCCAAAGCTGCAGACGTCGATGCCGTCCTTTTTCATTTTTGCGGCCTGGCTGGTGACGGCGAGGGTGATGGACGGGGAGAGTTCAGTGAGAGTGGCGGAGACGGGATCCATGATGATGGCTGGTGAGTCGGGGTTTGGGAAAATGAGGGGAAAATTTCGTGGGGGTCTAGGTGAGAGAGGATTGCAGGGTTGTCAACCAATCGAAAACAATTCAATCGGGAAAATAGACCAGGTGCGGGGCCTGCCCACATCCGGTTTGGAAACCCAACGCCTCTGTTGGTTAACCTGCGGCACGGGCATCGACCGCCTCGGCGGCGTAGCGGACGATCTCCCAGAAGCTGCCGCTCTCGAGGCTGGCACCGCCGACGAGGAATCCATCCACGTCCGGCATCGCCATGAGTTCCGCGGAGTTGCCGGGTTTCACGCTGCCCCCGTATTGGATGCGGATGCGGGAGGCGCAGGTTTCGTCGTAGAGTTCCTGGATGACCCTGCGGATGAAAGCATGGGCGTCCTGAGCCTGCTGCGGGGTGGCAACGCGACCGGTGCCGATGGCCCAGACGGGCTCGTAGGCGATCACCGTGTTGGCGGCCTGCTCGGCATCGAGTCCGGCGAGTCCGGCGGTGAGCTGCTTACGGAGGACGGATTCGATTTTCCCGCCATCGCGCTCTTCGAGCGTTTCGCCCACGCAGAGGATTGGTTTCAAATGATAATGGTGGGCGGCGATGACCTTTTTGTTGATGAATTCATCCGATTCGCCAAACAGGCTGCGGCGCTCGCTGTGACCGAGAATGACGTAGGTGATGTACATCGAGCGGAGCATCATCGGGCTGGTCTCGCCGGTGAAGGCACCGCTTTGTTCGTAGTGCATGTTCTGCGCAGCCAGGCGCACGTGATGACGGTCCGTGAGCAGAGATTGTGCGGTGGCGAGGCTGACGGCGGGCGGGGCGATGACGATGTCCACGCGCTCTTCGGCATGAGCGAGACTGAGGAAGGACTTGAGGAATTCCTCAGTTTCCGTTGGGTTTTTGAACATTTTCCAGTTGGCGGCGATGATCGGTTTGCGCATTTTATTTAGAGATTGAGAGGGTGGAAAGTAAGAAAAGTGAGGACTAGAGGTTGGCGATGGCGGCGACGCCGGGGAGGGTTTTGCCTTCGAGGAGTTCGAGGCTGGCACCACCGCCGGTGGAAATGAAGGTGACCTTGTCGCCGACGCCGGCTTTTTTGACCGCCTTCACGCTGTCTCCACCGCCGATAATGGTCTTCGCGCCCTGGTTGGCGGCGATGGCATGGGCGATGTCGAAGGTGCCTTTGGCGCAGGCTTTGATTTCAAAGACGCCCATGGGGCCGTTCCAGATGACGGTCTTGGCTTTGGCGATTTCTTCGGCGAAAAGTTTCACGGATTCCGGTCCGATGTCCACACCCTCCCAGCCGTCGGGAATGCTTTCGCCGGGTTGGGTGTAACGCGTGTTGCCGACGGTTTTGTCATCGAAATTGAACGCATCGGTGATCAATGCGTCCACGGGGATGAGCAGTTTTACGCCGCGCTCCTTGGCCTTGTCCAACGCGGCCTGGGCGATCGGTTCCCACTCTGGTTTGTAGAGGCTTTTACCGAGGGTGATGCCCTGGACGAGCTTGCGGAAAGTATAAGCCATGCCGCCGCCGATGATAATGGTGTCGGCCTTTTCGAGGAGACGGTTGATGACCGCAATTTTGTCGTTCACCTTGGCCCCGCCGAGAATGACGACGAACGGGCGCTCGGGGTTCTCCAGTTCATCGTGGAGGTAGGCGAGTTCTTTTTCCATGAGCAGGCCGGAAACGGCGGGCAGGAAATCCGCAATGCCGGCGGTCGAACTGTGGGCGCGGTGGGCGGAACCGAAGGCGTCGTTGACGAAAATGTCGCCGAGGGAGGCGAGTTGCCTGGAGAGCGCGGGATCATTTTTTTCCTCCCCGGCCTCAAAACGAACGTTTTCGAGCAGGGCGACATCGCCATTTTTCAAATGAGCCACGATGGCGGCGGGCACGTCACCCACGACGTCATGGCTGAATGCCACGGGATGGTTGATGAGAGTGTGGAGGTAGTCCGCGACCGGACGGAGGGAGAATTCGGCGGAGGGTTGGCCATTGGGGCGGCCGAGGTGGGACATGAGGATGACCCTGGCACCTTTCTCGCGCAGGTAGTTGATGGTGGGCAGGCTTTCGCGGATTCGGGTGTCGTCAGTCACGGTAACCGCGCCATCCTTGTGATCGAGCGGGACATTGAAATCGACGCGCACGAGGACATTTTTGCCGGTGAGGTCTAGGTCGCGGATGGTTTTCTTGGGCATGGGTGGGTCGGATGAAATGTGGGGTGGGAGGGACGGGCGGCGATACTAGACGGCGGGGGGCGGGGAGTCAAGTCAGGGAGGAAGGAGGAGGTTGGATTTCCTCAATGGATGAAATGCGGTGGAGCAGGGGGTCTTGCCTATAAACGCAGCACGCCCCATGCCGTGAAAAGCATGGGGCGTGCCATTGCAAAAAACTTTGCGGTGCGGTTGCAGCTTACCAGGAGGTCAGGAAGGTTTCCTGATTGGTGTTTTGCACGTTGCCGCTGCCCGGACGTCCGAAGGACCAGACGATGCCTTTTTTACCACGGAGGATCTTGATGGCATTGGGCGTGGTGATGGGGTTTTCGATCTCACTGTTGAAATCCGTGTCCATTTTCACCTGCAGCGGAAAGCCCCAGGTATCGTAAATGACGGGGGATGTGGGATCGGTTTCGTAATCGATGCCATCCTCCCAGGCACCGGCATTCTTGCCGCGCTTGGCCTGTTTGAAGCCGTCCAGGTAATTGATGCTCTTGGGATTGCGTTTTTTGGCGTTGTCGCTGCCGGAAGCCACGAGCACGGGGATGAGGTCGGGGTCCTTGGTGTCGCCTTCCCAGTCGCTGCCATTGTTAACGATGGGGAGGGTGTCGTAGGAAGAGTAGAAGCTGCTGATGGCCCCGGCGATTTCCACGCAATACTTGGCGGTGGTTTTTTCCTTCACGCTGTTGATGAATTTGCCGTAGGCGCCCACGGATCCGGCGGCAAGCAGGGCGATGATGGCGACGACGACCAGCAGTTCGATCAGGGTGAAGCCCCTGGCGTTGCGTAATCTTTGGGGGGTGGTGAAGGAGGTGGTTTTCATGGCGTGGTAGGAAGGAATAGAGTTGCTTACTAGACCGGAGTCGGCGAATACAAGGAAAATTTGGATTTTCTAAGTGGAATCTACCGAATTAAATTTGCTTTGTAAATACAATATGCCGTTTTCACCGATTATTTTTAGGTGAATCCCCTAAAATCATGGAAATTTCCCTTCAAAAACGTCTCGAACAACATTTCAAGGCCCCAAAATACCAACCGCAGACCAAAAGCGAAATCGCGCGGGCGCTGCGCGTGTCCCCTGACGAACGAGCCGGATTGCGCCGTGCCCTGCAGGAATTGGAGCAGGCTGGGAAGATATTCAGCGGAGCCCACGGTCGCTACCGGTGGCAGCGCGACCAGCGCGGGACCCTCAAGGGCACCGTATTTATAAGACTGGGTGGCGGGGGGACTCTGCTGGTGGATTTCACGGATCCGGCGACCACGACGATGGCGGCGACGCTCGGCCTGGAAGCCGGGGCGGCGCGCATTTCCATTGATGCCGGAGATTTGGGCACCGCGATGCAGGGGGATACGGTGCTTGCGCAGGTCAGAAAGGACGAACCGCAGGCTTGGTGGAGGCACGTGGCCGAGAAACGCAAGGCTCTGGAACAAATGAAGGACACGGGGGCCACACCCCTCATTGCCAAGGTCACCAAGGTGCTCACCCGCAAGCACAAGACGCTCGTGGGCGTGCTGCGCCGCAAGGAAAAATCCGTCTGGGTGGTGCCCGATGACGCGCTGCTGGCCGCAAAAGTGGAAATCCGCCCCGCGCCCGATGCCGACTGCAAGGCGGGCGACAAAGTGGTGGTGGAAATCACCGACTGGCCGACGCACGATCGTGGACCCCGGGGACAGGTGCTGAAAAGGATCGGCAAGGTCGGCGACCCGGGCGTGGACATGCTCGGCATCATTTATAAATACCACCTTCCGCAAGAATTTTCCCCTGCCGTGCTGGCCGAGGCGGAGCGCGTGCCGGAAAAAATTGATCCCGGGGCCATCGCCGACCGCGAAGACTGGCGGCAGCGCGAAGTGATCACGATCGATCCCGCCGATGCCCGTGATTTCGACGATGCCATTGCCGTCACGCACCTCCCCAATGGTGGCTGGGAGCTGGCAGTGCACATCGCGGATGTCTCGCATTACGTGACCCCGAAATCGGCGCTGGATCTGGAGGCCAAGGAGCGGGGAAACAGCATTTATCTGGCTGACCGGGTGATTCCCATGCTGCCCGAGCGTCTCAGCAATGGCGTTTGCAGCCTGCGTCCAAATGAGGATCGGCTGACGCGTGCGGCGATTTTGACCTACGATGCGAAAGGCAACCGCACGGCTTCGCGATTTATCCGTGCGGTGATTTGCAGCAGGCAGCGGTACTCCTACGAGCAGGCCTATGATGTCATGGAGCCGTATTTAAAGAAACCCGAATCGGCACTGCGCGATCCTGCCGTCCCCCTCCCCGCGAGGGCCTGGGCGTTGGCATCGCTGCTGCGGAAACAGCGATTCGCCAATGGATCGCTCGACCTCGATTTCCCGGAGATCAAAGTGATGCTCGATCTGGATGGAAATCCCCTTGGCTTGAAAAAAATCGAGCACGATGAAAGCCACCAGCTCATCGAGGAGTTCATGCTTCAGGCCAACGAAGCCGTGGCCGAGCAACTCCGTGCGGCGGGGAGACCGGCGGTGTATCGGATTCATGAAGACCCGAACCCTGACAAGCTCGTGGACCTGAGGGAATTTCTCATGACCAATGGCATTCACACGGGGGATCTCAGCAACCGGCGGGAACTGCAAAAGGCGCTGGAAATCATCAATTCCCGCGACGAATCCGCCGTGCTCAAACTGGCGGTGCTCAAAAGCATGAAACGCGCCAGCTATGGCACCGAGCCGCTCGGGCACTACGGACTCGCCAAGGACAACTACCTGCATTTCACCAGTCCTATCCGTCGCTATGCCGATCTGCTGGTGCATCGATCCCAGGCCAATTTGCTGTGGGGGGCGAAATATGCCGTGCCTGATTATGCGAAGCTCGGCGAGCTGTCCGAGCATCTGGCGATTACCGAACGCAATGCGGCCGAGGCGGAGACGCAGAGCAAGCGGATCAAGGAAATGGCGTATTTCACGCAATTGATTTCGGCCAAGAAACCGCCGAAATTCCAGGCGGCCATCAGCAGCGTGCGACGGATTGGATTATTTATTGAATTATCGGAAGTGATGACCCGTGGCATTGTCCGGCATGAGGATCTCGGGCCGCATCATTTTGAATTCGATGCGAAGAAGGAGCAATATGTTTGTGCGAAGCCGAAGCGGACGTTGAAGGTGGGGGATATCATCGATGTGGTGCCGATCGCGGTCGAGCATGACCGGGGGAGTGTGGCGTTTCGGTTGATGTGAGGGGGGCAGGGAGGCGGGTTTGCTTGCGTGGGGATGGGTCTCCTGACGTCGACCTCTATGGTGGCAGGGGCTTTGTGCTTATTCGGCTAGTTTGAGGAGGTAGTAGTGCACCTTGCCGTCAACGGTTGGGCCGGTCACGAGGGCTCCCTGGCCGGGAAAGAGGGAGAGGGAAATGTCCACGCCTGCTGGGGGTGCGGGTGGGGCGACAACACTGGTGCCAAAATCCGTGAGCCGAGTAAGACCAGCATCAATGGGTTCATCGCCTAATGCGATTGTTTCAGCAGGCACGTCTTCGAAAGAATATTCTCCCAATGTCTGGATGCGTGCGGTTTGCGTATCAGTAGCAATGGCTGGGGCAGAGGGCGTGAGATTGATGGCGCCGGAGATTTTCAGCAATTCGCCGGAGCGTGCGAGTGCGAGATTCGCCCGACTGGAGGGGGCCGGGGCCGCCCTGAAGGACCAGGTTGCGGTAACGTCGGGCGCGGTGGGGCTGTTGGAGGTTACTTCAATCCAGGAGAGGGGTTCGCTTTGGCTATTGGAATCGAAGGCGGCACCGACCATCGGAGTTTGCAGGGATGGCAAATCGATCCAGGAACTCCCGGTAGGAATCGTAGAGGTAAACTGGGTTGCGACCGAAAAGGACTGGGCTCCATTTTCCGGTCGGGTATCGACAAAAATGGAACTGAGTGCGGAACCCCGGTAGGATTCCGTCAGAGCGTTCAATTCATCGCCGACGATGACCCGGTCTTTCGCCAGTGGTGCCTGATTGGCGGCGAAGGTGTAATCGGTGATCGTCAGTTTCGGTTCGATGGTGGCGGCTTTTGGCAATTGGTTCAGAATCTCCAGTTGATGGAACCCGCGCGGGGAAGTCTGGAGGTTGATCTTGTAAGCCATCGACGTGGGCACAAACCCTCCGGCACCATTCACGATATACCGTCCGTTTGTTCCAGAGTTTAAATTCATGAAATGGGTGCCCGCATAGCTGAAGAATTGGTTGGCGTCTGGTGCGGAGGACTGAGGGAGCGTGAAGGTGATCGCGTTACCAAAGTAATCGGCAGCATTTTGCTCCTGCACAGGCATCACCGCCGTTACCTCTGATCCCTTGGGCCAGTCGATTCCGGATTGGAGGATGCGGATGGCGGCGAGTGGGGTGGGATTGGGATCGGAGCTGGAATTGATGATGTGATCGCTGGCTATACCATCCATACTGAAGTCAGCGACGGCAAGGTCGGCAATGGTCCGTTCCTCCCAGGTTGTCACCTGCTGAGCGATCTGGGGGCTGCTGACCAACGTTTCGCCGTTCACAAATGCCGCCGACAGCATGATCTCCCGGGCCTCGATTGCCGTGCTGGATTCCTTCATGGGCGTGAGGACCAATTTTTCCGGCTCAACGTGCACATCACATCCCGCAAGGGCTGCCAGGCCGCGGACCTGATCCAGCAGGGAACCGGGAGTGCACTGCAGGCGGACATTCTGGCGGGCCAGTTTCTCTTTTGATTCGGGATTCGCCGCGCGGATTTCCCAGGTGAGATTCCGATGTTTGTTCAAATGGTTGTGTTGGGGAAATTCCTTCTCCACAAGCGCGACCAGCCAATCCTCCAGCGAGCGCTTCATGATCGGTTGTGCTCCCACGAAATATTTACGCAGCCAGGCTTCCAATTCACGATCCTGTTCGACGGATGGCGATTGGTCCGCGGTAGCGAGGGCGGGCGCTTCGACGCTGGCAACGCGCGGGGAGGTTTTCTTGCGCGGATTGGCTTCCGCAAGCTGGGAAGCGCCATACCACACCGACGAGATCCCCCAGAGAAACAGCCCCAACGCGACGACAGAGGCCACTTGTTTCCAATAGGGAAAGGGCCCGCGAATCACCTTTGTGGAGGGCTTCGCCACAGGCTTGAGTTGCTCGACGGTCATCAGCCTGGCCACGAGCGTTTCGTGGAATTTGCCAGCCGGTTGGTCGGCGAAAATTTCGCCTAAAAGTGCATCGAGCCGGGCTTGTTCGACGAATTGATCGGCCAGGGCGGGATCGTTCGCCAAAATCTGCGCGAGGCTACGTACCTCGGCGGGGTAGGTTTGGCCGGAGAAATAGGCATCAAGGAGATGGGAATCGGGGTTCATGAGAGAGTGGGGGTGGAATCAGATCTCATGGGTGAGTTGGCGTTTCACACATTCCGCCAGCGATGCGCGCAGACGTGAAAGCAGTTGGTGCACGGAATCCACACTACTGCCGAGACGTGTGGCGATGACCCCGGCGCTTTGACCGCTCTCGTATTTCAGGGTCAGCGCCTGCCGGGCGCGCTCGGGTAATTTTTCCAAACAAATGCGCAACGCGGCCTCACGCACCGCTGAGTCTCCGGAGTCGGAGCGGTCATACGCATCGCAGACCGCATCCACGGCCTCGGGTGGCAGCGAGAGCGGTCTGCGGGCATCGGCGCGCCAGGATTGCTTGATTTTGTTACCGGCAATTCCGCGGGCCCAGGCACCGAAGGGTCGCGTGGGATCGAAATCTGAGAAGGACTTCCAAAGGCTCAGGGCCGTCTCCTGAAAGATATCCTCGCGCGCCTGGCTGTCGCGGACCAGTGAGCCGATGAATCCACGCAAATCCCGCTCCTGGGCGAGGAATAGTTTCAGGAATTCAGTGGGAGAATCGGACATGGCAACAGGGTGGTGATGCTACTCTTTCACACTCACCCCGATTTCCTGACAGGCATTTTGAAAAAAAGTTTCCCCATCCCCATTTTACCCTTTACGCGGATAGTGTTGATCGGGCGGTTGCAGGGGGCGGCGGATTGCTGTTCAGACCGGGTGTCGAACCACCTATTCCATCCAACCAACTCAACTATGCGCTGCTCTCTCTCCCTGACCCTGCTGCCCAGTCTCTTTCTGGCCTCTCCGCTCTTTGCCGATCTGCATCCGGTGGGCAAACCAGTCGCTCCCGCCGCGCCAGCAGCCACCAGTAAGGACGGTGCCAAGCCTTTGTTCAAAAGCCATGTGGTGACTTCGGAAACCGTAGGGCATGCCGTGGATATCGATGTGGATCTGAAGGGCGCGAGCAAATTGTATCTGGTGGTGACCGATGGGGGAAATGGATTCACCGCCGACTGGAGCGCATGGATTGAGCCGCGGATTACCGGAGATTTCGGTGAGAAAAAACTCACGGAAATCCCCTGGGTCAGCGCCGAAACCGGCTTTGGTAAGGTGGGCGTCAACGTCAACGTGCAGGGGCAGCCGATCACGGTCAATGACAAGCCGGTCGCCTATGGCATCGGCACACATGCCAACTCGGTGATCGAATTTGATCTGCCTGCGGGAACGAAAAATTTCAAGGCGAAGGGCGGACTCGACAAGGGCGGAGTGGCCCAGGGCAACAGCACTTCGGTGGTCTTTGAAGTGTGGACGACCAAGCCGGTCATGGCGGTTTTGCCTCCCGGTGGCGGCGGATTTCAGGCGCCCGATGCCGCGCTGGTGGCGCTGGATGTGGCCGATGGATTGGAAGCCGCGACGTTTGCCGCGGAACCCATGCTCCTCAGCCCCAGCAGTATTGATATCGATGCCAGAGGCCGCGTCTGGGTGGCGGAAATCGTCAACTATCGTGGTCACGCAGGCAAGCGTCCCGAGGGGGATCGAATCCTCATTCTGGAGGACACGAATGGCGATGGCGCGGCTGATAAGTCGATTGTCTTCTACCAGGGCAAGGACGTGATGTCGCCGCATGGCGTCTGCGTGCTGGGGAACTCCTGCATTGTTTCCTCAGGGGATCATGTCCTGAAACTGACGGACACCGATGGCGATGACAAGGCCGACAAGACCGAAGTGCTGTTCACCGGAATTCATGGCGCTCAGCACGATCACGGCATCCATGCCTTCCACTTTGGTCCCGATGGAAAATATTATTTCAACTACGGCAATGCCGGGGAGGACATCAGGGACAAGGATGGCAAGCCGATCACCGACATGGCTGGAAACGTGGTTAACAGCAGCCGCAAACCCTATCAGCAGGGCTGCATTTTCCGTTGCAATCCCGACCTGACCGAATTCGAAACGGTGGCGTGGAATTTCCGCAACAACTGGGAATGCAACGTGGATTCCTTTGGCACCATTTTCC
>CALQSQ010000028.1 GCA_943333275.1 Akkermansia muciniphila
CCAAGCAACAGATGCGCCGCTTTGAAGCCCAACTGCTGGACCAAAGCGACTGGGCCGAAGTGCAACCCGGCGTCGAAGTCAAACTCGTCGAGCATCCCGACGGCGAGAGTCGCGAGCAATACGTGCTCTGCCGCTCCAGCGAGCGCCGGCAAAAAGAAGCCGCCATGCTCGAGCAACAGCGCCAGCACCTCAGGACGCAGTTGCAGAAGACCGACGCTGGCCTGCGCAAGCGACCCGCGAATGACGTGAGCCACATCGAGCGCCGCATCGGTCGCTGGCTGGGCCGATACCCTGGTGCCGAGCGACTCATCGAAGTCAGCGTGCAGCGCGATGGAGAAGGCCGCGCCTGCGGCTTGAGCATCGTGGAAAAAAGCGAACGCCAGAGCTGGGCCGAACTGGCTCATGGAGCCTATTTACTGCGCACCAATTGCACCGAGCAAGACCCCGCCCAACTCTGGCGCTGGTATATCCACCTGACCCAGGCCGAAGAATGTTTTAAAATCAGCAAAAGCGACCTCCACCTGCGCCCCGTCTTCCATCAGAAAGAACAGCGCGTCCAAGCCCACATCCTGGTCTGCTTCCTGACCCTTGCGCTGTGGCGCACCCTTGCGATGTGGATGCGCGGCAAAGACCTCGGCAACTGCTCAAGGAAGTGGCCACCGTGCGCAGCATGGACGTAGTCCTGCCCGTCAAAACCGAAGGCCAGGACCGCCCCACCGACCTGCACCTGCGCGTCGTCGCCCGCCCCGACCGCATGGTCGCCGAACTCCTCCACCGCCTCGGCCTAGACCTGCCCAGCGCACCGAAAATCGTACAAAATGTAGTGCCAAAAACCACCCCCTGAAGACACCTAAACCGTTGATTTACAGCACTTCGGTTTTTGTAACTGACGAACTTGGGTTAGAAGGGATTTTCTTTTCCCTCACCCTTCGATTCCCTGTTTCGTCAGTCCACCTGGGGAACCCGATGACGCGCCGAAAAATGACGCATTTGAAAACAGGAAGTAAGGAAAAGATTCACGACAGCATTTTATACCCGGGAAAAAACCTAAAGGTGACAACGGAAGGCTTGTCTAATGCCCCTGTAAGTCTCGCAGACTCCGCTTCTCCTCTCAGCCCACGCTTCTCAGGGTGATCGCAAATATGCTGCCCACTAAGGCCAATCCACCAGCCAACGCAGCGAAATCCCCATCAGCACGCTCGCTGCATTCGCCACGAAACTCCAACGCAGCGGAAACTTGATCCCTGCGAGACAAACCATTCCTGCTTCCGTTAGCAGTGCAAAGCATTCCGCCGCCACAATCGTTGACCCGTAGGAAGCGGTGGACCATGGAAACGCAAACCAGACAATTGGGTGCGTCAGCGTGCTGGCTCCAACCGCCAGCAACCAGCGGCGGCCCGCGGGCAGCCTGCGTCCGGCGTATAAATAGATGGGAATTTCCACCACCTGCGTCACTAGAAACGCATTGAACCAATCCATCATGAGGCGGAAATGGTAGGACGCTGAATGAAGAGGATGGCGCAAGCCGCCAGTTCCAGATACCCGTGGAACAAAGCCAGTCGCAAATAACCGGCCCGCGCTTCCGCCAGATCCACCACCGCCCAGACCGCCAATCCCGCTGATAAGATCATAGCCACCCACAGCACCACTGCTCCCATATCCTGCTGCAGCATCCGAAACGTAGCCGCAAAGGGTCGTGGGGTGGGTTGTGCGCGAGCATCCTCCGGAATCAGCCGCAACCATACGCCGTAATGAACCGCTTGGGCGAATGCGAACAGCAGCACCATCCGCATCGCCCAAGGTTCCGCCAGCCCCGCCGTCATTGTTTCCAGATAGCCGGACACCGGCAGACTGGCCGGGGCCAGCCACGCTAAGTGGGTCACGGGAACGAGCCAGCCAAACAAAATGGCCAGCGTCCCCATTAGAAACAACGCCGGCATCGCCGCTGCGCACCAGCCCGTGCGCGGGCGCCAAAACCACCAGAGCGCCACGGCAATGAAATTGTGCAGATGGGCGAAGATCAGTTGTGACAGATCTCCCAGCAGCCACACTGCCAGCCCCATCGCTGCCACCAGCAGAGTCACCGCGCACTTTCGGGACCACTGACCCCGTGCCACGATCACCGCGCCAAGAGTCGCCACTAGGCCAATCATCATCGTGTGGTAGCCAACTCCCGCCACCACCAACGGCACCCCCACCAAAAACCAAAAGGGCTGCTGCCGTTGCCACCCTGGTTTGAACACCAGATACCGCAGGTCCGAGACCAAGTGCGGAATCCCCCACAAGATCGGCCCCAGCGCCAACAGCCAAAATGGAAACACCAGCGTGCCCGCCAGCGCGAGCAGCACCACCATCGAGCCAAACATCGCCACGCGCAGTTCCCGCCGCCGGATGAAGGGCTTGATCCACGGTGAGAGCACCTTGAGCACTCGCACGCGCAAGTAATCAAGTCCGCGACAGGCCTGGACAATGGGTGAGATGGAAGCAGCCACGCACTGCAGGATAATCATTGACCGCAAAGAGGCAAACAGGTAATTTCCCCACCATGCAATCACTCCGTAGAATTTGTGCCCTCAGTGCGTTGATCGTCATGGCCGATGTCGGCCCCAGTTGCGGCTCACGTCCCGCTCCCCGTCCAGAGCGGCCCTCGTCCTCTGCCACCACCACGACTGCTAACCAACTCAACTCATGCGCCTCTTAGCTCTCAGCATCTTCTCGCTTTCCCTCTTCAGCGTCGATATTGCCCCGGACAATCCGAACCGCCGCCCGGCCCCATCCTCCCCCGGCTGCAGCTCGAAACGAAACCTCGTTACCCTCACGGCAACCCCGCCGATGGAAATGAGAACCCGAATTTGACTGATGAAATTTTGACGCAACGGTGTCGCAAATCTGGCCTCAAAAAAGGGCGCTACGGGAATCCGTGGAGATGCCTTAAGCCGCATCGGGAAAACAGGGAGATGTGCGAAAATTGAAATTTCAGCTTCCCACCGCTCATGATCTTCCAATGGTCGCATAATTGCCGACCTATCACAATTTCCGAGTGAATTACAATTTCCTTGTGCACATTTATGATTAACTCAAAGGGACGGCCCTTCGCAAACGTTGGAGCTGAGAGGAACCGGGGCTGCCAGCCTCACTGCAGGATCGAGAGTGCGGGCCTAGATGGACCTTGCGTGGCGTGAGGGGCAGGCCGCCCCTCCTCCCATCAAGTGGTGGATGGAGACGTGTCTGGCAGGGGTGACAGGGATCAAGGATTGGATTGAAGACGCATGCGCCCCCTTTTCTCGAGCACGACAGGATGTTATTTCCGATGCACGAGGTGTCGGGGCACAGGAGGCATCGGCTGCGGCCTCACGCATACCCGCAGCGAAATCGCTTTCTCATCATCCCGGCGTTGACTATAATTGGCCAACATTCAACTCACCCATCCCTATGCTCCGCATCCCTGGTATCGCTGGAAAAGACCTCTGTGACCGCGCTCTTGGCGTCACCCGCCGTGACGTTCTCCGCATTGGAGGCAGTGGCATGCTCGGATTGACCCTGAGCCAGATGTTCAAGGCCCAGAGCCTGGCGGAAGGTGCCAGTGGCGTGCCCGGTTGGGGCAAGGCCAAGAGTGTCATCCTCGTTTATCTGCAGGGCGGCCCAAGCCACCTCGACCTCTGGGATCCCAAGGAAAATGTGCCTGATAACGTGAAAAGCGACTTCGGACGCATCCCCACCAAAATCCCCGGCGTAAATTTCACCGAACTCCTTCCCAAGCTGGCCACGGTAAATGACAAGTTTACCATGATCCGGTCGATGGGCTACACCCCCAACGGTCTCTTCAATCACACCGCCGCCATTTATCAAATGATGACCGGCTACACCACGGACAAGGTCAGCCCGTCCGGTCAGTTGGAGCCACCGAGCCCCAAGGATTTCCCCAACTTCGGCTCCAACATCATCCGCATCAAGCCACCGACGGAGCCCATGCTCCCGTTCGTGATGCTCCCCCGCCCCCTTCAGGAATCCAACGTCGTCGGCAAATCCGGCACCGCAGGATTCCTCGGCAAAGCCTACGATCCCTATACGCTCTATCCCGATGGCGATGACATGGACATGAGCAAAATGGAGCGCATCAAAATCGACGATCTCCAGCTCCGTCCGGACGTCTTCGCCCTCCGCCTCCAGCGCCGCGCCAGCCTCCGCAAGGCCATCGACAGTCAGATGCCCGACATCGAGAAGGCGGTAAAAAATTACCATCTCGACGAAAATTACGACCGCGCCCTCAACCTCATTGTCAGCGGCCGCGCGCGCGATGCCTTCCAACTCAGTTCCGAAAATGAATCCCTCCGCGACCGTTACGGCCGCAACACCTTCGGCCAGAGCCTGCTACTCGCCCGCCGCCTCGTTGAGGCCGGCACCCGCGTCGTCGAAGTCATCTGGCCCAAGGTCGCCAACTCAGACAACCACTCGTGGGATGTGCACACTGGCTTGTTCAAACGGATGAAAGAACAATCCGCACCGATGCTTGATGCAGGTCTCTCCACGCTCTTTGCCGACCTCGACGAACGCGGCCTGCTGGACTCCACTCTGGTGGTCGCGGTCGGCGAATTCGGCCGCAGCCCGCAGAAGGGCGTCAGCACCAGCGGCAACGACAACACTCCGGATGGACGCGACCACTGGCCATATTGCTACACCTCCGTCATTGGAGGCGCAGGCATCAAACGCGGTTACGTACACGGAGCCAGTGACAAAACCGGTTCCGCACCCGCAGAGGATCCCGTTCACCCCAATGAACTTCTGGCCAGTATTTACCATAGCTTCGGCATCGACCCGCAGACCATTGTGCACAACCACCTCAATCAGCCGCGCGAACTCGTCAAGGCTGCTGCGGTGGGCAAGCTTTTCGCTTGATGCATCCCATGCGAACCAAACTCCTTTTCCTGGGGATGCTCGCCACCCTGACCGGTTGCGCCGATCAAGCGACCCAACAGCCCCCAAAAACCACGGCAGCCACTTCCTGGTGCTGTCTTGTTGATCCTGACCATGGCTCGCTGCTGATGCCCGATAACAAGGCATCACGCGCCCGGCTGGACAGTTGGGTCAGCCGCAATGCCGACCATCTGAGTATTACCGGTGGAGCCAAGCCCCGCTTCATCCTCCTCCATGTCGGTGCAGATTTCAAAATCAAGGACCAGATGCCCCTGGCGGATCAATCCTCCCCAAAGGCCCCGCACAAATTGACCCAGGCTGAAGTCGAAAGCCTCCGCACCTGCTTCAACGGAGGACGGCGCGTGAAAATTAACTGGCCTTCAAAAACCGTTCAGCCCTTCTAGGTCTCGTTAGCCGACTTCAGTTCCAGTGTTGCAAACACGCCCGGTGTCATGCATGCCACAAGCATGACGGATTCACAGACAACACATTTTAAAGGTTGGGCCAAACCCGGGCCGATCCCTCAGGGGTTTCCCTCGCCAGCCGAAGGTGAAACATGCGATGCCATCAGCGGGCACTTCCGCCTGCTGCAATTGAAAGACGGGCACCGGTTCTCCACCGATGATATTTTAACGGCGTGGTATGGCACCACTTGGGCGCCCACCGTCCGCAGCGCATTGGATCTTGGCAGTGGTATTGGAAGCGTCGGAATGATCTGTGCCTGGCGGTGCCCGGGCGCTAAGTTTGTGACCGTTGAAGCACAGGAGGAAAGCGTCGTCCTCGCACGACGGTCGGCCGAAGCCAACGGCTTGTCGACACGGTACGAAATTAGGCATGGAGACTTCCGCGATCCGGAGGTGCTGGCCGATCACGAGAAATTTGATCTCATCACCGGCAGCCCGCCGTATTGGCCGGTGGAGGCAGGGATCGTAAGCGAACACCCTCAAAAGCTCGCCTGCCGGTTCGAGTTGCGCGGCAGTGTTGCAGATTACTGCCATACAGCCTTCCGGCATCTGGCCCCCGGCGGATTCTTCGCCTGCGTCTTTCCCCACGAGCCCCAGCAACTCGCCCGCGTCGTCGCTGGAGCACACGCAGCAGGACTAGTCATCGTTCGCAAACGACCAGTCCAATTCCGCGAGGGCGATGCCGCGCTGGTGGCCCTCTTCGGAATGATGCGCAGCGAAGATCTCCCGGAGTGGTTTCGGTCGCAAACTTGGGAGGAACCACCCCTCATCATCCGGACCAAAGCTGGCACCATTCATCCGGAATATTCCGCCGTGAAACTGGCCATCGGATTCCCGCCATGATTCGACGCAGACTTGACCGCGTTCACAACGAAAATATTCCTCGGCGATGAAGATCAACTTGGTAACATGGTCCCACCAAACCGATGCGCCAGCCAAACAAAATCAGACCTCATTTCAGAAACACCACCTTCCGATTAGTGGGGATTTGCCTGGGATTGACGCTAGCCGGACTCCCATCCAACGCCGCAGACCCAATTACAGCCGAAGCCTTTCTCAAGGAGCATTGCGCCGAGTGTCACGATGCCACGGAAAAAAAGGGAGGATTGGATCTGGCATCGCTGCCCAGGAATTTCAGCAAGCCGGAAGCGTTCGGTCTCTGGGTGAAAATCCACGACCGTTTGGAATCCGGGGAAATGCCGCCAAGAAACAAACCACGACCACCGGAAGCCGATCGCGCCGAGGTTATTAAATGGCTGCATGATTCGCTGGTCACGGCCGAGGAACCGAGGTTGCAGGAAGGCCGGACCAGAATCCGGAGGATGACGCGGGCCGAATATGAAAACACGGTGCGCGACATCTTCGACATGCCGGGCATTGCCCTCGCCGGCGATCTTCCGCCAGATGGCTCGGCACACGGCTTCGATAAGAACAGTGATGCCCTGGACATTTCCCATGTAAATCTGGCCAAGTATGTGGAGGCCGCGGATCATGTGCTGGACCTGGCGATCGCCACCCAACCACAGGCACCCATCGTGCACAAGGAACGGCTGTCGCTGGCACAGCCGGGGGGATTTGTCGCGCATGTGATCATGAATGGCGATGGCGTGCTGCTGCGCGACATGCAGCCGGATCCAGAGTTTCCGCCAGCGGCGGCTCAGACACACCTTGATGAAGGGGCGCATGAACGAATGGGGACGTTTGAACGCGGCAGCACCGTGGGGCTTTTCCGCCACGAGGACGAATCGTTCAGCCCCTACTTTGCAGCGCATGTCACGATTTATCCCGGGCGTTACCGCGTTCGATGGTCGGTGTGGAGTTTCCAGTGGGATAAGGGCAAGGTGCTACCGGCGCGCGGCACGGAGGCGGCGCGGTTGGCAATGGTGCAACTGACTGGCGACGGACGCGGCGGGCAGCATCCGAGTTATGTGCTGGGGTATTTCGATGCGCCATCGCTCAATCCCACCGAGCACGAGATGAACGTGTGGATGAACCATAATGAAATTTTCGGATTCAACGCAGCCTCGCTCGCACCCGCGGCCAATTATGCGAAGGAGGGACATGCCATGACCTTCACCGGCCCCGGCGTCGCTGTTGACTGGCTGGAAATCGAAGGACCCATCAATGAGGTGTGGCCGCCACCGGCGCACCGGGCGCTGTTTGGTGACATACCGCTGGTGGAATGGAAGGCGGAGGCGAATTCTGGAGTGCGCGCGCCGGCCAGAAAAAAGGTCCGCCAAATTGGTGCGGGAAGAAACCGCCCGGATCCTGAGAATGGCGTGTGGATGGTGCACAGCGAACAACCGCTGGCGGACGCGGATCGTTTGCTGGCGGCCTTTCTGCCAAGGGCGTTTCGTGCTCCAGTGGCCGACGAAGTGCGCGCGCAGTACGTGGCGAAAGTGGACGAGCGCCTCAAGGCCGGCGATTGCTTTGAAACGGCGATGCGCTGGGCCTACCGCGCCGCGCTCTGTTCACCTGATTTCCTTTACCATGTGGAACCGCAGGGTCCTTTGGATGATTATGCGCTGGCCGGCAGGCTTTCCTATTTTCTGTGGAATTCCCTGCCGGATGCCCGCCTTCTGGAACTCGCGAAGGCAGGAAAGCTTCGCGCCTCGCTGCACGATGAGGTTGAACGCCTGCTCGCTGATTCCAAATCCCAGCGTTTCATCGACGACTTTCTTGGCCAGTGGCTGAAACTGCGCTCCATCGCTGCGAATGATCCCGACAAAAAACTCTACCCCGAATTCAATCCCTACCTGCAGGATTCGATGGTGGCGGAAACCCGCGCCTATTTCCGCGAACTGCTCGACAAAAATCTCGACGCCTCCTTCCTGGTGCGTTCCGATTTCGCCATGCTCAACGAACGCCTCGCCACGCATTATGGAATCGAGGGTGTGGCCGGCTCGCAAATCCGCCGCGTGCCACTGCCGCCGGATTGCCTGCGTGGCGGCTTTCTTACGCAGGGGGCGATTCTCAAAGTCACCGCCAATGGCACGACCACATCGCCCGTGGTGCGCGGTGCGTTCACCATGGACCGCATCCTTGGCCAGCCTCCGGAGCCGCCCCCGGCCAATATCCCTTCGGTTGAGCCTGATGTGCGCGGCGCCACCACGATCCGCGAGCAGCTCGACAAGCACCGCAGCGATTCCACCTGCGCCTC
The DNA here is from genome assembly GCA_943333275.1 of Akkermansia muciniphila. Classification (GTDB taxonomy): domain Bacteria; phylum Verrucomicrobiota; class Verrucomicrobiia; order Verrucomicrobiales; family V1-33; genus JAGNEJ01. The sequence continues at coordinate 8,539 of CALQSQ010000028.1, forward strand.
TTGCCATCGCAAGATTGATCCCGCCGGATTCGCGATGGAAGCGTTTGATGTGATTGGCGGATTTCGCGACCGCTACCGCTCCATTGGTTCGGGCGATCCCGCGCCGCGTGGCTCGATCGATCCCTTCATCGGCATCAGCTTCAAGCTGGGCCCACCAGTAGATGCGAGCGGAGAACTGCCGGATGAAAGGAAATTTGCCAACATCCGCGAATTACAATCCATGCTCGCCGGCGAGAAAACGCTGCTGCTCAAAAATCTGGCCGCCCAGCTCGCGGTGTATTCCACCGGACGCTCCATTTTCTTCAGTGACCGCGATGAAATATCGGCGATGGTCAACCGCACCCAATCCGGCGGCGGCGGACTGCGCACCCTGCTGCACGAACTCATTCAAAGCCGGCTTTTTCAAACACGATGAAACCCCTGCTCTTCCTCCTCTTTGCTCTCGCGACAGCCGTCGCCGACGAGGCCAGTTTCACGCATCGCGTGACCGGCCTGTTCTCTCCCGACCGCGAAACAGACTTGCGCGCGGCCACCGAAAAAGTGCCGGGCGTGAAACTTGTGAGCTTGGATTTCGCCCACGCCGAGGCCGTGTTTTCCTATGATCCGGCCGTCGCCTTCAAGGACACCAAGCCCGAGCAGATCGTGGAGCGGTTCAATGACCTGCTCCGCAACGCCACCCGCTCCACGTTCGGAATCGCCAAGCTCGATCCCACGCCCAAGGACAAACTTACCCGCGTGGAAATTCCCGTGGCCGGGATGGATTGCAAAGCCTGCTGCCTCGCCGCTTACGAAGTTATTTACCAGATCAATGGTGTGACTGCGGCCACCGCCAGTTTCAAGGAAGGAATGCTCACCGCGCTCATAGATTCCTCCAGAACCAATCGCGAGGCCCTGGAAACCGCTCTGAAAAACCGCAACGTAACCCTGAAGGCAAAACCATGAACTTCCCCCACATCAGCGATCGCCCAGCCCTGGGTCGCCGCACGTTTCTCCAGGGAATAGGCACCACCATCGCGCTGCCGCTGCTTGAAGCCATGGCTCCGGCCTTTGTGAAGGCGGCGGATGCCGCGGAGGTCCCACGCCGCATGGTGGCCATTGAAACAAACATGGGCATCATGCCGCAGTTCTTCTTTCCAGAAAAATCCGGCCGGGATTATGCGCTCAGCCCCTATCTGGAGCGGCTGAAGGACCACCGCGAGCATTTCACCGTCTTCTCCGGAGTCAGCCATCCGGGCGTGACGGGCGGTCACACCGCTGAGCGATGCTTCCTCACCGGCACCCCGCATCCGGAGCGCGGCGGTTTTCGCAATGGCGTCTCGCTGGATCAGTTTGCGGCCGAGCAGGTTGGCAATCGCACGCGCTACCCGTCGCTCGTCCTCGCCATGTCCAATGAGGGCTCCACGCTCAGCTACACGAGAAGCGGCGCGCCGATTCCGTCCGAACGCAGCCCGCGAAAATTGTTTGAGAAATTGTTCACCCAGGGAAATCCCGCAGAGGTCGAAGCCAACGTGGAGGCCCTGCGGCAGGGTCGCAGCATGCTGGACTTCGTGGGCGAACAATCGCGCCGCCTGAACCAGTCGCTCTCGAAATCCGACCAGGCCCGGATGGACGAATATTTAACCTCGGTGCGGGAATTGGAAAAGCGTCTGCACAGTTCCGAGGAATGGGAGCATCGGCCCAAGCCCGTCGTCACTGCCAAGGCCCCGGAGGACATCGAGGACGCGCGGGAATTTGTGGCCAAGACAAAGCTGATGTTTGACGTGATGAAGCTGGCGCTAGAAACCGACTCCACGCGCATCATTTCCCTTTTCATTGACACCACGGTCATTCACAACATCACCCACCACGGCAACCGCCCGGAGGCCATCGCCGAACTCCGCGGCAAGGAGGAGGCGCAGTTTGATGCCCTCGGAGGCTTCCTCGCCGCGCTCTCGGCAACCCGCGAGGAGAGCCAGACGCTGCTCGACCAAACCATGGTCCTCTACGGCACGCCCATGGGCAGCGCCAATTCCCACTCGAACGTCAACCTCCCCGTGCTCTTCGCAGGTGGCGGATTCAGGCACGGCCAGCACCTGGCCTTCGACCAGGAGAACAACCACCCGCTCGCCACTCTTTACGTCTCCATGCTCCAGCGGCTGGGCCTTTCTTCCGACTCGTTTTCCAGCGGCAAAGGCACGATGCGGGGGCTGGAGATGGCCTGAGGAAATCCGATTGAATGCCCGCCCTACGCAGGGATGTAGGATTCATCCCCACGGATGCGGGTGATTTACTGGGAGCCAGCAGGAGCTTAACCCTTTAACTTTTGCGAACCAACTGCGCGTGCCCTGAACCCGCACCGCAGGCGATCACAGCGACTCCCTTCCTCCGAGGGGTATCGCCTCACCCCATTCCCCAACCCTTAACCGCCCAACCACGACGTATGTTAAGAATCACCGGCTCCCAATCCTCCCGCTTCTGTGACGGGGTCTCGCGCCGTGGCTTCCTCCGAATGGGTGCCTTGGGTCTTGGTGGCCTCGGCTTGCCAGGCCTCCTCAAGGCCGAGTCCCAGCAGGGTGCCCCGGGGAAGAAATCCATCATCATGATTTTCCTGCCGGGCGGCCCCCCTCATCAGGACATGTGGGATTTGAAAATGAATGCCCCAGCGGAAATTCGCGGGGAATTCCGTCCCATCAAAACGAAGGTTCCGGGAATTGAAATTTGTGAGCTGTTTCCAAAAATGGCGGCGATGATGGATAAATTCAGCATCATTCGCAGCATCGTCGGTAGCACCGGCCAGCACGCGGCGGATCAATGCCTGACCGGACGTCCTACTCAAAATGCACCCGCAGGTGGCTGGCCGAGCATTGGTGCCATCATGTCGCGCATGCAGGGAGCGGGGGCGCCCGGGGTGCCGTCGTTCGTCGGGCTTTCCCCAAAGATGGGGCACATGCCTTGGGCGGATCCTGGAAAATGTGGATTTTTGGGTCCGTCTCATTCACCCTTCCAACCCAATGGTGGTGGAGCGGGCGATCTGACGCTGAACAATATTTCCCTGGATCGACTGAATGATCGCAAATCGCTGCTCACGAGTTTCGATACCCTGCGCCGGGACGTGGACGCTTCCGGCATGATGAACGCCATGGATGCCTTCCAGCAGCAGGCCATGGGAGTGCTCACCTCCAGCCGCCTGGCCGAGGCACTGAATCTCGATAAGGAGGACAAGGACGTGCGCGCCCGCTATGGTGGCGGGACCATGAAATGCCGCGATGACGGAGGCCCGGAGTGCCCGGAACAATTCCTCATGGCCCGACGGTTGGTGGAAGCCGGGGTCCGCTGCGTGACGCTGGGCTTCAACCGCTGGGACTGGCATGGCCAAAATTTCAAACAGGCCCGCGCCGTCTTTCCGCAACTCGACAATGGACTCACGGCGCTCGTTGAAGACCTGCACGCGTCCGGTTTGGATAAGGAGGTGAGCGTCGTGGTCTGGGGTGAATTTGGCCGCACGCCGCAGGTCAACAAGGATGCCGGGCGCGACCATTGGCCGCGCGTTTCCTGCGCGGCGCTGGCTTGCGGTGGTCTGCGCCATGGCCAGGTCATTGGCTCGACGGACCGCCTAGGAGGTGAGGCCATGGAGCGACCCGTCGATTTCCAGGAGGTCTTCGCCACGCTTTATCATTCCGCCGGTCTCGATACCAAAACCGCCACCATCAACGATCTCAACGGCCGTCCACGCTACCTGGTGGATGAGCAGTTCAAACCCATGCCGGAATTGATCGGGTAATACAAATCATGCTCACCCTTCGCTCCCAGCAACACTCCGGTTCCTTCTGTGACGGCCTCTCGCGCCGCTCCTTCCTGCGGATCGGGGGCCTGGGTGGGTTGAGCTTGCCCGGCCTGCTGCGCGCTGAATCAGAGCAGGGACTCGGAAAATCCAACAAGGCGCTGATTCTGGTTTACCTGCCGGGCGGCCCGCCGCATCAGGACATGTTCGATTTGAAAATGGACGCGCCATCGGAAATCCGCGGAGAGTTCTCACCCATCCGCACGAATGTGCCCGGCATTCAAATCTGTGAACACCTGCCGCGCATGGCCAGGATGGCCGACAAGTTTGCGTTCGTGCGCAGCGTGGTGGGAGCCAAGGACCGGCACGAATCCTTCCAATGCGTCACGGGTCGTTTGAATGACAACGTGCCGCCGGGTGGATGGCCGGAGATCGGCAGCGTCGTTTCCAAACTCCAGGGCGGTGGTCCCGCCGTCCCCAGCTATGTGAACCTTTCGCCCCGCATGCAACACACGCCCTACAATCAGGGCAGGACAAGTTTCCTGGGCGTGGCGCACGCGCCATTCATGCCCATGGGCAGCGTAAAGGACGACATGACACTCAATGGGGTGTCACTGGAAAGACTCGCGGATCGTCGTTCGTTGCTGACCTCTTTCGATACCTTCCGGCGCGAGGCCGACTCCTCGGGCTCCATGAATGGCGTGGATGCCTTCACGGAGCAGGCATTCGATATCCTTACCTCCTCCCGCCTGCTCAAGGCGCTGGACATTTCCAACGAGGACCCAAAGTTGCTCGAGCGCTACGGAAAGGGCACGGACAAAATTCAGGGCGATGCCGCGCCACGGCTCAACGAGCAGTTCGTGCTCGCCCGCAGGCTCGTGGAAGCAGGAGTGCGTGTCGTGACCATCAGCTACAGCTTCTGGGACTGGCATGGCGATAATTTTAAAATCGCGAAACAAAATCTCCCGGATTTCGATCAGGCCATCACCGCGCTGGTGCAGGACCTGCACGATCGCGGCCTGGCCCAGGATGTTTCCGTGCTGGCGTGGGGCGAGTTCGGCCGCACGCCGCGTATCAATCCCAAGGGAGGTCGCGACCACTGGCCGAATGTTTCGTGCGCGCTGCTCGCTGGTGGCGGCATGCGGACCGGCCAGGTCATTGGTGCCACGGATCGCATCGGCGGTGAAGCCTCCGAACGGCCGGTGCATTTCCAGGAAATTTTTGCAACCATGTACAGTAACCTCGGCATCAACCCGAACACCACCACCGTGCCCGATCTGACCGGGCGCCCTCACTATCTGGTGGATGGTCAATTTCAACCCATGAAGGAAGTCATCGCATGAAACCACTATTCACTTCACTGCCCCTCGTATTCTGCGGCCTGGCCTCTGCCTCCAGCCTCCAGATTCACAATGGCGCACCCGCCGGCCAGCCCGGCGTCCTCGCGGGCCGCGATGCCGCACTGCAGATTCTCGTAACGTCAACGGATGAAAATGGCCGCCAGCACGATGCCACGCGTGAGGTCACATGGAAGATTGAGCCAGAGGGACTCGTCACCCTCTCCCCAGCCGGTCGGGCGCTACCCTTGCAGGATGGCACCGTGATGCTCACCGCCACCGGAAAGGATGGCGCTGTCGCCTCAACCTCCCTCACCATTAAGAACGCGGCGAAGAATCGCGATCTCCATTTCAAAAATGACATCGTTCCGGTCTTCACGAAATATGGCTGCAATGGCGGCGGGTGTCATGGCAAGAGCGAGGGACAGAATGGATTCAAACTCTCCCTGCTGGGCTTCGAACCAGCGGAAGATTTCGAACATCTGGTCAATGAATCCCGTGGCCGGCGGTTGTTCCCGGCAGCCCCGGAAAGCAGTTTGCTGCTGTTAAAATCAACCGGTGAGATGCCGCACGGCGGAGGATCACGCATGGAACGTGGTTCCCCGGATTATCAATCCATCGTCCGCTGGATGGAACAGGGCATGCCTAAGGGCGATCCTGCCGCTCCAGTCCCTGTGAGCCTCACCGTGACTCCTGGGGAACGATTGCTCGCTCCTGATTCCGATCAGCAACTGCAGGTCATCGCCCAGTATTCCGATGGTTCCTGGCAGGATGTGACCACGCTGGTGCAATACGACAGCGGCGCGAAGGAAATGGCCACTGTGACGCCTGCAGGCTTGGTCCGCACCGCTCAGCAACCCGGCGATGCGGCCGTGATGATTCGCTTCATGGAAATGGTCAGCGTCTTCCGCGCCACCATTCCGCTGGGTGCCCCGCTCGGCGAATTTCCTTCGGAAAAAAATTACATCGACACCAACGTCTTCACCAAGCTCCGCACCCTCGGACTTCCTCCATCCGGTCTTTGTGACGACGCCACGTTCCTTCGCCGCGCCACCATTGACATTACCGGACGCCTGCCCAGGCCTGCGGAAGTCGCAGCCTTCGCTGCCGACACATCGCCAGAAAAGCGCGCGGCGCTCGTGGACCGCCTCCTCGCGACTCCTGACTATGCGGAATATTTCGCCTCCAAATGGGCCTCGCTGCTGCGCAACAAACGCGCTGACCGCCCCGCCTATGGCACGCAGGTATTCTATTCCTGGATCAGAGATAACCTCAACCAAAACCGCCCCTTCAGTGAAATGGCCAGCGGCATCCTTAATGCTTCAGGCAGCGTCATCACTTCACCACCTGCCGCTTGGTATCGGGCAGTGCAGAAGCCGCAGGATGAAATGCAGGATATTGCGCAGATCTTCTGCGGACAGCGATTGCAGTGCGCCCAGTGCCATCACCATCCCTATGAAAAGTGGAGCCAGCAGGACTATTTCGGATTCTCCGCCTTCTTCTCCACGGTCGCGCGCAAGGCGTCCGATCAACCTGCCGAAGAGGCGGTCTTCCACCAGCCCGGCGTAGCCTCCGCCCAGAATCCCCGCACCGGCCAGCCAGTGAAACCCACCCCGCTGGGCGGCACCACTCTGGCACTTGAACCACAGGACGATCCACGCGCCCCTCTGGCCACTTGGCTCACCGCGCCCGGCAATCCTTTCTTTGCACGCATGTTCGCCAACCGTTACTGGAAACATTTCTTCAGCCGCGCGCTGGTGGAGCCCGAGGACGACATGCGTGTCACCAACCCACCGGTGAATCCCGCCCTGCTCGATGCATTGGCGGCGGATTTCACCAAGAGCGGATTCAACATGAAGGCCTTCATCCGCACGATCTGCACCAGCTCCACTTACCAGCTCTCCAGCCTTCCCAACGAATATAACGCGAAGGACCGCCAGAATTTCAGCCGCTTCTACCCGCGCCGCTTGCAGGCGGAAGTCCTGCTGGATTCAATCGATAACGTCACCGGCCTCAACTCGCGCTTCCCCGGCCAGCCCGTCGAGCGCCGCGCCGTGGGCCTCCCGGACGACAGCTTCAATGCCGGGAATTATTTCCTCACCGTCTTCGGTCGCCCCGAAAACTCAAGCGCTTGCGAGTGCGAACGCACGCAGGACAGCAGCCTGGCGCAGAGCCTGCATTTGCTGAATTCCAAAGGAATCCAAGAGAAATTAACCGCCCCGGCCAGCCGCGCCGCGCAGCTCGCCAAGGACCCACAGCCCATGGAGGAACGCATCAAACAACTCTTCGTCATGGCCTATTCGCGACCACCCGAGGCCTCAGAGGGCGCCAAGGCACTTGAGTACGTGACTCATAAAAATGGCGAGCAGGTGGCATGGGAGGACATGGTCTGGGCGCTTCTCAACACCAAGGAGTTTCTCTTCAATCACTGATCACCATCATGCTGAAATGTTCCATCACCGCCATCATCCTGGTTCAAGTTTCGGCGCTGGCGCAACTGCCCACGGCTCGGATCGATTCTGCGTTTCCTCCCGGCCTCAAGGCTGGAACTGAGGCGGAACTCAGCCTGCAGGGAACGGATCTCGAGGACGCCGACCGTCTGCTTTTCAACGATGCCGGCCTGACCGCCGTGCATGGTGAAGGACCAAAATTCAAAGTCACCGCCAGTGCCGCGATGGCTCCTGGGCTTTACGAAATGCGCGTGGGAGGACGCTTCGGTATTTCCTCATCGCGTTTAATCGCTGTCGGTTCCCTGCCGGAAATGATTGATACTCCGGACAATGCCTCGATTGAAAAAGCCCTCGCGGTCACCCCTCCCGTCACCATAAACGGAACCGCTGGCAACGATGCTGCGGACTATTTTAAATTTTTCGCCACCAAGGGTCAGCCGCTCACGCTGGTCTGCGCCGCCCAGCGTATCGACTCCTCATTCAATGCCGTGCTCAGCGTGCTCGACCCCGCCGGGCACGAACTGGCCACCGCCCACCGCACCACCGGCAATGACACCACGATTGAATTCACGCCGCCTCAGGATGGCGAGTTCATTGCGAAACTCCACGATGTCGTCTGGCAGACTGGCCCCACCAGCATTTACCGCCTGACGATTGCGCCATCGGGAACCGCCGGTGCGGAGGGCACCGCGACCATTCCCTTGTCGGGTTCCATCTGCGATTGGCTGCCCGCTGCTCCGCTCACGGAATTAAAGGATCCTGCGAAAATCCTCGCCCTGCCCACCGTCGTTGCCTCCACCAGCCCGCAGGAAACATTGGAATTTACAGCCGACAAAAACCGCCGGGTGATGGTCGACCTCCTGAGCCATCGCCTCGGCCACCCTTCCGACTGGCTGCTGCAGGTGTTTAAAATTTCGCGCGATGACAAGGGCCAGGAGAAGAGTGAGAAAATCGCAGAGTTCGATGACACCGCCGCTCCGGCCGGCGCAGAATCCTTCCAGCTCGCCAGCCGCGATCCCTCCGGTGGCTTTGATTGCGTGGAGAACACCCTATACAGAATTAAACTCTCCGATCGATTCAAAACCCAGAAGCCATGGCGACTGGTCCTGCGGGACCCCCTACCCAGCTTCAACCTCGTGGCCTTTTGGACGAGTCCCGCCACCCGCGCCGCTGTTGTGCAACGCTGGACTCCTTTCCTGCGCATCGGCGGTAGCGCCCTGCTGCAGGTGGCCGTAGTGCGCCGCGATGGCTTCGATGGTCCCATCAATCTGCATATAGATGGACTCCCCGCTGGGGTCAGTTCCAGTGATGTGGCGCTGCCCACCAGCGTCTCCGTGGCCTCGATCATTGTGCAAGCCTCGCCCGATGCCAAATCCTGGAACGGCCCCATTCAGATCACAGGAACCTCCGGTGAGACCAAGGCCACCGCTCGCGAGGCAGTCCCGCGTTGGAGCGTGGCCAACAGCGCTGCCGAACGTCTCGAACTTCGCCTCGGCATCGGCGGTGTGATGCTTGCTGTTACGGAAGCGGAAACCACGCCCCTGCTCATCGAACCCGCCGAACAAAAAGTTTACGAAACGGCCATGGCCGGCACCATCGAAGTCCCGGTGAAATTCACCCGCAATCCGGGCCACAAGGGATTCAAGGGCGAATGGGAATCGGTGCTCATGGGCCTGCCCGGCCTTCGCCAGGCCCCCGTCGTCAAGCCGGCCGGAGATGCCGCCGAGGCCAAGCTGGTGCTTGATTTCAAGCGCAAGGATGGCAATGCCTTCACGCCCGGAACCTGGTCTTTCTATGCCTCCGCTCGCGGAACCATCAGCTGGCAACCTGTCGAAAAGGATCCCGCCAAAGACTTCGTCGAGGCCGTTTATTCGCATCCAATCCAAGTGAAACTCGAAGCTTCACCCGTGCTCCTCACCGCCCCGCCCTCCATCACCGTGGCACCTGGTGCCAAAGCCGAAGTCCCATTGAAGCTGGAACGCCGTTACGGCTTTGCCGAGGCCGTTACCATCGAACTGGCCGCCCCCGCCGGCATCAAGGGCCTGGCCGCCGCCAAGCTGACCATCCCCAAAGAGGCTGCCGAGGCCAAACTCATCATCGAAACCACCACCGACGCCCCGCAGGCCATCCACACCTGCACGCTCAATGCCAAGTGCACTTGGAACGGCGAGGAAATCCCCTGGAGCATCCAACTCAACGTGGAAATTAAACCATGATCCCTTCCCCCAATTACACGCGTCGTAGCGGCCGAGGTAACGAGGCCCTCACCATACTAGCCATCACCACCCAGGCCCTGCTCCTGCTCACCGCCCAATCCTTCGCCGCTGAGCCCCTCGCCATTTCAGAAGTGAAACGCGAGGCACCCGTCGATTTCGCCAAGGACATCCACCCGCTTTTCAAACGCAGTTGCCTTGCATGTCATAACACCACCAAAGCCAAGGCCGGGCTTAATCTGGAATCGCCACAAACGATTTTAAAAGGCGGTGACACCGGTCCCGCCGCCATCGCCGGGAAGGGCTCGGAAAGTCTGCTCCTGCGCAGCGCCGCCCATCAGGAGGACTCCGCCATGCCTCCTCCCGGCAACAAGGTAAACGCTCCCGATTTCTCGCCGGAGGAACTTGGATTGTTGAAACTTTGGATCGATCAGGGTCTCAAAGGCACCGCCGTTTCGGACAATGTCGCCGAATGGCGTTCCTTCCCCTCACAGAACTCCCCCGTCTCCGCAGCCGCGCTCTCCGGATCAGGCCGCATCGCCGCCGCCGCCCGCGGCAATCAGGTGCAACTCACCGAAATCTCCACCGGCGTGCCCTTGGGGATGCTCACCGATCCAGAACTGGCCAAGCTGGACATTTACAAGGACAAGTCAGCTGCAGACCGCGATGCCGTCCAGGCCGTCGCCTTCGGTGGAGATGACCTCATGGCCACCGGAGGCTTCCGCACCGTGCGCCTCTGGCGACGCGGCCCGCTCGCAGAGACGCGCCCTGCCATCGACCTCCCCTCCCCCGCCCTCTGCCTTACCATTAGCGCGCAGCGTTCCGCCGCTGGCGATGAATCCGGCATGATCCGCGTCTGGGATCCAGCCGCAGAAAAACCCACCCTCCTGGAATGGAAAGAGCACACGACCGCCGTCCGCGCGCTCAGTTTCTCACCAGACGGACTGCTGCTGGCCTCTACCGCCGCCGACCGCAGCATCCGCCTCTGGGACGCGGCCACCCAAGCCGTCATCTTCCGTGCAGAATCCCCAGCCGAGGTCACCTCGCTGTGCTTCCTGAAAAATGGCACGGAATTGGCCGTCGCCAGCGCCGATGGCATGCTCCGCATTTTCCCCGTCACCAAGGACCAGCCTCCCACCCCGCCTGCCGCGCTGCGCGAATGGAAGCTCGCGGACCAGCCTGCCATCAACCTTGCAGCCCCGGACCCCGCTGGCACCCTAGTGCTCTGGATCAATCAGGAACCAAGCCTCCACCTCACGGAAACCGCCGACGGCAAACGCGTCGCGGACCTTCCCCTGGAGAACCCGGCACAATTTCCCATCACCACTACGGAGCGCCGTCAGCAGGCCGCCCAGCGCCTGCTCGATGCCCGCAAGGCCAGGCTCACCGCCACCACGGAGGCAGTGAAAAAGGAAACCGACAACCTGCACGCCACGCACCAGAATCAGGAAAAAACCCGCGCCGACTGGCAGCGTAAACTGGATCTCGCCACAGCCGCAGAAGAGTCCTCGCGCTCCGCACCGGAAGACAAGCCCCGCAAGGAAGCCGCCACCAAGGCCACCGCCGATGCCAAGGCCGCCGAGCGCGCCTTTACCGATGCCCGCACCAATGCCGAACTCGCCGTCCGCCTCACCGCCCAGGCCCAGCAGGCCCAGGCCGCCGCCGATGGTGCCGCCGCCGCTGCGGAAACAGCCCTCGCAGAAATCGCCGCCACCCTCGACGCCCGCAAGAAAGCCCTCACTCCGCTCACCGCGCCAAAATCGCTCACCCTCATAAACGGAGGCAAAGTCGCCGTCATCTCCTTGGAAAATGGCCGCCTCCAATGGCACAGCACCGCCACCGGCGAGTTCCTCGACACCGCCGAGGGTGCCACCATCGGCTCCGGCAATCTCCTCATCTCCGCAGGCCCCGCCAATCTGCTAGTGGCCCGCGCAGATAAGAAAATTTCCCACCTCCAGCCCCGCCGCCTCTTCACCCTCGAACGCACCATCGGCAAACCCGATGACGCTACCATCCTCTCCAACCGCGTCACCGCACTCAGCTTCTCCTCGGATGCCAGGCTCCTCGCCACCGGCGGCGGCGTGCCCTCCCGCAGCGGCGAAGCCAAAATCTGGAGCACCGCAGACGGATCACCCGTGCTCTCCATCCCCGACCCGCATTCGGACACCATCAACGCCCTCGCCTTCTCGCCCGATGACTCGCTGCTCGCCACCGCCGGCAGCGACCGCTGGGCCCGCGTCTTCAATGCCAACGATGGACACCAGGTCGCCGCCTTCGAAGGTCACAGCGGCCAGGTCCTCAGCATCACCTGGCGCAGCGATGGACTCGCCCTCGCCACCGGCGGCGCCGACAAAACGCTCCGCTACTGGGACCTCCTCGACAACAAACAAATCCGCAGCGTCACCTCCTTCGGCAAGGAAGTCAGCGCCGTCTCCTGGCTCGGCACCACCGACACCGTCGCCAGCGCCAGCGGCGACGCCAACGTCCGCCTCAACGAGGAAGCCCTCCCCGGCAACAAAGGCTTCTGCTTCACCCTCGCCTCCGACCCCTCCGGAAAATTCCTCACCGCCGGTGGCGAAGATGGCATCCTCCGCATCTGGCTCACCGCCGGAAAAAAACTCCTCCGGGAAATTCCATAAAACTCACGGACCCGCAGATCTGCGATTTTTGAAATCGAGTCAACCAACTGCTTTCCCATTGTATCGCGGCGTCACCACTCTTAAGCTTGTGTGAGGTCCACCACCTCTATTCCATCGCCATGACCACCGAAGAAATCAAAACCAGCCTGCGACAACTCCATGCCGAATTGGCACAGGGCGATGCTGTGGACCCCGAAGTTTCAAGCCTCTTACATGTTTTGGAAAAGGACATCCATTCCCTGCTGGATCAACCGAACGCAGGCGCCGCCCACGCCCATCCCCTAGCAGATCGTCTCGATGCCGCGGCGCTCCAGCTTGAAGTGGGGCATCCCAAGCTCGCGCCTGTTCTCCGCCAGGTGGGAGAGGCGCTCTCGCGGATCGGTATCTGATTTCGAGGTTGGCCTGCTATTGTGGTTTGGCCTGCTTCTCGAGCGTTTCGATTTTTTTCTGCATTTCGGCGGTCTTGCGCTCCAGAGCTTCAAATTTCTTCCATGCTTCAAGCGTGGGTTCGGGAGTTTTTAAACGGGTCTCAATCTGGGCCACGGCATCATTGGCGGCGGAGGAGGATGGCTCCCTCTCAATTCTGCCGATACTGCGGAGCATCGGCAAAACTAAGGGATCACCCAATTCCCCGAGCGCACGGGCGGCGGCAATGCGCACATTTGGATGCGGGTGATTCAGGTAGGAGGTGAGAAAATCCAAATTCTGCGTGGCCTTGGCATCGCGGCTCAGCACCGCGACCGTCTTTAAGGCCTCGCCCAGTTTACCCGGGGGCAGTGGATCGGACACAGCCTTGAGGGCTTCGACAATCGCTGGCAGTGACGCCTGCCGGCGCTGGTTTCCGAGCGCATCGATGGCGGAAGAAACGACCATGCCGTGGTAGGAACGGACTTTCAGCATGGGCGTCGGATCGTAATCTGACCACGCGGTCAGTGCGTTGATGGCCGAGGCAAGGATGGCGGGATTTTTTTCGGCCCCAGTCAGAGTCAGCAGTGCCTCCTTAACCCCCGGTTGCACCAACGCCCCCAAGGCGTCCACCACGGCTTTTCTCACGCGTTCGTCAGGTTGGTGGAGATTTTCGATCAACAGATTTTTCGCCGCCTCCGTGCCGATGGTTTGCAGCGTCTTTGCCGACTCGACGCGCACGGCAAAATGCGCGTCATTTTTCAGCACCTCGCGATGTTTCGCGATGGTGTCGTCGTTACCCTCCTTGAGATTGCCAACGGTCAGCAGCCGGGTTAGGAAATCGGCTTTGAGCAACTCCGCCTGATTGCTACCCGGACTGGGATCTGCCCATTTGGCCAGCACCGTGAGTTCAGGATCAAGACGAATGATTTGCGGGGCTTTGGGGAGGCGGAAATAGAACACTTCCTCGGCTTTGGAAACATCGATGGTGAAATCGTGCACGGTGCTGGCCTCATTCTCCTTGCAGACGAATCGAACGGGCACGGGCAAACGGAAGAGCATCACCTTGTCATCCACTTTTTGCGTCTGGCGCACGGTCAGCTTGGCCAGCTTCTGCTGTTCATCCCAGACGTATTCGGCATTCATTTCCGGCACCCCGCCGTGATGGACCCATTGATCAAAAAACTGATCCAGTGATTTGCCGCTGACCTCCTCGAGCACGTCCTGGAGGTCATCGGTGGTCACGATGCCATTGCGATGACGCTCGATGTAGGTGCGGATGCCCTTCTGATAAAGTTCCTTTCCCAGCTGGCTGCGCAGCATGTGCAGCACCCACGCGCCCTTTGGATATGCCCGGGCATCGAACTGCTGCATGGGTTCGCCATAGTCCTTCCAGACAATGGGGCGCGTGTCGTTGGACTGGATGACGTTGCGTGCCTCATTCCGCAGGCTCACCAGCATGCCCTCACGACCGTTTTTTGCCTCCTCAAAAAGAACGGTATAATAACTGGCGAAACCCTCGTTCAGCCAGATGTGCGCCCAGTCCCGGCACGTCAGCAGGTCCCCAAACCATTGGTGGGCCATTTCATGCGCATCCAGTTGCCGCACTGTCCCAAGCTCACCAATCGAGGCCGGCACCAGCGCATTGACCGCCATGAAGGAACAACTCGTGTTCTCCATGCCGCCTGCGAGAAAGTCCAGGCAATACACCTGCGAATATTTGTCCCAGGGAAAATCACAGCCGATTTCTTTCTGGAAAAATTCCATGATCTGTCGAGTGTCGCGAAAGGCGATTTCAGCCTGCGGCGCTTCGCTCGGCGGCACATACATTGAAAGCGGCACTTTTCCCACCTCAGCGTCGAGGCGATGAAATTTACCGGCAGCCAGAGCAATCAAATAGTTCACATGCGGTTGCTCCTGGGACCAATGCCACGCCTGCAAACCCTGCTCATCTTTGGTCTGGGAAATCAGTTTCCCATTCGAAATGACGCTGAGCCCATCATCCACATGGCAGGTGACTTCGCTGGTGAATCGCTCATTGGGATAATCGTAACACGGAAACCAGTAACGATGATATTCTGCCTCCCCCTGACTCCATACCTGAAGATCCTCGGGAGCGTAACCAACTTCCGGGGTCCGGAAATACAGACCCTTTTTGGGTTCTCCATGATACTGCACCGACAATGTCGCCACCGTTCCCACGGGCAGCGGAGGCGAGAAATTAAGCACCAATTGTTCGGGCGTTTTTTCCCAATGCTCCAAAGTGGCCCCAGCCACACTCACGACATCCATCTCCAAATCCATGGCATCCAGATTCAGCTTATTCAACGGCTGCCCCACCGGCGCAAACCGTATCGTCACCACGCCGCGGATACTGCGCTTGCCGAAATCAGGCGTCACATCCAGGGTCAAATGCTGGATATCCACCAACCGATCCCTGGCATACTTCCTTCCAGGCTTCACCACGTCACCCAAAGTGAACAGGTGATCTTTCCGGCAATTCCCAAGACATTCCGAGCTATTTTCAGCAGTCGAAAAGGATGGCGCGAGAAGGACGATGAGACAGAGGAGTTTACGCATGGAGCGGGCCATTTACCAAAAAATGACCGCAAGCGCAAACTCCAAAGCGCGGGGTTATTCATCCCACGACCCCAACTGAGGATGCCACGCAAGGGGCCAGAACATGGCTCTGGAACAAGGCGATTTCGAATCGCCCGTGAACAGTGCTGACAAACCGCTTTGGCCTGTTCGAGACGAACGCAAAATGAGCCCCCCTAAATTTCCGCGAAAGGGGCCTGTTCCAAATTCCAATTTTGAGATGAAATGCATCTGATGAAATCGATTTCAATCCTGTTCACTCTTGCAGCTTTCCCGATTTGTTGCACGACGATTGTCGCAGGCGATCCTCCGCCATCCCTGGACACAGACAGCTACAATCAATGGAAGGATGCGCTCAAGGCCGGTGAGGCGACTCCGCCTGAACGGATCAAAGCCCTGCCGGGATTCACAGTGGAACGCCTGCGATCCGCCGCCCCGGACGAAGGATCCTGGATTGCGATGACCTTCGATCCCAAGGGACGCCTCATCATTTCCCGCGAGGACAAGGGCCTCCTGAGGATGACGCTGGATGATGGAAAATTGGAAACGATCGATTCTACGCTGCTGGAGGTTCGTGGTTTGCTTTTTGTTGGCAAGGATCTGCTGGCCCACGCCAACAATTCCCACGCTCTCTACAAGCTTCGCGATACCGATGAAGACGGCACTTACGACGAGGTGAACAAACTTCGTGAAACTCCCGGCGGCGTGGGGCATGGGCGCAACCAACTCGCACTGGGACCGGATGGCGCGGTCTACCTTACCTGTGGTGATGATGTGAAAGCACCTGAAGGTGGCTTCGATGCAGTTTCACCCTTTCGAAATTATGCCGACGATAAGCTGCTCCCGGCACCCTGGGATAAATTTAACTGGAGCGATTCGTCGCACGCTCCGGTCGGCCACTTGGTAAGGACTGACGTGGATGGCAAAAAATGGGAAATCATCTGCGGCGGGCTGCGCAATCCATTTGGAATCGCAATCAATCCCGAGGGGGAGATTTTTACCTATGATGCAGATATTGAATGGGACATTGGACTTCCGTCATATCGGCCCACTCGGATCCTTCACCTTGTGAGCGGCGTGGATTTCGGCTGGCGCGGTGCCTCGCGGGCTCTGCCGGCATGGTTTCCAGACACTGCCCCGTCCGTCGTGGACATTGGCAAGGGATCGCCCACCGGCTGTGTCTTCGGAACGAACAGCCAATGGCCGGAAGCATGGAAGAGCACGTTCTTTGCCTTGGACTGGGCTTATGGAAGAATCCACGCAGTCACGCTGACACCGGAAGGAGCAACCTATCGCGGAAAGAGTCAGATTTTCCTTGAAGGACGTCCGTTGAATGTGACGAGCGCGACATTCGGACCGGATGGACAGATGTATTTCATCACGGGTGGGCGTCGCACCCAGTCGGGTTTGTATCGGGTCCGATTTTCAGGGACGCCTGATCACAAGCCGGCGGTGGCGGATGGAACGGCGGTGGCGGCCCGGCAACTTCGACATCAGTTGGAAACCTGCCAGACGATGCGAAGCCAGGCGTGTTTGGATCTGGCATGGCAAAGTCTGCGCAGTGAAGATTTATGGCTGCGGCGCGCCGCCCGAATCGCCGTTGAAAATCAGGACCCCAAGGAATGGATGGATCGAGCCGGGCCCGAGACGGATTCGACCGCTCTGGCTGAAATTTCACTCTCCCTGGGGCGCGTTGGAGGAATCTCCGGATTCAAGCTGTTGGAGCAAAAATTCGGGTTGTTCAATTTTCCCAAACTTTCCGAAGAGCAGCAAAAATCATTGATCCGAGCCCTGCAAATTGGCGTTCTCCGAACAGGGACGCATCTGGACGCCGGGACGCTGGCGCGCTTGGAAGCACTTTTCCCGCTTACAGCATCCGAACCCAACCGGTTACTCTGCGAATTGCTGATAGTGGAACGATCCGAGAATGTGATCGAACGCGCCCTGCCCTTTTGCGGCGGAAATCAACCCCAGGAGGAACGGCTCTATTATTTGATCAGCACCGGTCTGGCCACGACCGGATGGAAATTGGATACCCGCCGGGGATGGCTCAAAGCCTTTGCGACCCTGCGAACCGAAGCCATCGGCGGACCAGCGGTGCCGCAACAACTCGACTACCTGCGCTCTCATTTCCTCAACAGCCTCAGTGATGCTGAGAAGCGTTCGCTCACCGATGAAATTTCCGCCGCCGAGCGGACCTCCGCCACTGTGGCCGTTCCCGCAGAACCGAGGGCCTTCGTGAAAGCATGGGACTTGGAAAGCTTGCAGGCCGAGATGGCAAGGTTGGAATCCAAACCTGATCTGGCAAATGGCAAAAGACTTTTCACCTCCGCCACCTGCATCCAGTGCCACCGTTCAGGCACAGAGGGCGGGCAGATCGGTCCGGACCTTACGGCCATCGGCAAGCGTTTTGATCGGCGCACGATATTGGAATCCGTCATCGAGCCCTGGAAAGTCGTCGCCGATCCCTATCGCATGGCCTCGGTAACGATGAACTCCGGCGTCATTTTTAGCGGACGCCTCATGGCCGAGGAAGCGACCGCACTGAAGATTGCCACCAATCCCATTGAACCAGGTAGCATAGCCGTGGCGCCGCGCGATCAAATCGCCTCGACACTCATCCTTTCGGCCATGCCACCCGGATTGTTCAATTCATTCACCGCCACGGAGGCGCGCGATCTCCTGGCCTGGATGGAGTCCCAGTGAAATTGTTCAAGCACCCGCCAGTTCATGGAGAACCGTTCCTCCATTGGTAATGAGACGGGGCCGGTTCAAGGGATCCAGGAAGGACCCGGCGGGATCAATCCCCAACAAGTGGAAGATCGTGGCCGCCAAATCCTGCGGATGCACGGGACGCGTTTCAGGCAGGGCTCCCAGGCGGTCGCTGGAGCCAATGATCTGTCCGCCACCGATGCCCGCGCCCGCCATGACGACAGAAAACACCGAACCCCAGTGATCGCGCCCACCATTGGGGTTGATCTTGGGTGTGCGGCCAAATTCACCCATGACGACAACAAGCGTTTCCTGCAAAAGGCCCCGCTGCTGCAGGTCTTCAATGAAGGAGGCAAACGTTTTGTCGAATTGCGGACACAGCACATTGCGAATGCGAGCCACGTGATCCGTATGGGTATCCCAGAGCGGATTCGCCTCGGCAGCCTGTCCGTCCCCCTCGCGGGGCCAGTTCACCTGCACGAGTCGGGTGCCGGATTCGATCAAACGACGAGAAAGCAGCAGGCTCTGGCCAAATTTGTGGCGTCCGTAGGCATCACGCGAAATGGATGTTTCCTTCTCCAGGGAAAATGCTTCGCGACTTGTTTCAGAGTGCAGAAGATCAAAGGCCTTGTGGTGCATTTCACCCAATTCCGCAACGGCGTTGCTCTGGGCGCCCTGGCTGAAATGTTTGTCGAACTGCCCCAGCAATTCAAAACGTTCCTCCAGCCTGACGGCACTCACTTTTTCATCCAGAGTCATGCCCTCGATGCGCATGGGGGTCTGGGTGGGATCACATTTCATCAGGGTGGGATGCCATTTCGATCCCATGAACCCGCCGTTTTGACCGGGCCAGACGATGTGCCCGTTGTTGTAGATTTCATCCGGCAAGGCAACGGCTGAAAGGGGAGAGCGGGTGCTGGGCCGGAGTGTTCCAACGACGGCGGCAATGCTCGGCCAGTCTTCCGGACTCGGGGGGACATTTTCGGCCTTCGTGGCGGGCTCATATCCGGTCAGCATGCAGGCTCCGCTTGTCGAGTGTGAATGGATGTCTGTGCACATCGAACGAATCACGGCGAGATGATGAGCAATTTTTGCTGTGAACGGAAGCGTTTCGCAGAAGTGCATGCCTGGAACGCTGGTGGAGATCGGACGGAAGTTTCCCCGTATATCCACCGGGGCATCCGGCTTTGGATCAAATGTTTCATGCTGCGGCGGACCACCACTGAGGAAGACAATGATGCAGGATTTGGCCTTGCCAAAACTTGCAGACCTCGAGATTGCATCTGCCGTCGAATTGCCTCGCAGCAACCCGGGCAGGGACAACCCCATGGCACCCAACCCGCCTATACGAAGCCACTCCCGCCGCGACCAGTGGCCGCGGAGTGGCGCTGTCAAAGTTGAGGCGAGTGGCATGAACCCATGCTGACACAGCTCAGCCCAACCTCAATTCTTTGAGGGGCCTTTTTTGAGTAACCGCCGACGTTACTTCAGCTTGGCCAGGTATTTTGCTGGGTTCTTCAGGAATTGATCCTTGCAGTCGCCGCAGCAAATTTTGATTTCCTGACCATTGTACATGAAGCGCTGTTCGTCGCCCATCGATCCCAGATCATTGTCTGTGACGATGCAGGTTCTCAATGGATAAGGCTTCACACCGCTGACGGAGGTCGCAGCCGGGGAGGTGCTGCCCGTTGATGTGCAGGCGGTGAGGAACTGGCTGGCTCCGCTCAGTATGACGAGCGCGGCGATGGATGTGAGTTTGGTTTTCATGGTTTGTTTTGTTTTGGTTTGGGGTTAAAAATGGAAGGAGAGGCCCGCTCCGAAGCCGTGATCAGAATCGTAGGAAGTAATGATGCCGAGGTTTTTGCTCAGGGTGAAATTTGCGCCGGCCATCCACATCCAATCCTCGCTAGTGTCATATTCCAGTCGTCCGAACACACTGAGGCGGCTGGTAAGTTGAAAGGTCTTTGAGAGCCCCAGTCGCACATCCCCGGTGCTTTCCACCGTGAGTTGGGAATCCACCCGGTAGGGCATTTGATACATGGCTCCGGCAATAAAGCTGTTCTCCTGGTCCATGCGATTGGTCAGCCGGTAACCACCGAAGACCATCCATCGTGAATTCAGATAGCGCGCATACATCAGATCCACTTCGTATTCCTCCTTCGGCCCTTCATGCTGGTGCACTGGTCCTCCATCGCGGGACTCCGACATCATCATAGGATCATGCCCCCAGCCGACCTCCCACATCGCCATGAAGTCGTTCCGGGCATTCATCAACCTCGCGGACCCCATCGTCATCTGACTCTGGATGTTTCCATCGAGCATGAAATAAAACGGGTTTTCCGAAGCAAGGTCCAGCGAGGGCAGGTGGTTGGGCTCATTCTCGTTCTGATAACTGAGAACCTTCATCATTCCGGCATGCATGTGGTAGAGGAGGTGACAATGAAAGGCCCAGTCCTTCTCTTCATTGGCATAAAACTCAATGATGCGGCGGCTCATCGGCGGCACATCGACGGTATGTTTAAGAGGGGCAAATCTTGGGTCTGCCCCATCGCGCATGAGGAGGCGGAAGAAATGGCCATGGAGGTGCATGGGGTGGTGCATCATGCTGTTGTTGATGATCTCCATTTGCAAAACCTCCCCGCGCTTCACCGGGATGACGCTGTCCTCGGTCAGGGTGGTTCCATTGATGGTCCAGAGGTAGCGCATCATGTCGCCAGTGAGTTTTATGGTGATTTTGCGAGCCGGAGCCTGTTTTGGCAGGATGGTGGTGCTCACCGATTTCAGACGTTTGTAGGGAGGGAGAGGACGCGGTTTCTCAGTGGCCAGGGCCTGCTTGTCAGACAGGTTTCCAGTTTCATCCAACTGATCGAGAATGGTCGCGAGGGCTGCACTCATGCTGTAGGGATTGACCTTTTCCACATCCGGAGCGAGCCGCTCCGCTCCCTTACCCATGAAGAATGAAGCCCATCCGGAGCCATCCTGCGCGGTGGCACGGACCTCCCATCGTCCGCTGGATGGGGTTGTAACGATGACATCGTATGTTTCCGCTATTCCGATGAGCAACCGGTTTTGCTTGATGGGTTGGACATCCATGCCATCGGCCGCCACGATGGTGAGTGGTCCGGTTGCAGATCCCAGGTAGAAGTAGGTGGCAGCCGAGGCATTGATGATGCGAAGCCGTATCCGGGACCCTGGTTTGGCCTCAATCCCCGACTGCCTCTGCCCGTTGATCAGAAAGGCATCATAGGCCACGTCGGAAAGATCCATGGGTGGGAGGCGGGCCTTCTCCCGGTTGAAATATTGTTTCAGAAATCCAGTCTGCCAGGCCCCGAAAATGGATTGGGCAGTGCCCTTTTTGATCGAATACCAATCACTGCCGCGCATGAGGGTGCGCATGACTTCACCGGGGTTTTCATTGGTCCAATCGGAGAGCAGGAGCACCGCCTCCTGATCCGCCGCCACCCGCTCGCCATTTCTGGGATCGATCACAATGCCCCCGAACACGCCGCTCTGCTCCTGCAATTTCGTATGGCTGTGATACCAATACGTCCCTGCCTGGATGAGAGGGAATTCGAAGGTGCGTGACTGGCCCGGCCGGATTGGTGGCGTGGTGAGATAGGGAACCCCGTCCTCCTTGTTTGGCAAAAGCAGTCCATGCCAGTGCGTGGACACCTCCTCACTTTTGAGTCCATTGAAAACATGAATGCGCGCGATATCGCCCTCCCTAAATCGCAGCAAGGGTCCGGGAATTCCACCATTGATCGTCAGACCGGTAACATTTTTCCCGGCTGGAGCGACCGTGGTTTCCTGGATATTCAGCGAATATTCGACAGTTTTCGCTCCCAATGGATAGGCCGAACACAGCAGGCAGGTAATGAACGAGAGAAGGAGTTTCATGAGGTAAAATGAGTGTCACTAACGAGGGGATGCGGTTCCAGCCGGCACGCGAGCAGCAGGATAAAATTAAAACGCGGAAGGGTGCTCAGGTCACAGCGCAAAGTGCCGATCTCAGGGCACACCTCCGGCGTGAACGGGCATGTTCACTTCAACTGCGCGCAGTGCCTAAGATAGAGCGGCACCTCTGCATCAAAAATCCCCACGGGTTCGACAAAGGAAAACCCGCACGAAGATGGTTTCGGCGTCCAGGAATAGAAATTCGGGGTTCCGGTGGTTGGCACCACGAAATTAGCATCCCCCGAAAAAGCCGGGCGTAGGGGGGGTGCGGGCAACGGGACTGTCGGAGTGGAATTCTGGCGCTGCAGGCAGGGGCATTGCCCGTCCGTGCAGCATCCGCAATGGGCTTTGGTTGCGACCGGGGACTCCATGAGACACACCTCCCAGGCTGAGGCCGGCAGAGCCAGCCGCAACAGCATCAAGAGAAGGAGGAAACATTTCATGTATTTCGCAAGGTTAAGAGGTGCGGCAAGGAACTCTATTCCTGGGATTTTGCAAGGAACTTGGAAGTGAAGCAGATTCGACACACCTTTGATTACGCACGGTGCATATCTCCAGATGCAATCCCTCAAAATCGGTGGATCATGGAAATCTCCATGAACCGTAAAAACGCGAACGCCAAACCCCTGACCGGCGCCTCCCTCATCAAGGAAGTCTCGCGACGGATTCGACTGGCCCGCAGTTACTGGGACGCCCACAACAACCGGTCCTGCCGGCGCGAACGGGACCGCGCCCTCGCACTCTATGAGACCCTCAGTGACGCCGAAAAAGACAGGGTGCCCCAGGTTCTTCGGGTTTGGCTCCGGTATCGCAGCGAGAAATATTTCGGTGAAGGACGCACACCGCCGGGGGGATCCTAGGCTTTTGAGCTGTCGTTTTCACTGGCGCGCCGGGGGGATTCGGTTACGGGAGGGATTTAAGTTCACCCATGCGCTACCCTCCCCCACCCCCTGACACCGCCGACTGGCCCAAGCCCTGGGTTCAGTTGAAATATTTCACCTACCAGCCCGCGGTGTATCCCAGATTTATCGGCCATGTGTCCTCAGGCGCCCGCCGGGGAGAATTGGTGACTGTTTACGACAAAGAGGGGCAGCGGTTTGGCGCGGGATTCTGGAATCCTGGAGCGCGCGTACCGTTGCGGATGATGTCACATCGGACGGATGAATTTACGGAGGAGAATTTTCCCGACCTGTTGCGGCGCGCCGTGGGGATGCGGCGGGACCTTTTCAAGCTGGATGAGGGCACCGACGCCTACCGGATCGTGCATTCCGATGGGGACGGGCTGAGTGGATTGATCGTGGACAAATATGCCGATGTGCTGCGGGTCGAGACGCATAGTTACGGCGTATGGTCGCGCCTGAAGGAATGGATGCCGGTGCTGCATGAAGCCGCGGGGACGCAGCGGGAGATCATCAGTGTGGATCCCGAGATCGCGAATATTGAAAGCATCCCCCAGCGGCAAATCGAGAATGCCTCAAACGTTCGCAGCGTGAAAATCCGTGAGAATGGCGTGCGCTATATCGTGAATTTTGCCGAAGGGCACAAGACCGGTTTTTTCTGCGATCAGCGGGAGAACCGGAAGAAGCTGGCGCAACTCACCGCTGGCAAAAGTGTTCTCGACCTCTGCTGTTATACCGGAGGCTTTGCGCTCTCCGCCAAGGTGGCGGGAGGGGCCGAGGAGGTGACCGGGGTGGACCTGGACGAGAAGGCGATTGAGCAGGCAAAGCAAAATGCGAATTTGAACATGGCGCGCATCAACTGGGTGCACACCGATGCCTTTCAATACGCGCGGCAAATGCAGGGACAGGGCAAAAAATGGGACGTGGTCATTCTCGACCCGCCGAAACTTGTCTTCAGCCGTGACGAGGATGATGATGGCTGGAAGAAATACGAGGACTTGAACCGCCTGGCCACGACGCTGGTGGCTCCCGGCGGCGTCTTTGTTTCCTGCTCCTGTTCCGGAATGGTGCGGGCGGATGAATTTGAAAACATCGTCATCAAAGGTGCTCATCGCGAGAAGAAGCGACTGCAGTTTTTTGACCGCACCGTCGCGGGGCCGGATCATCCGGTGATGTCGAACTGTCTGGAAGGAAGTTATCTAAAACTGCTGTGGTCCCGCGTTTGGTGATTTAAAAACGATGAGTGCAACTGTTGATAAAGTTCTGGTGGTGCATGCGGACCTGGCGGTCTGCAGGCTGGCGCGTGAATCCCTGGAAACCTTTTGCGAATGTCAGGTGGAGACCACCTCGGTGGCTCTGGGAGCGTTTGAAAGGGCCCTGCAAAAAGATTTCAAGCTGGTCCTCCTGGATCTCCATCTTGAAACGCTGCCGGGTCCGTTGCTGCATGATCTCATTTGCCGGGCGCTCAAGGTCTGCGCGCCCACCCGCCCCCTGCCGGCGGTGATGTTTTTCTGCGAGGCCTCGGAAATGGCGAGACGAGATGATCTGCTCCGCGATGCCCGCGTGAAAGGATTGCTGACGCTGCCACTTAACATTGAAAGGCTGCTGGAGAAAGTGCGCGGCATTCTTCCCCTGAAGCGCTCGCCATTTGAATGAATCCCTGCCCTCAGGACGGTGCCGTGGATTCGTGAAGCCAGGCAGATAGGGCGGATAGCCTGCGGTTACGGGCGTGGCCAGGATGGCGGGGACATCATAGGGATGCAGTTCGGCGAGCTTTTGGGAAAGCGCCTCCCAGCGATCCGGGGTGGTTTTCCAGACGGTCATGATTTCCGCCGATTGCTCCTGTTTCCCCTGCCACACGTAATGGCTCTCGCCCTCGGGAAAGATGTACACACAAGCCACCAATCCCTGCGGGATGAGATGTGCGGCGGTTTGACGAGCTGCGGCCATGTCGGGAAAAGGACCCCAAACGAGCAGTGCCGGGGCGTTCATTTCTTGCGAACGATGATCCCCTGCAGGTTCATGAGGCTTTCGCCCTTGGGCAGCTCGGCCGGGGAAATGATGATGCGATAAATCCCCGCGGTGGCGAGTCCGAAATCGACCGGAGTGGTGGGTGCAAATTTGGTATCGGAGCCTGTCGGAACGATCATGATCGGATTGGTCGTCACCCCCAGGGTGATCCTGTAGGAGGTCGGTTCGGTGGCGGCGCTGGCCATGGAAAGGCTGACGGTGAGTGTGGTCAGGGCCTTGATCTCGATGTCCCAGCCCACGCTGGTCTCCTCGTTGGTCCATTTTGTGATCATGCGCGTGGCCGGATCGTAGACGACGCCATTGGCTGGCCCCATAATGTAGGCGTCCGCGGCTGCGAGGGGAAGGTCTCCCTGTCCGCCAAGTTTGATTTTACCAAGGGCGGCCTGGATGGTCGCGATGGTTTTATCATCCTTGAATTCGGCAGCGAAATTTTTCGCGTTTGGGTCTGCGATGGTTGAAAGCGCTTGAAGCAGGGCCTCGCGGACGGAGGGATCGGCATTTGCATTGGGCTGGACCTTGCGCAGCATCGCCAGTCGTTCTGTGGAAATGTTTCCCATCATGCTGACAAGCCTACAGTAGACGGCGGCGGCCTTTTGCGAGTCCGGCATCAACGCCGCCTTGATCAGTGCCTCCGCCACGGAGGTCTTCGGAGCCCAGGCGGAGACTGCGTTGATCGCAGCCAGGCGAATCTCCTTGTCGGGATTGTTCAAATCGGCGCGGAGCAGGCTGGAGGAATCCAACGTTCCCGAATTGCCGATGAAGCGGTGCATCTGGCTGCGCTGGGCTGGAGAGGCCGCCGCGAGGATGCCATTCAGAATGCTGGTGCGCGAAGTCGGCAATGCCTCATTTCCGATCGGTGGAAGCAGGGTGGCCGTCGTCCGCATTTTCCTAACATCACCACTGAGAAAGGCCTCTCGATAATCCGCTTTTAGCGGCACGGGCGCTACTGCCGGTGTCGAGGGCGAAGGGGTGAGAGGCGGGGGCGTGAGCGTGGTGGCGATGGGCGGCGACTGCGGCGCGGGTGGAGTGGGTTCCGGTGGCTTGGGAGCCGGGGTTGGGACCGGGGTGGTTTCCTTTACCGCAGGGCTCTGAGCTATGGTTTCAGCTGGTTTGGTTTCCTCTGCGACGGTAGTGCTGGCATAATACAAATACCCACCGCCGCCAATCAGGGCAACTGTCAGCAGACTGAGCACCACGATCATGCCAACGTTGGATTTCTTCTTCGGCAGTTTGGTCATCTGCGCCACGCTGCTCCGGGCCTGGGCCATGGTGGCTCCACCGGTGTGGATTTGCTGGCTGGTGGCTCCGCCCGGTCCGGGGGGACGAATGACCATGGGACGGTGCGTCCCCGGGGGGCGAACAGTTCCAGAGCTGGCGGCAGGGGGGGGCGGCACGTCCTTAAGACCATGTCGCTGCGCCATGAAAAATTCCAGAGCAGTGCGGGCGTCGGGCGGACGGTCCTCCATTTCCCGGCTGATCAGCCACATCACCCAGTGGCAGAGCCAGTCGGGAAGATCGGGGCGGACCTGTTTGAGCGGGGTCACGTGGTGCTGCAGGTGACTGGCCATGACTTCCACGCCGGTCTCGCCATCGAAGGGATGCTTCGTGGAGAGAATTTGGTAATAAATGCACCCCAGCGAATACATGTCCGTTCGGGCATCCAGCGGAAAGCGCTCGAACTGCTCCGGCGCCATGAAGAAAATGGATCCGAAAATGCCGCCACCCTGATCCTCGGTCTGCGGCCGGGCCTTGAGGCCAAATTTTGCGAGTCCGAAGTCAAGGATTTTGATTTGAAATTTCCCGCTGGCGAGCCAGACCACCATGATATTTCCAGGCTTGAGATCGCGGTGGACGAGTCCGACGGCCTGGGCGGCGATGAGGCCCTCCAGCGTCTGCATGACGACCTGCTTGAAATCATCCAGAGTCATGCCGCCGCGCTCAATGACGGCGTCGAGCGTTTCGCCCTTTAACAGCTCCAGGACAACGAAAGGCCCTTTCTCATCCGTGCCCACATCATAGACCGTGACAATGTTCGGATGCTGGAGGGCGGAGAGGGTTTTCGCCTCGCGGAGGAGGTCGGCGGAAATGGCGGCAAGGTTGCCATCCTCCGGGAGTTTCATGCGCTTGAGGGCTACCTCGCGATCCAGCTGCGTGTCCTGTGCAAGATACACCTCGCCCAAGCCACCCTGGCCGATTTTTCCGATTACTTGATAGCGTTGCGAACTCATGCTTGGGCCGTCCGGTGCAACCCGCAGTGCGGACCATCCGGGACGTGCTGAATTATTACGGATAGTTTCGCATGGATTCAATCTGAATTCCACGGAATGGGCATTTTAACCAAATCAAATCCCCTCCCGCAAATTCCCAGCCCCACCGTTGCATCTTCGTGAAAAGGAGCGGAGTTACTCCCGATGCTTTCGCCGCCACCCCATGAGATGAAATCCCACCTGACCGACCTGGCAGGCCAGCTGGGGTTTGCGGATTGCCGGATTGCGAAAGTGGCAGGGCCGGCAGCGCACGCCAGCGAATTCCAGAAATGGGTAGCGGAGGGTGCCCACGGTGACATGACCTGGATGGCTCGGAATGTGGAACGGCGCTCCGACCCTCGCGAGGTGCTGGAGGGGGTAAAATCAGTGGTGGTGGTCGCGCTGAATTATTTCCAGGGCAGGGACGCGCCCGTCTTTCCAGTCGCGCGCGGCCGAATCGCCCGCTATGCCTGGGGGGAGGACTACCATGATCTGATGGACGGGAAACTGCGCACCATGGTGGACGTCATGAAAGCGTGGGGCGGCAGGCAGAAGCTCTATGTGGACACCGGTCCGGTGCTGGAACGCGACTGGGCCTCGTCGGCCGGACTGGGGTGGAATGGAAAGAGCACGGTGCAGATTCATAAGGGCTTGGGGGCGTGGTTTTTCCTTGGGGAAATTTTGACGACCCTGGAAATGGAACCGGACACGGCCTCCAAGGATCACTGTGGTTCGTGCACGCGCTGCATAGCGGCGTGTCCCACGGCAGCGATCGATCGTGCGCAGCATGTGGACGCGCGCCGCTGCCTCTCTTATTTGACGATCGAGCACAAGGGGGCGATTCCTGATGAATTCCGCCGGGCGCTGGGGGATCGCATCTATGGTTGCGACGAATGCCTGGACGTGTGCCCGTGGAATCGCTTTGCCAAAATTTCGCGGGAAGCATCCTTTGCAGCGAAGCCTTTCGTGCATGGCTGGGCTCTGCGCGATTTCCTCAGCCTGACGGACGAGACGTTCCGGGCGCTCTTCAGAGGCAGCCCGATCAAGCGCATCAAGCGTCCGGCCTTTTTAAGAAACGTCTGCGTCGCGCTGGGAAATGTGGGTGGCCCGGAGGATTTGCCTGCGCTGAAATTGGCCGCAACCGACCCGCATCCGTTGATCGCGGAACATGCCCAATGGGCCATTGGCGAAGTGCAGGGGAGAATGGAAATTATATAAAGGCGGGATGGTTACAGTAAAGTCAATCATCGGATGAAAAATGTTCCTTCAGCATCCCCTTGAAACGAGGATCAGATCTGAGCAGCGCTTGACCGGGGAGTGCGCCTTTTTATGATGGAGGTGATGTCCGACCAGACCACTGCCCCCCCCCCAGTCCCCATTGCGGCCCCCGCCATTCGCAAGATGACGGAGGCGGATAGTTTCGTGCATTTGCATCTGCACACGGAGTATTCCCCGCTTGATGGCGCGGTGCGCATTCCGGAACTGATGGCGCGGGCCAAGAAACTGGGCATGCACGCCGTGGCCATGACCGATCATGGCAACATGTTTGGCGCGATCGAATTTTACCAGGCGGCGAAGAAGGCGGGCATCAAGCCGATCATTGGCTGTGAAATTTACCTGGCACCGGGGTCGATGCACGACAAATCCCCCACTCCGGGCCGCAAGAATGCCTCGCACCTCACCCTGCTGGCGAGCAACGAGAAGGGCTACAAGAATCTCATGAAACTCGTCACCAAGGCGCACCTGGACGGTTTCTACCACAAACCCCGCGTGGACAAGGAGGCGCTGCATGAGTTTCGCGAAGGGATGATCTGCCTCAGCGGATGCATCAATGGCGAGATCAATCAATTCATTCGCCAGGGGCAGATCGATCAGGCGAAGGCTTCGCTCGCGGATTTTCGGGACATTTACACCGATGAAAATTTCTACCTCGAGTTGCAGGATCACGGCATGGAGGATCAGGCGAGATGCAATCGTCAACTCATGGAATGGAGCCGGGAGTTCAATCTGAAGCCGGCCGCCGCCAACGACGTCCACTTCCTCAACAAACGGGACCATCCCTTCCACGACGCCATGATCTGCATCGGCACCGGAGCCAATGTCTTTGACGAGAAACGCATGCACTACCCCGAGGAGGTGTATTTCAAAACCCCGGCGGAAATGAAAAAACTCTTCCGCGAGGTGCCGCAGGCGATCTGGTCCACAGTGGAAATCGCCGACCGGTGTGACTTGACGATGAAACTCAATCCCTCGTCCTCAGAGAAATATCCCGAATACACCCCGCCCGGAAGCAAAACGCGCGAGGAGTATTTTCATGATCTCTGCTGGGATGGATTGCGCCAGCGTTACGGAGAAAATGCGGCGAATGATCCCAAACTCAAGGCCCGCCTCGAATACGAAATGGGCGTGATTGAGAAAATGAAGTTCATTTCCTACTTCCTGATCACGTGGGATTTCATCAAATGGGCCAAAGACCACGGCATCCCCGTCGGCCCGGGCCGGGGCTCAGCTGCGGGAAGCATCGTGGCGTATGTGCTGGGGATCACGGACATCGACCCACTGCGCTACAGCCTGCTCTTTGAAAGATTTCTAAATCCTGAGCGGGTCAGCCCACCGGACGTAGACGTGGACTTCTGCCAGAGCCGACGTGGGGAAGTCATTGAGTATGTGAAACAGAAATATGGCGAGCGTTCGGTCAGTCAGATCATCACCTTTGGCACGCTCGGGGCCAAGAGTGTGATCCGGGACGTGGGCCGTGTCATGGGACTGGGCTATTCTGAGGCGGATCGCATCGCTAAAATGATCCCCACAGAAATCAACATCACGCTGGCGGATGCGCGCAAGAAGAATCCTGAACTGAAGGAGGCCATCGAGAAGGATCCCGCCCTGCAAAAATTGTATGAAACGGCGAGCTTTCTGGAAGGCCTCACGCGCGGCGTCGGCATCCATGCCGCGGGCGTGGTGATCGGCGACTGTGATCTTGCAGAACACATCCCTCTCACTGCCGGCAAGGAGGGTGAAGTCGTCACCCAGTATGCTATGGGCCCACTCACTTATGTGGGCATGTTGAAGATGGATTTCCTTGGCTTGAAGACGCTGACGGTCATTCAGGAGGCCGAGAACCTCATTCATCAGCATACACCGGACTTTGACTCCAGGCTCATCCCCCTAGACGACGCGCCGGCTTATGCCCTACTCAACCGCGGTGAGACCTGCGGTGTCTTCCAGTTGGAATCTGGCGGCATGGTCAACCTCTGCAAACAGTTCGGTGTGGACCGGATTGAAGATATCATCGCGCTGATCGCGCTTTACCGCCCGGGTCCCATGGACCTGATCCCCGACTATATCGAGCGCAAGAAGGGCAAGAAAAAAGTGGTCTATGAACATCCGCTGCTCGAAAAAGTCAGCTCGGAAACCTACGGCATCATGATCTACCAGGAGCAGGTGATGCAGGCCGCCAGCGAACTGGCCGGCTTCACCCTCGGCGATGCCGACCTGCTCCGCCGTGCCATGGGCAAGAAGGACGTGGAGGAAATGGCCCGGCAGCGGGCCAAGTTCGTGGGCGGATGCGCCAGCGTGAACCAGATCCCGGAGAAGAAGGCGAACGAGATTTTCGATTTGCTTGAAAAATTCGCCGGCTACGGATTCAACAAATCCCACTCCGCCGCCTATGGCATGGTGAGTTATCGCACCGCTTATTTAAAAGCCAATTACCCGGTGGAATTCATGGCGGCGCTGCTGAGCCTTGAAGTCAGCAACACGGATAAAATCGCGACCTTCGTCAACGAGTGCAAGAACATGAAACTAGCCATCCTGCCCCCGGATGTAAACACCTCCATGGCCACGTTCACTCCAGAGGTGCGCCCCGGGAAACCCAAGGCCATCCGTTATGGCATGGCGGCCATCAAGGGAGTTGGGGAATCGATGGTGGAATTGATCCTTCAGGAACGGGCCACTGCGGGGCCTTTTAAAAATATCGATGACTTCGCGCGCCGCGTGGACAGCCGTGCTGTCAACAAACGGGTGCTCGAAAATCTGATCAAGAGCGGGGCTTTCGATGCCTCTGAACCAAACCGCGCCCTGCTGTTCTCACGCATTGACCAGATCATTTCCGGTGGTGCCAGCGCGCAGCGGGACAAGGCCAGCGGGCAGATGGGGTTGTTCGACATGGAGACGGATTTCGGATCACCCGGTGCCGAGGATTCCGGCCATGTGGACAGCTCGGTCATCCCCTGGACGCAAAGTGAGCGACTTCAGCACGAGAAGGAACTGCTCGGTTTCTACGTGAGCGGTCATCCGCTCGATCCCTGGCACGAGCAACTCGACCAGAGCGCCTTTCAAAAAATTGGCGATGTCCAGGCCAACAAGGACAAGCTCAAAGGCAAGAAGGCGAAATTCGGAGTTTTCATCAACGACATCACCGTAAAATACACCAAGAGCGGCAAACAGTTTGCCATCATTCTCGCCGAGGATTTTACCGGACAGAATGAGATCGTGGTCTGGGGCGAGGAATGGGACAAATTCGGCAAACAGATCCTGAAGGGAACCGCCATGGAAGTGCAGGCCAAGGTGGATATCGATACCCGATCCGACGGCGTGCAACTCGTGGCCCAGTCCGTCAAACCCCTCGCCATGAAAGTCTCCGGCGATACCGCGCATCCCGTTCCCGACAAGCCGGACGTCGATCCCCGCGGCAACAATGTCCTGACCCTGCAGTTGAACACTTCGCGCGATGATGTGAGCGTGCTCAGACACATCGAACGCATCCTCATGGATTTTCCGGGCGAGACACCCGTGCATTTATCCATGCGCAGGGAGGGCGGCACCACAGTCCGCATCATGGTGCACCCGCGGTATTTTGTGAATGAGGATCCGGAACTGCTGGAACAGCTTGAGCCGTGGCTTTGAGCTATTTTCGCCACCTCCGTCCGGCTTAAAGACATTTTGAATTAACTGGCATTCCAAATATGGGACGGCCTCAGAAATACACTACCAGGATGTGAGCCATTTGGATTCATCAGAATTTGGACTTCCATCGCGGTTCGGCGGCCCGGTGGAATAAACCAGCGCCTTCTTCCCGCGGAAAATTTTGGCAGACTGAGAGAGGATTGGGTTCGCGATAGCTCCGTCACCGTTTGTATCCATGATCACCTTGAACGGCTGTCCCCACCAGTCATAAATTGCTGGTTCTTCGGCTTTGGTCTCGTAATCGATCCCGTCCTCCCATGCTCCGGGCCGAGCAGACCTTTTAGCCTGTTTGAAGCCATCCAGATAGTTGATGCTTTTGGGATTGGCGCTGCGACTGGCTACCGAGGCAGCCGTGAGGATGGCGACAAAAGTGCTTTTGTTGGAAGTATCCCCCACCCAATCCACATCAGAGCCTCCAATAGGAAAGCTGCCGTAGGTGGAATAGAACGAATTGATTGCACCGGCGACCTCTACGGCAAACTTAGTGGTGCTTCGTTCTGGCGAACTCCTGACAAATCTTGAACCGCCCTCGAAGCCGCCTCCAATCCAGGTAATGATCAGCAGGATTAGGATACCAATCAGGGCGGCCTTCATACCGCGAATGAGAACGGATTTGGAATTTGGGGACATCGGAATTCGTGAATCCTGCCTGATCACCGCGCCACACGCTTCCACATTTTGAGCGCAATTTCGCGCGCGGTGGTTGGGTCGGTTACGGAGAGAAGCATTTTACGCAGTTTCATGCGGCGGGTGCGGTGATGGAAGATGCGGGCATCTTTCCAGAGGCTCTGGCGTTTCATTTCCGGAACCATGCTTCCGCGGACATTGTAAATGGTATTGGGAAAGGGAGTGAAACGCAGACCGGTAGCCTCGATGACTCCCTCGCGGACGATCTTATTGAAGTAATCCTGATCGCAATTGTGACCGGCCCACATGTCCTTTGGATCCTGGGGCAGGACGGCGTCGCCCCACATTTTCAGAAAGGCCTGGGTGGCGGGTGACTGGTTGAAAAGCAGCACGCCGGTGTTGTAATCGTTGGGTTTCACCAGATCCAGAAGCTTCGGGGGCGTGACGCTCCAGTCTGCCAGGAACATGTTTGCGACCGCAAAATCATGATCATTGAGGTAATCGAAGATGGGTTGGATGGGCGCGAGGATGGTGGTGTCGGTATCCAGAAAAAGCGTCTGCTCGTATGGACTTTGCGGCAGGATGAGGACCTTTTGCTTCAACGGATGATGCTCGGTATCGAACGGCACATGCTCGCAGGGAGTGCCGGTGGGGAGCGCATAACGGGAGAAGACGGTCACCGGCAGGTCAGGTTCGTGTTCACGCAGACTCTTCAGCGAAGTGAGCAACTCCCCCAAATAACTGCGACCACCGCTGGCCAGATAGATGACGCCTCGTTTCAGCATGAATTTTAAACCGATATGGAAATTACAGTGAAACCAGTCAGGAAAAAGCGATTTCTCCGATCAATTACGGGAATTTCACCTCCAGGGGCCTTCACTCATGCCGAAGGGCATCAATGGGGTCGAGTCGTGCGGCCTTCATGGCGGGATAAAATCCAAAAAAGATGCCAATCACCGCACTGACCGAAAAGGAAATAAGAATGGCCTGCGTGGAGATAAGCACATTCCATCCAACCACGGAGCTGAAAAGTTCGGAGAGTGAGACTCCCAGCAGAATGCCAAGAAATCCACCGAGGGAACTCAGGGTGATGGCTTCAAGCACAAATTGCAGGAGGATATCCCGACCGTGCGCTCCCACCGCGAGGCGAATGCCAATCTCGCGGGTGCGCTCGGTGACACTGACGAGCATGATGTTCATGATCCCAATGCCGCCCACCAGCAGGGAAACGCTGGCAATGATCGAGAGCAACAGCGTCATGATTTTCGAATTCGCCGTGGCCATTTGCGCGATGTCCTCCTGCGTTCGCACCATGAAATCCGCCTCCTTGTCCGCCGTGATCCGATGCCGCTGGCTGAGCAGTTGGATGATCTGATCCTGGATGGCCGGGATGTCAGCCTTGTTAGCCGCCTGAACCTGGATGGAACGAAGGTAGGTGAAACCGAGGATGCGTTTGGTGGCGCTGGTCACGGGCATGAAAATGGCATCGTCCTGATCCTGGCCAAACAGATTCGCCCCCTTCCGACTGAGCACCCCGGTGATCAGAAAGGGCGCTCCCTTGATGCGCACGATCTGTCCCACGGGGCTGTCCTCGCCAAAAAGCTCCCGCGCCACAGTGGCCCCGATGACCGCAACTTTCGCGGCCGCAGAGACATCGCGATCCGAAAATCCCTCCCCTTCGGAAAATGGCCAGCTGCGCAGTTCGAAATATCCCGGGAGCACTCCAGTCACCTTCGTAAACCAGTTCTGGCTGCCTACAGTTGCACGGGCGTCCCCCCGGGCTTCCGGACTGAGGCGCTGGATGCCTTCGATCTCTTTGCCTATGGACTCCGCATCCGCAAGGGTCAGCGTCCCGGCACCTCCTGAACCTGAACTGCGTCCGCCGCTGTTGAAGTTGCCCGCCAGCACAATCATCACATTATCGCCCATTGCCGCAATGGTTTCCTCCATTTGCGTTTTCGCCCCGTTGCCAATGCTCACCGTGGTGATCACGGCGGCGATGCCGAAGATGATTCCAAGGGAAGTCAAAATGGAACGCATTTTGTTCCTCATCAAGGCTCGCAGGGCGATGAAAATGGTCGAACCAATCCTCATGGCTGAGCAGCCTCCTGCGCTAATTGCGCTGCCGCGAATTGCCGCTCGGCCACCGGCACATCCCGGCGCACCTGGCCGTCAAGCATGTCGATGTTACGCTTCGTGTAGCTGGCGATGTCCGGTTCATGGGTCACCATG
Source organism: Akkermansia muciniphila (assembly GCA_943333275.1). Classification (GTDB taxonomy): domain Bacteria; phylum Verrucomicrobiota; class Verrucomicrobiia; order Verrucomicrobiales; family V1-33; genus JAGNEJ01. The sequence goes on from CALQSQ010000028.1 coordinate 43,610, forward strand.
ACGATGGTGATCCCCTGCTCATTGAGACGCTGGAAGGTCCCCATGATTTCGATGCTGGTGCGGCTGTCGAGATTACCCGTGGGTTCATCTGCCAGCAGCAGCACGGGATCGTTGATGAGCGCCCGGGCAATCGCGACACGCTGCTGCTGGCCACCGGAAAGGCGGTTTGGCGTATGATCCCAACGGTCGCCCAGCCCAACCATTTCCAGCATGGCCATGGCTTTGTCCCGCATTTTGCGACGACTCGGCGCTCCTGCAAAATAGAGCATCGGAAGTTCCACATTTTCCAAGGCCGTGGTCCGTGCGAGCAGGTTAAAACCCTGAAAGACAAAACCAATCTTGCGGTTGCGGACATCCGCAAGTTGATCGCGTTTCAGGATGGAAATATCCTCACCATCCAGCAAATATTTTCCAGAAGTCGGGCGATCCAGACACCCGATAATGTTCATCAACGTGGACTTTCCGGAACCGCTGGCCCCCATGATGGCAATGAACTCGCCGGCTGCAAATTCCAGCGAAATCGAACGCACCGCATGCACGAGCGTGCCTCCGGAGTCATAGGTTTTACTGATTTGCTGGAGGGAAATGAGAGCGCTCATGGTCGGAGGGACTGCATGCACGAAAAGGAGCCTTTGGTATGCATGCTGGTTGAAACCTAGCGGCGGGGCGCTCCACCACTGAAAGGATTGCCCATCGGATTGGGCGCGCCTGAAGTTGCCGGGCGAACGATCCCAGTCACCACGTTCTGGCCTTCCTTCAGGCCACTGATCAATTCTGACTTGATGCCATCGCTCAAGCCAACGGTTATGGCGACCTGTTCCGGCTTGGCATTCGGTCCATCGGCGAGCACGTAGACTTTCTTTTCAGGCGATCGCTGGGCCGGTTTCTCTCGACGGCGACTGGGCACATCCGGAGCTCTGTCGGCTGGATTGTCCTCGGGCGGTTTCCATCTCAGGGAAGCGTTGGCCACCAGCAGCACGTCGTCCTTTTCCGCAAGGATGATGGTCACATTGGCCGTCATGCCTGGTTTTAGTTTCAAATCGGCATTTTCCACATTGATGACGGTGTCATAAGTCACCACGTTGTCGATGGTGGTGGGGGAGTTCCGCACCTGACCAACGACACCATGGAAGGTGCGGTCGGGAAAGGCATCGACTGTGAAATCCACCTTCTGAACGGGTTCCACCCCACCGACATCCGCCTCGGCCACATGGGTGTGGATCTGCATTTGCGAAAGATCGTGGGCAATTTCAAAAAGCACCGGCGCATTCAAGCTTGCTGCCACTGTCTGTCCGACATCCACCTTGCGGGAAATGACAATTCCATCCGTGGGAGCCAGAATTGTGCATCGACGCAGGTCCACCTGCGCGCGTTCCAGCGTGCCAATTTTCATCTTTTCCACCGCCTCGGCCTGATGAAGATCGGCGATGGCCTTGTCGTAATCTGCGGCAGACGAAAGTTTCTGGTCCAGCAACTGTTTCTTACGCTCTGCATTGAGACGGGCCAGTTCAAGTGCTGCCCGCGCGTTCGCAAGATCGCCCTCTCCCTGCGCCACAACTGCCCGGTAAGTTGCCGCATCCAGTTCCGCGATAATCTGGCCCTCCTTCACCGGGTCATTAAAATCCACGTTGAGCTTTTCAATTGTTCCAGAAATCTGACTTCCCACCTGCACCATGACCAGCGCACTGATCTGTCCGGCTGCAGTCACGACTTGGGTGAGTTTGCCGCGGGTTACGGCGGAAGTTCGGTAGGTGATAACGACTGGGGCCGCAGCGAAGAATTGCGCCCATAGATAGTACCCCCCTCCACCAAGGAGGCCAAATATAATGAGTAGCTTGATCCATCGCCCAATTCCGCCCAACGCTGGTTTGCCGTTGCTCATGGCTCAACGCTTTTTGATGGGGGATTTTTACGAAAGTGCCGCCGCCAGGCTTCCTTCACTCGTGTACTCTCAAAATCAGCCGTCCGACGAGCGAGATCGCGCAGGGCGAGTTGGTATTGATAGGATTGCACGGTCAGATCAGTGCGTGACGTATTGAGATCAGTGAGGCCCTGCACAACGTCCAGATTTTTCACCTCACCGGCTCGGTATTGGTTTTGAAGGAGTCGATAATTTTCTTCGGCCGCCGCCACCTCGACCTTCAACCCGGCCACATTCTGTTGCAAGGCACGAACCTCCAACCATGCCTCCTCCACATTTTCAGCCACAGACTTTTCAATCCTTTGCAGTTCCTGCTTGGATTGGAATATTTCAAAATCGGAACGTTTGAGCTTGAGATTACGCTCGCCACCAGAGAACCAGGGGATACTCAACCTAAGACCAGCCTGCCAGTTTTGTTCCTGGGTGTTCCGGCTTCGGGTTTCGTTTCCGTCCCACGTGAGACCAGTTTCGGCATTCAGAGTCGGCAAGTATTGAGCATTGATTTCCTTGCGGGAGGCTATTTTTTTGTCGATTTCAAGAGTGGCGCTCAGGAGATCCTCTCGCTGGCGGCAGGCGCGTTGCACGGCGCTCGTGAGCGTCTCGTCCGTGAATGGAAATGACGCGGGTTCCGCGACGCTGAATTTCGCCTCGATCCCAAGATTTAAAATGTTTGCAAGAATTGATCGCCGCATTGTGAGGATATTTTCGGCCGACACCAGTCCGCGTTTGGCCCGTTGCACAACCACAGCACTCTTCAATACATCCGTTTCGAGAACCTCTCCAACATTCCGGCGCGCCGTTGCGAGGGTTTGCTGCTCCTGGGCCAGACGAAGACTTTCCCGAAGGATTGCCACCAAGTTCTGCTGGGTTAAGACATCGTAATATGCCGTGGCCACAGCCAGCAAAGTATCCCGCAGCGCGCCTTCAAAATCTATCATTGAAGTTCGTTCGGAAATGCGGCCGACCTGAACCGCAGGCCGGACCGTAAAATCAATGATCGGCTGACTCAGCGTAAGACCAGCACTGCTGAAATTGGTGCCTCCGGATGATGTCTCCGAAGTAGAGCTTGAATCACGATTGTAAAACTGGCGTCGATGAGTGGCATTGATACCACTGTCGAGACGAGGCGTGAGTCGGGTAAGCGCCAGTTTGGCTTCCAAACCTGCTTTGGAAACTTCCGCAAAGGCGATGGCCACGCTCTGGTCCGTTTCCAGCGCCCGGTCATAGGCCTCCTCCAGAGTGATTACCCCGGCATGAAGCGCGGGAACAACGCCGGTAAAAACCAGCAGAAATCCAAGGAGACGGGGTTTACTTGCCATGAAGAACGTAAAGGGGAAAATCCATGCCTAGGAGAACGCGCAATCAATTCGGGCGGAAGCATAAATTGCTCGCTTCTTCGCGTAGGCATACGCATCACGAGCATGCGATCAGCCCGCCACCCTGCGACCTTCAGCTGAGAAAGGAGCAGATGTACTGACAGATCCCCTCCCCCACGGAAATGGTAAATCCAGAATTTGCGGGGACTTCAAAGGCACTTCCGGCGGCATAGGATTTGCTCTCCGTCTGCCCATCCAGCACCACTTCACAGGCCCCATCCGTAATCTCCATCCGCTCCGCCGCCTCGGTCCCAAAGTGGTAGCTTCCATCATAGATCAGCCCAAGAGTTTTTTTTGAATTATCCGGAAACAAAATGGTGTGCGAAACCACACGACCATTGAAATAGACGTTGGCTCTGGCGACGGTGGAGACGTTTGAAAAGGTCATTGGAGTGATGGAATCGGAGTGAAGTGAGCGCGCAGGTTAACGATGCTGCCAAGGATTGCAAACGATCTGAAGGAATGCATTTTCAGCGGTCCCCCGCAGCCACGAAGCGCGGCCCATCGGACAGGAAACGTCGCCTGAAATCACGATTCCCCAGCCTGCATCAAACCTGATGCAGCAGGCGCTGCAAGATCGCGGGGAGCAGGGCGTGTTCCTCGAGTTGAATTTTCCGCGTCAGCGATTCCAAAGTTTCGCCCTCCTCCACAGGAACGGTGGATTGTGCGATGATTTCGCCGGTGTCGATGCCGCTATCGACATAATGGACGGTGCAGCCTGCGGTGGTGTCGCCCGATTTAAGTGCGGATGGAATGGCATTTTTGCCCGGGTATTTCGGAAGGAGACTGGGGTGGATATTGACGATGCGGCGGGGGAAGGCCTGGAGCAGGGGGCCGTGGAGGATGCGCATGAATCCGGCGAGAACGATAAGGTCCACGCCGGCAGCGCGGAAGGCGTCGCAGATGGCCTGCTCGGCTGCGGGGGGGAGCGCGGTGGGATGTCCCGGATCGATCCACTGGTGGGGGATGGCGGAATTTGCCGCGCGTTGAAGAATCCCGGCATCGGCGCGGTCCGATAGAACGAGGCTCATTTCGGCGTCGAGCGATCCTGCTTTGATGGCGTCGATGAGGGCCTGGCAATTTGTGCCGGAACCGCTGCCGATGACGCCGATGCGGGGGCGACGCCTGGCGGGGCGGTTGAGTTTCTCCAGGGTCGCGGTGGTGGACTGACCTTTGACCTCGGGTAGGATCGAAATTTCCGCACCCACTTCGGCCAGCGCGCCTCGCTCCTCCGGGTTGAGTGTTTCAGGCGTGTAATCGCCGCCTTTGGCGAAAATATGCGGACGAATGGTGCGGATTAATTCGGTGGTGCGGGGTTCATCGAAAATGACGACGGCATCGACACACGAGAGGGCCAGCAGCACTTCGGCCCGATCCATCTGCGAATTCACCGGCCGGTCCGGTCCCTTGAGGAGGCGGACGGAGGAATCGGCGTTCATGGCGATGCAGAGCGCGTCGCCGAGCGCCCGGGCCTGCTGCAAATAGCGCACGTGACCAACGTGTAGCAGATCGAAGCAACCGCTCGTGAAGACGAGTTTCTGTCCACGCGCATGGAGTGCATTGCGGAAGGCTGCGGCGTCGTTGGGGGTGAGGAGGGGCATGGGGTATTCTTAGAGGGATTCCCCCGGGGTGCACCCGCCATTTTTCAGAAACCATGGCAGCAACCCGCTCGTTTATAATGATTATGGAATTTTTGGATAACCAACTTGCAAAACTCGTATTTTCGGCGACGCTGCGTTCCATTCTGTTCCCCTCTCAAATTTAAACCCCTCCCCCCTTTAACAAGTTATGTGCGGTATTATTGCCTATGTCGGAAAACGCGAAGTTCGACCGATTTTGATCGATGGCTTGAGCAGACTTGAGTACCGCGGCTACGACAGTGCCGGGGTGGCGACCCTGACGGACGGGGACATGGAAGTGACAAAAAAGGCGGGGCGGATCACGGAACTGGCCCGGCACGTAGCCCAGCGCAAACGTCCGACCAGCATCGGCATTAGCCACACCCGCTGGGCGACCCACGGGGAACCGAACGATGTCAATGCCCACCCGCATACCGACCAGAGCGGTCGGCTGGCGCTGGTGCACAATGGGGTGATTGAAAATTACCAACTCCTCAAGCGTCAGATGACGGCAGCCGGGCATACGTTCAAATCCGCGACCGACACCGAGGTGCTGGCGCATTTGATCGGCAAATATTACGATGAGGTGGAGACGCTCGGCGATGAGAAACTTCTGGAAGCCGTGCGGCGCGCGCTGCGCGAGGTGAAGGGCACTTACGGCATCGCCGTGCTGCATCAGGACCATCCCGGACTCATCATTGGAGCCCGGCGCGGTAGTCCGCTGGTGCTCGGCATCGGCGATGGGGAAATGTTTATTTGTTCGGATGCAACGACGCTGCTGCCCTACACGCAAAAGGTCGTTTACCTGAAGGATTTTGATCTTGTGCAGATCCGCGAGTCCAATTTCAAACTGGAAACACTGGCGGAGGGTGAATCGTCGTATGAGATCAAGGAATTGGACTATGCCGCGGAGGCGGCGGAGCGCGGTGATTTTGCACATTTCATGCTCAAGGAAATCTATGAGCAGCCGCTGACCATTGAGAATGCAGTGCGCGGGCGATTGAACATCGAGGAATGCAGCGCGCAGCTCGGCGGCTTGAACCTCACGCCGCAGCAGCTGCGGGAGATCGACCGCATCATCATCCTCGGATGCGGCACGGCTTTGCATGCCGGCATGGTGGGATCCCACATGCTGGAGGACATGGCGTTCATTCCGACGCAGACGGATTATGCCAGCGAGTTTCGCTATAAGAACTGCCCGGTTCCCAAGAACACACTCTTTTTCGTGATCAGCCAGAGCGGCGAGACGGCCGACACGCTCGGTGCGCTGCGCGAAGCGCGTCGCAAGGGATTCCGCGGTCTCGGCATCTGCAACAATGTTGGGAGCACGATTGCCCGCGAATCCGACGGCGGCGTATACATGCATGCTGGGCCGGAAATCGGAGTGGCGGCCACCAAATCCTTTGTCAGCCAGTGCGCCATTTTCGGACTGCTCACACTGGTGCTGGGTCGCATGCGCCATATGAGCGCAGGCACCGGAAGGCAGATCATTGAGGCTTTTGAAAAATTGCCGAATCAGATCACACAAATTCTTGCGAACGACGAACACATCGAAGCCATCGCCAGGAAATACTGCCACGCCAAGAGCATGTTGTTTCTGGGTCGGGAATACAACTATCCCGTCGCCCTGGAAGCCGCATTGAAGATGAAGGAAATTTCCTACATCCACGCCGCCGGATTCCCCACGGCGGAACTGAAGCATGGAGTGATCGCCCTCATTGATTCCGAGACGCCCTCGGTCTTCATCTGCCCGCAGGATATACTCCACGAAAAGAATATTTCGAACATGCAGGAAGTGCGGGCACGCAAGGGCCCGATCATTGCCGTCGCTACGGAAGGTGATGAGGAAATCCACCACCACGCCGATGATATCATCTACGTGCCGAGGACCATGGACATGCTCCAGCCCATCCTGAATATCATTCCGCTACAACTGCTCGCCTACCACGCCGCCGTGGCGCTAGGACGCGATGTGGACAAACCGCGCAATCTGGCAAAAAGCGTTACCGTGGAGTAAGGCGTGGGGTGCGCTGGCCGGACGAAAGCCGGGGGAATTTCTTTTTCCCGGGACAAGCTTCTTCCATTGTAAAGCAGCGAAATCGGGCCCATACTGGGGGCCTATGAAATCAACTCTTCTCTTACTTGGAGCAGGCATTGTCAGCCTGTCCCTCTCATCGTGTGTGGATCTTGGGCCGGCGTTGTATAGCGGAGGGGGCGGCGGCGGTTACGGTGGCGGCTACAATGGCGGCAGCTATAACGGCGGGGGTTATGGTGGTGGCTATGGTGGTGGCCGCCCTGTCTATCACGACCATGACGACCACTACGCTCACAACAACCACTCGTCCAGCAGCCACAACAGCAACAGCGGAAGCTATTACGGAGGTCCGGACGCATGGTATCACAGCGGGGAGGCCCTTGGACGCCAGGATCGCAAGCGCCACCTTTCTCCCAATTACCGCCGCCATTCGAGCCAGTATGACAAGCGCACCGAATCGCAGTTCGCCCGCGGCTACAATGCCGGCTATCATTGAGCCGGGCATCCTGCTCGGCTGAGCGCCGAAAAGAATAACGGCGCGGACACCTTGAACTCAGTCGTCAAAGACGAAGTTCTCCCCCCGGAGACAGCAAGGTGCCCGCGCCAAATTCAGCAGGTGCGCACACGTAATCTGAAACGCCGAGGATGCAAACAGTGACTTCTCCAAATCATATCCGGAATCAAGTTTGATTTTTCCCGTTTCCTTCATCTCCGACTGGCAATCTGCCCCTTGTGCGGAGGAAATTTCGCTCCGATAGCTGGAGCATGACAACTGAGGTTTTGCCGACGGATACAAGTGAAAGAATGAAGGAGGCCGTGCAGCGTGCCGTGAGCACACTGCAGGCTGGAGAGCCGGTGGCCCTGCCCACGGAGACGGTTTACGGGCTCGCCGCTGCGGCATTGAATCCCGAGGCGGTGGCCAAGATTTTCCTCGCCAAGGAAAGGCCGAGTTTTGACCCCCTGATCGTCCACCTGCCGCACAAGGATCATTTGAAGGAAGTGGCGGAAATCCCCGATGATTTGGTCTCGACCGTGCAGCGGATCATCGAACGCTTCTGGCCTGGTCCGCTGACGCTGATCCTCCCGAAATCTGCACGCGTCCCGGACATCGTGACGGCTGGCTTGCCCACCGTGGCTGTTCGAATGAGTGACCACCCGGTTTTCAAACGCGTCATCACCTCCTTCGGCCAGCCGTTGGCGGCCCCGAGCGCCAACAGGTTCGGGAGAATTTCGCCCACCTCGGCATCGGCTGTGGAGGAGGAACTGGGCGGCCGCATCCCGCTGATTCTTGATGGAGGCGCCTGCATGCACGGTGTGGAGAGCACCATCATTCGGCTGGAACGTGGCGAGACCAAACCCATCTTCCGCGTGCTCCGCGCCGGGCCGATTATTAAAGAGGAGCTGCAGGAAATCGGCAAGGTTATCTACGAGCACTCTGCCACCTCCCCCACCCCGGAGGCCCCGGGTCAGCTCGCGAGCCACTACGCACCGCGCACTCCACTGCGCCTGCTGAGCAGCCCCGCGGATTTCCATCCGGATCCTTCCAAGCGTTATGCCCTGCTCAGTTATCGCGGCGAGGATGAGGACGGCTACATGGATCTTACCGACTGGGCGGCCATGGCTGTGCTCAGTCCCGGCAGCGGCAAACAGAGCGAGGCGGCGATGCGGCTCTTCTTCTGCCTGCGGAAGCTGGATGCGGAAGGGGTGGATGAAATCGTCGCCGAGCCGATCACCGACAAGGGTCTTGGCATGGCGATCATGGATCGCCTGAGGCGGGCGGCTGGAAAGCGCTAGGCTGCGGGCATTTCCAGAGGATCACCTCACCCACGCGCTTGGATGGGAGGTGAATCCGATTTTGGAATAATATTCCGTGGCGGCAGGGGCGGCGAGCAGGATGATTTTGCAGGCAGGCTGGAGTTGCTGGCGGACCATTTCCATCAATTCCCTGCCGATCCCCTGGCGCTGGTAGGACTTATCGACAGCCAGATCTGACAGGTAGCAGCAGTAGGCAAAATCCGTCAGACCGCGGGCGACGCCTATCAACTGCGGCCCTTCCCATGCAGTGACGAGAACATTGGCATGCTGGAGCATACCTTGTAGCGCGGCTTCGTCACCCACCGGTCTGCGCTCCGCCAGGGTGGAGCGAATCAGGAGGTCACGGAATTGTGATACCGTGATCCGGGCATCGTGAGAATAACGGATCACGATGGCGCACCCTGGGTTAGGCGTAGGCGGGCTCGCAGATCGTGAGCACCTTGTCCACAACCTGACTGGCGTAAGGAAGCTGCATTTTCTCGACTGGGGGACTGTAAAAGGCGGGAGCATCAATGGCGCTGATACGAAGCACCGGGGCATCAAGATCGTCGAAAGCCTTTTCCTGAATCATGCTGACGATCTGGGAACCGACTCCGCAGAAGGGTTTGTTTTCCTCCACGTAAATGGCGCGGTTCGTCTTGCGGACGGATTCGAGAATCGTTTCCTCGTCCAGTGGACGAATGCTGCGCAGGTCTACGACTTCGGCGCTGATGCCGTGCTCATTTTGGAGGATTTCCGCCGCCTGCAGGCAGACGATGACCGAGCGGCCGTGGGCGATCAATGAAATGTCGGTGCCTTCACGTTTGATGTCGGCGACACCCAGCGGGATGAGAAGTTCGCCATTGGGCAGATCCGCATTGTCCGGCACGTCCCCGAGTTCGCCGTAAAGAACGGTGGATTCCATGACATAGACAGGATCGTTGTCACGGATGGCTGATTTCATGAGACCCTTGGCATCATAGGCAGTGGCCGGGCACACGACTTTGAGACCAGGGGTGTTGGCAATGAAATTTTCCGGCGTGTGGCTGTGCGTGGCGCCGACGCTGGTGCCACCGTTGGCTGGACCACGGATGACAATGGGGCAGTTGATCTTGCCGCCGCTCATGTAGCGGACGCTGGCGGCATTGTTGATGATCTGATCGAAGGCCACGTAGGCGAAACTCCAGAACATGAGTTCCATAACCGGACGCGTGCCCAGCATGGAGGCACCGATGCCCATGCCAATGAAGCCGGCCTCGGAAATCGGCATGTCCATGACGCGGCTGTCGCCCCACTTCTCCCAGAGTCCCTGGGTCACTTTGTAAGCCCCGTTATACTGGGCGACTTCTTCACCCATGAGGATGACATTTTTGTCGTTGGCTAACTCTTCATCGAGTGCTTCACGGATGGCTTCGCGGTAGGTAATTTGGCGCATGAATTGGGGGGAAATAGGGGAGTGAAAATCTGGGACAGTGCGACGGCTAGTCGTTGAAGAAATGGCGGCCGGTGCGGCCGGCGATGGTGTCGTTGTCCACCTCCCAATAAACGTCCTTGGTGATGTCCTCAACGGTTGGATAGGCGCTTTCATCGGCAAACAGCACGGAAGCCTTGGCTTCCTCCTTGGCGGCTTTGTCGATTTGTTTGTAACGATCCTCTGTCAGCACGCCCTCCGTGTAAAGGCGGTCCCGCCACACCTTGATGGGGTCGAACTCACACTCGAAACGTTTAATTTCATCCTCGCTGCGATACTTCTTGGCATTGGCATCGGCCACGGAATGGCCGTGATACCGATAGGTGGAAACTTCGATCACGGTGGGACGACTTTCATTGTGGGCCCGGTCGATGGCGATCTGCGTCTTGGCGCGGACTTCGTAAATGTCCCAGCCATTGATCATGTCCCAGACGATGTCGTAACCATCCGCGCGGTAAGCGAGGCAATTTTTCCAGGCGCTGGAGCGGACCTGGCTGGTGCCCATGGAGTAACCATTGTTTTCAATGACGTAAATGACCGGAAGGTCCATGAGTCCGGCCAGATTCAAGGCTTCGTGGAAGGCGCCCTGGTTTACCGCTCCATCACCCAGATAGCAGAGGCAGCAGCCCTTCTGGCCATTGATTTTCAAATGGAATGCCAGTCCTGCGCCCAAGGGGGTCTGCCCACCCACAATGCCATGGCCACCCCAGTAATTTTTCTCAGGATCAAAAAAGTGCATCGATCCACCCTTGCCCTTGGAGCAACCGGTGATCTTGCCGTAAAGTTCGGCCATGCACTCATTCATGTTCATGCCGACGCCGAGAGCGTGGGCGTGGTCACGATAGGCGGTGATGATGTGGTCATTTTGCCCCAGCAGGCTGATCTGGCCGATGGCCACGCTTTCCTGACCATTGTAGAGATGGAGAAATCCACCCATCTTGCCCTTCTGGTATTGTTCGAACGCAGCCTCCTCGAATCTCCGCACGCGCACCATCTCCGCCAGGATGTGAATTTTCTCCTCCGTCGTCATCTTCGCGTTGATGGCGTAGGTGGCGAATTCCGTAGGGTCTGTGACGGTGGTCGGGGTGGTTTTGGCTGAGGTGCTCATGGGATGGGGAAAACGAGGGAGAGGATTAGGCTTCGGCAGGTTCGGTCTCGGGTTCTTCGGTAGGTTCGGATGCAGCAGGAAACAGGCCCAGGCTGAAAGCGAAAAGGGAGGTAAAGAAAAGGTCACCCCCGAGGGATTTCAGCAGGAAGACATACGTCGGCGGATAGCCAGGCAAACCGAGTGTGAGCGACTGGAACCAACCGGAGAGGGTTTTCGCATAACCGGGGTCCTGCCACCATGAAAAGCTGTTGGTCCAGAAATAAAAGAGGAGCGTCCCGGTGATGGACGCCCCTAGCAGTTTGAGCGGAGTTGGCCGTTTCCGGACGGCCCAGCCGATCGCGACAATCGCCGCGTAGGCGACGACGAGGACGATGGAGTAGCCCCAGGAAAAGAAGGGGGATTTCCCCAGCAAATAGAGGCCCAGATCCGAGAAAATTTGCGCCGCCAGCGGGACCACCAGCGCCCACTTCCGAGGAAAGGCAGCCCCGGCACAAACCGCGAGTCCAGCCATGGGGGAAAAATTCGCCAGCGTGCGCAGAACCGAATCGTCCGCAGTGCCAACGGCACACCGGAAGACCACAACTGCGAAGATAACGAGGATAGCTGGTAACATCTTGGGGAAACGTCGCGTCGGACAATGGCGAATCTGCCACTTTTCTGCCCAAACTGCAACGTTCTTCCACTTTAAAAAGATGCCGTCCCTTGTCCAACGGGAAAATTCCCCGAGTGTGGCATGTGCACCGCCCCCATGTCATCTTTTCGTTTTTGCCTGGAAATGGGTTCGTTTGGTAAAAAATTGGGCGTTTTCACTCATGATCGATCGGAAATGTCCACGGAGAGCGGAGCGGGAAGAGCCTCGCCCCGCCGCATCCGCTGCACACGTTCCAGCTGAGCCATGGCCCGGTACATCTGGCGTTCGAGTTTCGTTTCGTAGCGCAGGATTTTATCGAGTACTTCTTCCGAAGGGAGGATCGCCGCCGCCTGCCGTGCCTGGTCGTCGTAATCCTCCTGTTCCGCGCAGCGCTCCAGATGAAGGCGCGCCGCCGCCATCTCACTTCGCAAAAAAGACAACACCTCGTTTTTATGCCGCTCCTTTTGCCCTGCATCCAATCCCTCCGGGTGCGCGGTGGTTTCCGCAGCGAATTTTTCACACAACCCCTTCAATTTGCCCAGCAGAAAATTGGGTTTTCCGCCGAAACAGGAGGCCAGCTTTTCTAACGCAGCCTCCGTCAGCATCCCCTCCGTTTCCACGGTCTCGCGCATTTCGCGCAGCCATTCTCCCAAAACCAAATTTCCTGCGGAAGATTGCCACATCGCCTCGATGGGATCGGCGGACAGGGACCATCGGGTCATCAGTTGGAACGCTCCCATTCCCTGATGGCGCTTTCGTTCGGCACGATCCACACTGCGGGAGATTTCCCCGGATTCCGCCAGCAACGCCCGTCGCAACCTCCAGTGGGCGGTCACGATCTGGTCCACCAACATCTCTTCGAGAGGCCCGGAAGGCTGGAATTCCTCCCAAAACCGCTGATACAGTGCGTTCAGTTCGGTTTCATTTTCCTGCAAGGCCATGCTGCGCACCAACACCTGTCTGGAAAGGATTCCATGCTTCATCGCATTCATTTTGGAAATCGCACGGCCCTGGGGCGTGCGTGGCCCGGTGGAGCTTTTCGCATTCCGCCGGTTGGCGGCAAGCTGTCTGGGTGAAGTCGGCTTTTTCATGAGCGTTTCAATACCTCCCACGAATGTTTTGGCTGTAATACGCACCTTTCGAGGAA
>CALQSQ010000029.1 GCA_943333275.1 Akkermansia muciniphila
ACATATCGAATGCCGAAATGATTGCAGATGGCCGCCTGGAGGTCGGTGGTGACGTAGGTCTTTACCAGCACCGCATGCGCCTTGTTGCCGGCGTTGATGATCCCCTGCTCGCAGAATTTCTTCACGCGATACCACCCCATGAGCGAGCCAATTTGATTGCCGGTTATCAGCTGGAGTTTGCCAGCTTGATCACGCACTACCACGCCCATGCGATCGCAGTCCGGGTCGGTGCCGATGATGATGTCCGCTCCTTCCTTTTCCGCCAGGTCGATACCCATTTGCAGGGCGGCGGCATTTTCCGGGTTGGGGGATTTCACCGTGGGAAATCGGCCATCTGGAACATCCTGCTCTGGAACGGTGATGGTATTGAATCCGAGCTCCCGCAGGATGCGCGGCACCAGCACGCCACCGCAGCCGTGAATGGCGGTGTAAACAATCTTGAGCGCCCGGCCTTTCTCCAGAATTTCCGGATCCATCAGGAGGGACTTCAAACGCGTGACGTAGGATTCATCCATGTCCGGACCCAGGAGCGTCAACTTGCCACGAGCCTCCGCAGGCACCGATTCATAAGCCTCGGAGGTAATGCGGTTGACCTCCTTGAGAATGCCGGTGGCCACGGGATCGATGATGGAGGAGCCATCGTTGAAGTAAACCTTGTAGCCATTGTCGTGCCCTGGATTGTGGCTGGCCGTGAGCATCACCCCGGCATCGGCATTGAGCTGGCGCACTGCATAACTAAGTTCCGGAGTGGCCCGGTGTCCTTCAAAGAGCCAGGCATCCACGCCCAGATCATTGCACAACCGGGCGGCAAATTCCGCAAAGTCGCGCGAGAAATGGCGCGTGTCATGGCAGATGACAATCCGCCCGCGTCGGTTGATGCGATTTTCCTTCAGCCAATGAATGACATAGGTCGCGAGCCCCCGAGTTGCCCGGCTCACGTTGTAATCATTCAGGGCATTCGTCCCGACGCAGGGAAACTCCGGGCGTCCGTTGGGTCCGCCTTTGCCCTGTTCCACGGTCGTGATCACCTTGCCCACCGTCCGTCCGCGCAGCCCGCTGGTGCCGAAACTCAATTTCTTGAAAAACCGGTCATCCAACTCCTTCCACTGTCCACCGCTGACCAATTCGGCAACGCTAGACAGGTAGAGCAGAGTGGAGGCACCGCCGAGGAGTTCCAGTATGTTCTGGAGGCTTTGGTTCAGAAGCTGGCCGGAAGCGACGGCGGCTTTGAGAGCGGAGGAAAGAGCATCCAGGGTCATGTGGGGTGGGGGATTTGAGAAATTACTTGGTGGTGATGCCGTGCTTGCGCAGGAACGGGATGAGTTCATCCACTCCAAAATCTGCCAAAACTTCTCCGTCCCAATCCATGGTCGGAGCCTTGCTCTGGCCGGAGAGGTTCACCATTTCCCGCATGGCATCCGGATTGGCCGAGACGGTGATTTTTTCGAACGGTAATTTATGCGACTGGAAATATTCGAGGACTTCCTCGCACCAGGGGCAGCCGGTTTTGACGTAGAGAATGGGGGTGACAGAATTCATTTCATGACTGTGACAGGGCCTGCGCAAATGGCAAGCCGCAGGGTGGTGGCCACCAAATTTCGCCGCGCGCTCATGGTTCGATTTCGCGCCATCCGAGGACCACGGACCTGAAGACAACCTCGCCCGAAATCAGAAAATCTTCTTTAGGCAAAGCCTGGACTGTGATGGGAAAAGGTTCGTTGCGCGGCTTGGCACCCAGGGTGGCCACGACCTCATGGGCTCCCTCCGAGTTGGCCGGCCACTGACCGGTGAGGGGGGCGGTGGTGGAGTCTCTTTCCTGGAATTTAAAACGAAGTGGCAGCGTGGCATCGTTGAGGTCACGGGGATTGTTCAGCGTGGCCATGACGCGGAGGGTGACGCCGGGATCCTTCGGGTCGGTGGACTGGGAGGGCAGCGAGGCGAGGGCGATCTGCGAATAGCCGACCATGGATTCCCATTCAATGACGGCTCCGGCGTCCGTCCATTCCACGGGGGCGATCACTCGACCACCGTCCTCCAGGGTCGCTTTCACGACGATAGGCTGGTTGGGGATTTTTGGGTTGGGATAGGATTCAAGAGCGGAGGAAATTCCCGTCACTTTCGCGCTTTGGAGGGCGGATGAATTCCGCAGATACCAGCGTTTCATGAGGGGCTCCACACGATCCGGATTGCGCACGAAATTCCGGCGTTCCTCGACCGTGGAGGCTCTCAGGAACAGGGTGACCAATTTCTCCGCGGCCAACAGGCGCTTCGTCCAGTCAACCGTCGGTGGCTTTCGATCCATGGGGGAGGCACTGGCAGGACGGCGGAAAAACTGGCTGAGCACGAAGGCGAGGGCGACCAGGGAGACCACCAGCATGGTCACGCTGACAATGGGGATCCCGCGGTCGAGGGCCTTTCTCACGGGTGCCAGGGTAGCGGGGACGGATTGCTTTGGTGGATCCGGCTCCTTCGATGGAGCCGATGGTCGATGGTGAGCAGGCTTTTTTGGGGCATTGGTCAGCACCGAGTGGCGCGCGCGTTCAGGAAGCACCCGCGGTCTGGCCTCTTCCTTCCGGATTAAGTCGAGGGCGACACTTCGGTTGGCTCGAATGGGAAATTTGTCGACTGGGGCGGGAGGCTCGCTGAGGACGATAGCCTCAGGTGGTTCCGGGGTGGGTTGCGTCACACGCACGCGCACGGTTGCGGGCTGGGGATGATCTTGGAGAGCTAGCGACAGTTGCTTGAGCCGCGCCTCGATCGCCCGCATTTCCTGGAGAATCTCATCCTTGTCGGGAGCTTTCGCAGTTTCTCCCGATCGTGCCGCTGCTGGTCTGGAATCGCCGAACAGGTGCGGATCGATGAATAAATCACCGGAATCTTCGGAGGATTTGGGTGGCGGGTCGGGGGGCATTTGGTCAGTGAGAGAGAGTGGGCCGGAAGGGGGCACCGGACAGCATGGTTCCACAATGTGGGCCGGGGGAAAGGAATTTTCTCAGACAATCCCACGCCGGTCCCGGCCCCACCACCGGTGGAAATTATCCTCGAGGATTCCCTCCAATTCCAGTGCCGGCACCCCCCTCAACTCCGCCAGTGAGGCGGCGGCGGCGCGAAGGTTGGCAGGATGGTTGACGGTCCTGCCGGTGGCTGGGTCCGTCATGGGAAAGGCATTGCATTCCGAGGGCGGAGCCATGGAGGGGGCGTCGGTTTCGATGAGAACGCGATCAAGCGGCATTTGTTGAAAGGCGGCGCGTTTTGCTGATCGGTTGGCAGCCAGAAAGGACGTGGAGAAGGAGAAATAAGCCCCGCGGCGCACCAAACCGGCCACCATTTCCACGGGCCCGCCGTAGGCATGGAGCAGGAAACCACGCTGCGGAAGGGGCATTGCTTCAAGTGCCTCCTGCAAGGCCCCCCAGGCTTTGAGGCAATGCACAGTCATGGGGAGATCCCGCTGCAGGCCCAGATGCCAGTGCGCCTTGAATACACTGAGTTGGTCCGCCACGTCCGCGTCCTGCATCCAGCGGTCGAGCCCAAATTCTCCCAGCCCGCAACCGGGGTGCTCGGAAACGATTCCCTCCAGTTCCTCCAGCCAGGTGGCCGGGCGATCCTTCAGATACCATGGATGCAGTCCGAAGCACGGCCGCACGCGGGGCTGGCTCCGGGCCAGTGCGGCCACCTGGGGCCAGTCGGAAGGATGCAGACCATTGACCACCCAGCGTGTGATGTCGCATTTCCACACCTCCGGCAAAACCCCGGCGAGTTCCGGTGCCTGCAAATGACAATGGGCGTCGGTCAGTGGCATGATGCGGCGAAATTTCGGATGGTTTCCGCCACAGCACTCAGTCCCCGCTGGCGTGTTGGGGAGATTTGGTTCCAGAGGCCTGATCTTTCAAGCCATGAAAGATCGAGATGCTCCAACTCCTCAGGACTCAGGCCGCTGCACAACTCCGCCATGGCACCCACCAACCCAGCCACCAGTGAGGAATCCGCTGCGCTGCGAAAGGAACACAGGCCATGCTCACAGCTTCCCACGATCCAGACCATGGAGACGCAGCCCTCCACGCGGTGGGCGGGAATTTTTTCCTCTTCGGTCAGTCCAGTCTGGCGTGCAGCATGGGCCACGAGCGCATTGAGGCGTTCGGAGGCATCAGGTAAAATGAGCAAATATTCAGACAGGGCGTGCTGTCGTGCCTGCAATGCGGGGTGTTGGGGGAATTTCATTTTGCACAGTGATCGAACCGTGGCACTGGGGATGATGCTGCTTGCCGATTACCTGCATAATCTGAATCCGATTGTCTTTGAGTTCAACTCCTGGCTCAAAATCCACTGGTATGGACTGGCCTATGTGATGGGCTTCCTTGCGGGCTACAAATGCCTGGTGATTCTGGCACGGAAAAATATTGGCGTGCTGGAGGAAAAGGAAATCGCGGATTTCATCACTTACGCCGCCATCTTCGGGGTTCTGCTCGGCGGTCGTCTCGGATACATGCTCTTCTACTCGCTGGATGATTTTCTGGCCCATCCTGCGACTATTTTTCAAATGCAAAATGGGGGCATGTCCAGCCATGGGGGTATCCTCGGGCTCTTTTTCTTCACCCTCTATTACGCCATCCGGCATCATAAATCCTGGCCGGGCATCGGAGATAATTTGGTGTCCGTGGCACCGTTGGGATTGCTCTTCGGACGCCTGGCCAACTTTGTGAATGGCGAATTGTATGGCAATCCATGTTCGGCGGATTTTCCACTCGCGGTGAGATTTCCATCGGAACTTTCAACCATCGCCGCCACCGATCCGGCCCGCTTCGAAACGATCTGCGCCAGCCTGCCCGACATGCAACTGGCGGGATACCCGGAGCAGATGATCGCGCAGATCACCGTCGCCGCCAGGGAGCATCCGGAAATCGGCCAAAAGCTTGCCCCATGGCTGACGCCCCGGCACCCATCGCAGCTCTATGAGGCCGCCTTGGAGGGATTGGCACTCTTTACCATCCTCTTTTTTATCCGGCTGAAATGCCCGCGTGCCCCGCACGGTTTCATCACTGGCCTGTTCTTTATTTTCTACGCCATCTTCCGGATGATCATTGAGAAATACTACCGCGTGGGTGACGGCTCCATCCTCGGAATGAGCAAGGGCTTCTTCTACTCCACCTTCATGATTGGCATCGGGGCTGCGTTCCTGATTTACGCGCTCAAAAAACGCGACAAAGTTGCCTAGCGTTTCCCCGTCTTCATTTTCCAACCTCTCCCACCCATGCCTGCAACCAAGGATACCGTCCTCTATGACAGCGACTGCTCGCTGTGCACCTTCCAGATGAAAGTCATCACCTGGCTGGATTGGTTCCATCGCATCGCGCTGCTGCCCATCGCTGATCCGCGTGCGGCCCAACTGGCGCCGGGCATCGATCAGGTGGACCTGCAGGAAGCGATTCATTGCATCACAGCTTCCGGAAAAATTCACCGCGGGGCCCGCTGCATTCGATACATCAGCTGGAAACTGCCCCTGGCCATTCCGGTCGCACTCTTCCTCTGGATTCCCGGCGTCATTTACATCGCCGAAATCGCCTACCGCTGGCTGAGCCGCAACCGCCTGCTGCTCAGCAAAGTCTTCGGCTGCAAGGGCGCCTGTGCCATCCTGCCCACGAGGGCGGGGAGGGAGATCCCGCCGTCTGAATGATCAGGGCAGGAGCCATCGGACGAACCATGCCATGCGCTTGCGATGCATGTAGGGCGATTCACCGATGCCATGATCGGCACCTGGAACGATGAACATTTCAAATTCCTTCTCCGCCTTCACCAGCGCATTCACGACCTGCATGGAACTTGCCGGATCCACGTTGTGATCCATTTCACCCCAGGTGAGGAGCAGGTGGCCCTGCAGCTTGTGCGCCTGTGCGGCGTTGGAGGAGGTTTCGTATTCCGGGCCCACCGGCCAGCTCATCCATTGTTCATTCCACCAAATTTTATCCATCCGATTGTCGTGACAACCACAGTCGGCAACGGCCGCATGATAGAAATCGCCATGGTCGATCAAGGCCCGCATGGCGCTCTGACCTCCGGCGGAGCCACCGTAAATCCCCATCCTGGTCAGATCCATTTCAGGATGTTTTGCCGCCGCAGCTCTCAACCACGCGATGCGGTCAGCGAAGCCGCTGTCACCCAGGTTTTTAAAACAAACATCATGGAAGGCCTTGCCACGCCAGTTGGTCCCCATGCCGTCGATTTGCACCAGGATGAATCCCAACTCACAGAGCTCGCGGTCATGTGTCATCAGGCGAAAATCCTTGGGCACAAAAAAATCCTGTGGCCCGGCGTAAATTTTCTCCACCACCGGGTACTTTTTGCCGGGGTCAAAATGGGTCGGGCGGCAAATGATGCCGTAAATGTCCGTCTGCCCGTCCCGGCCCTTGGCAACAAAGCGTTCCGGAACCTGCCAACCCGTGGCGGTGAGCGCTGAAAGATCGCCTGAAGCAAGTCTCTTGACGAGTTTCCCGTCCGTGCTGGATCGCAGTTCCGTGACGGCCGGTTGATCCATGCGAGACCAGTGGTCCACGATCCATTTGCCATCAGGGGAGAATTCCCAGGTATGGTTGCCGTCGCCTTCCGTCAGGATCATGAGGCCGGTTCCGTCAAAATTGACGCGGCAGAGGTTTTTGAAATAAGGATCCTGTCCAGGGCGCATGCCCATGGCGGTGAACCAGATTTGCCGGGCGGGTTCATCCACGCGTTCGACCCTCCGCACCATCCACGGTCCCTTGGTGATTTGCATCAGCACTTTGCCCGTGGCGGTTTCGATGCGGTAGAGATGATTGAAACCATCGCGCTCGGACATCCAGAGGAACTCGGTGTCATTGGCGAGAAATTGCTGCCAGACTTTGTTCGTATAGTCCACAAAAGTGCGCGGAGCCTCCTCGGCGAGCGTGCGCACCTCACCCGTGGCGACATCCACAGAGAGCAGGCGCAGGATTTGATGCCCGCGTTGGTTGTAAAGCATCCGAAAGGATTTTCCATCGGCGCTGGTTTCCAAATGATCGAGACTCCAAGGAGTGGGAAAGAGCGCATCGCTGACCGCGATGGGCTGTTTGTTTTTCAAATCGAACAAAGACAGCCGCCGATGCTCGATGGGGTCGCCCGGCTTGGCATAAGGCTGGGTGGAATGCTTTGGCTGAAGTTGGTCCGTCGGTGAGGATTCGATGTAATGGACGAGTCGTTCCGTGACCGGCTCCACTCGGAACAGCGCGGCGTGCCGGCCATCGCCCGACCATGCCACCGGGCCTGCATATTCATTTTTGTCCGTGCCGTCGGTGGTCAGGGCGGATTCCTCTCCGCCACCTGCGGGACGCACGAAGACATTGTGATCGCGGAATTCCAGATGCCAGGGAAGTTCGGCGGCAGGTTTCTCCGGTTGCTTTGTTTCCGGCTCGGGAACTGGCCCCGACCCAATCACGGCCACGGATGGGTCATCCTCCGCCATGTATTTCCCCAACAATTTATCATCCGAGTCAAGCACCTTCCAGACGTGGCCCCCGAAGGTGCCCATGGAGGATTCATGGCCTGGTTCAACTTCGCCATACGTCACCGCCTTGCCCTGCGGATCGAGCCAGAAAATTTTGATGGTCCCGGAAGATTCATTTTTAAAAACAAGCTGGGTTGGAGCCCCGGTTTTTCTGGATCGATTGGCATTCGTGGGTGCTGCGGCACGGGGTTTCCATTGTTTCAGATCGTCCTTCGCGACCGGCTTGGTTTCCCCGGAGTTGAGATCGAGAGAAAAATATTCGTCGCCCCTGGCACCATTGACCCGGTACCAAGCAAGCGGACCTTCCGTGGGAAAATGCACATCCACGCGATCTCCATATACCCTGCCCTCGGTTCGTTTGCCAAGTGAATGGGCAGCGGAGAAATCAGGATCTGCAGCAAGAACCGCAGCGGGAAGGAGCATCGATAGTAGAAAGCGTGCAAGCATGCACGGGTCCTATCCTCTGGCCGCAGCCTGTCAATGGAGGCTTTACTCCGCGGCGGCGGCGTGCGGATGCAGATTGGCCATGAGCGCGGCGGCTACCTGCTCGGGAAACTGGCCGGAACCGATGGCCTGGGCGGTGAGCGGCGGCACGGTGGGATCAGCCTCGGAAAAGACGCGGGCATCCATGCGCAGGGTGTCGCCATCCAGCGAGGTGGCCAGGCCGACTGGAGTTTGGCAGCCGGCCTTCAGGAGATGAAGGAAATGGCGTTCGGCCTGGATGCATTGGAAGGTGGGCGCGTGATTGATTGCCGCGAGGCAGTTTTCCAAGGCTTCATTTTCACCAAAGACTTCCAATGCGATGGCCCCCTGGCTGGCTGCGGGAAGAAATTCAGAAATGGGCAGAATTTCCTGATGCAACGCCACGCCTGATAAATGGCTGGTCGCAGCGCTTAGGGATAAACGATCCAAACCGGCGCGTGCGAGCAGCAGGGCGGCGAGGTGCGGGGCTTCGGCGAGTTTGCGGAGGCGGGTGGGAACGTTGCCGCGAATGGCTTCCACCTGCAGGTCGGGCCGCAGAAATTGCAATTGGCGGGCCCGGCGGACGCTGCTGGTGGCGACGATGGCTCCGGGCGGCAGCCCTTCGAGGCCCCCGGGGGTCTTGCTTACGAGGACGTCTTCGGTGGCGGCCCTGGGCAGGACGGCGATGATGCGGAAGCCCGCGCCAAGTTCCGTGGGAACGTCCTTCAAACTATGGACCGCGACGTGAATTTTTCCAGCCTCCAGAGCCATTTCCAGCTCCTTGGTAAAAATGCCCTTGTCCACCGGATTGGGGTCGCGGTTGAATTCGGAGAGTTTCAAGTCCTGACGCAAATCACCCGTTGAATGAATGATTTCCTGCTCGACACGCAGTCCCGGCCATGCGGATTCGAGGGCGGCTTTGGTGAGGGTGGCCTGGGCGAGCGCGAGTTCGCTGCCGCGGGTTCCGAGGGTCAGGGAGGTTAGCATGATTGGCTGGGAGCGGGATCAATCCCGGGAAGCTTGGGATGGGTGGTGGGGCGGAAAATGGCGGACGCCCGCACATGCTCGGCAATGATTTCTTCGCATCGGTGCATTTCCCGCTGGCGGCGCTGGCGGCCTTCATCGGCGATCTTTTCCAGAGCATCGATATCGAAGAGGTAAACGCTGTCGAGATCGTTCACGGCGGGATCGACATCGCGGGGCACGGCGATGTCGATGATGAAAAGCGGCCGGCCATTGCTGCGGCGTCGCAGGGGGGCGTGGAGGTCCTCGGGATGCACGATCGTGTGGGGCGCTGAGGTGCCGCTGATGAGAATGTCCACCGCGTGAACCTCCTTCTGCCAGTCATCGAAGGCCAGGGCGCGGCCCTTCATTTCCGCGGCGAATTCCACGGCGCGATCGTAATTGCGATTGGAAACGATGATGCTGCTGGCCCCGCGGCTTTGCAGACTCTGCGCGGTGCGGCGGCTGATCTCCCCGGCTCCAAGGAGCATGACCTGGCAGCCCGCAAGGTCCCCGAACAATTTCTCCGCCAATTCCACAGCCACGGCCCCGACGGAGGTGGAGCCGCGCTGGATTTCCGTGGTATTGCGCACGAGTTTTCCGACGCGGAAGGCTTCCTGGAAGAGTTTGTTCAGATTGCGACTGGTCGCCCCGTGTTCATGCGCCGCGCGGTAGGCGTCCTTGATCTGGCCGAAAATTTCCGTCTCCCCCAGCACCATCGAATCCAAACCGCTGGCCACCGCAAAAAGATGGCGCACGCCCTCGGGTCCGGCATGGTGGAAAAAGGTCTCCGCAGGGAAATCCTGTTCGATCCCAAAACGCCGGCGCAACCAGGATTCAGCCTGGGACCTCGCCTCCTGCGCCAGTTCCCGGGAATCAATGCCCAGATACATTTCCATGCGGTTGCACGTGGAAACGACCACCGCCTCGTTGATGCCCGGAAGATCCGTCAGCTCCCGTGCCACCGGACCCAATTCCTTCGGCGTAAAGGCCACCGTCTCGCGGATTTCGACGGGAGCGGTCTTGTGGCTGAGTCCTAGGCAGAGAAGGGGCATGCGGAATCAGTGGGCAAAAATCCACAGGGTGACGAGTGGGGCGACGAAGGCGAGCACGGAGGCGATGGCTCCCTTGCGGGCGGACATGCCGCGTGTGAAATCATAACAGACCATGCCGCCGTAAATGGCCCAGATCACATAGACCGGGGCGAGGCTGTGGCCGGGATTGGAGCGCTCCATGAGGAACGCCGCGATGATGCCCACGCTGAGCAGCACAAATCCAAACAGGATGAGGCGGCGCGTGGCCTGATGCAGGTAGTGGATGGGGGGCAGATTGAACGACAGGGTGTTCAACCGGCGTTTCTTCAACTGGTGATCCTGAATCAGAAACATCACCCCGGCCACACAGGCCAGGCCAAATGCCCCGTAACTCAACAGCGAAACGGATTTGTGCAGTTCATTCCAAAAATGCACCGGCCCGATCACGGGAGGCGGGGGATCGGGCGCCAGGATGGCCATGAGTTGCAAGAGAAAGGTCAGAGGCGCGGTGAACAGACCCAGCAGGGACCAGCGATACGTGGCTCCGATCACGAAATAAAGCAGGACCAGACACCACGCCACGAACACCAGCAGTTCAAACGTATTTGTCACAGGGCACTGCTTCACCGCCCTGCCGCGCTCGGCGAGGAAGAGGCATTGCAAAATAAATCCCACGCCCATGACCGATAAATTGATCCGCGGAGTGCGCGATTGATTGCCGCGCAGCGCCTGCAACGCGAAGACAAAGCCGCCAAAGAAACAGGCGGTGGCCAAATAAACGTAAATTCGATCAATGGGCATGGTGCGCCGTTGGTTCAGGCAAATTGCGCCAGGAAACGCGTGTCGTTTTCAATGAGATGGCGGATATCGCCGATCCCCCATTGGATCATGGCGAGACGTTCCAGGCCCATGCCGAACGCGAAGCCCATGACTTTGTCAGGGTGGTAAAGGTCATCGCCGCGTTTGTCGCAAATGGATTGAAAAACCGCGGGGTCGACCATGCCGCACCCGAGAATTTCCACCCAACGTGGTTCCTGACCCGCCACATGCAGGAGGACATCCACTTCATAGCTGGGTTCCGTGAAGGGAAAGAAATGCGGGCGGAAACGCACCTCGGTTTTGGGGCCAAGCAGTTGCTTGAAGAACATTTCCAACGTGCCCTTCAAATCGCCCAGGCTGACGCGCTCCGCGACATAGAGGCCCTCCAGTTGGGTGAAGGCGCTGAGGTGTGTGGCGTCGATTTCATCGCGTCGAAACGCGCTGCCCGGCGCAATGATCCGGATGGGTGGTGGCTGGCTGGTCATGGTGCGGACCTGCACGCTGCTGGTGTGCGTGCGCAGGAGCAGACCGGAATCGAAATAAAAGGTGTCGCTCTCATTGCGCGCCGGGTGGTCACCAGGTGTGTTGAGGGCATCGAAACAATGCCACTCGGTTTCCACTTCCGGCCCGGTGGCCAGCGCGAATCCCATGCGGCGGAGAATGTGCACGGCCTTGTCCAGGACCTGAGTGAGCGGATGCAGTCCGCCGGAAGGCAGGGACCGTGAGGGGAGCGTGAGATCAATCTTGGCGGCCTCCGCAGCCTCGGCCGCCGACTGCAAGGCGAGTTTCCGGGCTTCGAGGGCTTCGGTAATGCCCGTCCGGGCCTCGTTGAGTTTCGCCCCCACTGCGGCCTTTTGGTCCGGCGGCACATCGCGCATGCCTGAACTGAGAACGGTGACGGAGCCTTTCTTTCCAAGGTACTTTAAACGCACCTCCTCCACGCCCGCGTCATCAGTGAGCGAGGGGATTTCGGCCAGGGCGGCGGTCAGCAGGGCATCGAGTTGGGGGATCATGGGCCGGAAAGGTGGAAGCGGGATTGCCTTTTCACAATGGGAAAATGGCGGTGTCTGCCCCGTGCTGGCGGAGGAGGAAAGACGCCTGCTTTTGAGCGGGTGGTTGGCCACGTTCAGTTATCTGGACATGGTGATGGCGGTGGCGCAGGCGGTGGTCAAACTACGCGGGATGGCCGAGACCGTTGGGTGAGGCGGTGCGTCTCGCCAGGCCTTTCCTTAAGACGATGCCGACATCGGTGTGAATCCGCCCGGCAGGAACGGCGCCACGAAGGCCGTGTGGAAATCGTAGACGTTTTCAAAGTCCTCAATGCGGTCGTCCTCGCTCTTGGAGAAAATCCCCTCCTCAATCAGATGGAAGACAATTTCGCCCACATCCTTGGTGCAGGTGATCCCCCAGTTCGCCAAAAGCGTCGGAACCATGGGGCCATATTGCTTCAACAGATACGTGCGGAATCCCTTCAACAAATCCGGCCCGCGCAGGTGGGTGGCCTCCGCCTGATGCTCCTGAGAATGCTCCGCCATCGTGGCATGCAGCGCGTCCCTCACTAGGGCATACGCTTCCGGTGCGAAACGAGTTTCGCGCTGCAGGAGGTTGGCGATGGCCAGATCGAAGTCCACTTTGGGCATGGGGGAAAGGCGGGGATTACTTGTTGGGTGAGGGGGGAGGGGAAGTGGCGGCGGCGGTGGGGGGAGGGAGGGTGAGGGGGGATTTGCGGAACTCACGAATGATCCCACCTACCACGAAAATGGCAAGAATCGCAATCAGCAGTTTCCATTCCTGGTGAGTCATACGCTTGTCAGCGGGATGGGGAAATGTCTTTTCCTCCCGCTGGTTTATGCCGTAAGCTGGACTCACCATGTTTGTCAAATCCCTCTCTCTTTGCTGCGCCCTCCTCACCGTCGCCCCCGCCGCCCCTGCTCCCGATGCGGAAGCCCCGCTTCCCAAGGCCACCGAACAGGAAGCCGCTGCGAACATCAGCGAAAAAAGCCTGTTGGGCATCTATCTCCAGGTCAACACCGGCACCCTGCTGGAATTCCAAACAGGGGGCAAACTCAATGGCTGGCCCGCCGGCGGATCCTGGAAAATCACCGGACCCCACCGCGTCGAACTCACCCAGATGATTTCCGGAAAGGAGGAACGCCTGCCCATCGAAGTCTTTTCCCAAAAGGAAGGCCTCATCATCATTCGTGATGTGAACGGCGAAAAAGAAACCGTCCCTCTGCATCGACTCGCCGCCGCCCCGCTCGATGCCAAGGCCTGGCAGGGCGAATGCATGATCCACGTCCTCGTCTCCGGTCCCAAGATCGCCACCAAACGCAAGGCCGAATTCAAGGACGACGGCTACGTCCGCACGCCTGAAGGCGGCTACTGGCTGCGCCTGCTCAACGATGCCGATGGCAAAAAAGTCCTCGGTTTCACCTCCAATCTCGAAGACAAAACCATGCCCGTCTCCCTCTACAAAACCGGAGCCATCCTCGTCGTCTTCGATCAGTTGGAAAAGCCCACGCTGCTTTCGATCATTCAGTTGGGGAAGGATTGAGGCTTTCTGGGACTCATTTCGTGGGTTTGGAAAAATCCACCAGCGTAGTGAATTTGCCCGTTTTGATGTCTATCTTAAAAACTGTGCCGAATTCAGACAGCGTGTCCCCAGTGGTGGCGCCAAGCATCGAGCCATGACCGTCGTTTACGAGGCCTGCGATCACCTGGTTGCCAGCCTTGCCGGTGAATTCCACCACTGTGATTAGCTTTCCAGTGGTGGCTTGGATTTTGAAGACAGTGCCGTGGTCGCCTGTTCCGCCATGATCCGTTGTACCCCAAAAATAGCCTCCGCCATCACTGACCAGACCAGCCCTTGGCTGGCGTCCCTTGTTTTCCTTTTCGTAGAAATCGAATTTCACAAGAGTGGTGAGCACTCCGGTTTTGGTGTTGATCTTGTAAACGGTTCCGCTGCTATCGATCCCTCCCCCGGACGTGGTGCCCCACAAGGACCCCTTGCCGTCGTTGACCAAATTACCGTTTGGGCTGCTGCCTTTGTTTGTGGCCCCAAATTCGGAAAATTCCAACACCTTCAAAAACTCTCCAGAGGCGGCATGGATCTTATAGATGGTGCCGTGGTTGCCTGTTCCTCCAAATAGCGTGGTTCCCCAGAAAAAGCCGTTGTCATCGCTAACCAAAGCCGTGTTGGGGTATTCAGGGAAAGGGGTGTCGCCGTTGTGAACACCGACGTTGTGCGAGAACTCCACTACTGTGGTGAGGACGCCTGTCTCGGCGTTGACCTTGAAAACGGTCCCTCCTCCGCGCGTTCCTCCGTGCGACGTGGAGCCCCAGAAGGAGCCATTGCCATCGCCAACCAATCGAGCACGGGGTTGACCTCCTTTAGGGGGGATTTGGTCTCCGGTGAATTTCACAACCGTGGTGCGCAGTCCGCTGGTTGCATTAACCTTGTATACAGTGCCAACAAGGGGATCACCGTGCCATGTCGTCCCCCAAAGAAAACTGGCACCATCGCTGACTAATTCGGCCTCAGGAGTCCCGCCAGCGTTGAGGTCGTTGAAATTCCCGGTGAAGGACAAGACCGTGGCCCAATCGGTGCCATCAGCTTTGATCTTGTAGATTGTTCCCTGACCGTGTTCACCGCCATACTGTGAGGTCCCCCATTAGTAACCATCAGGTCCAAGCACTAGGGCAGTGCAGGGGTATATCGGGACTGGCTTAGCGTTGGCCGTGTGAAGGGGGGCTAGTAGCAGTGCGGGAAATATCATGAAGCGCAATGCCGCAGACCAACCAGCGCATCCGGCAGGGTTTCCCGCATTGAAACGAAACTTTTCCATCCGCAGAGAATAAGGAATCAGCGGCATCTCCGCAACTGGTTCTAACCTTCCGGAACGATCTTCCATTTCCCCCAGAGGGCGGGTGTTAATTCGGCTTCACTGGGCACATCGGAGGTGATGGTGGCGACCTCCATATTCCGCGAACGGAATAGCTGGCAGGCAGGATGCCCGCGCCACGTGGCCTGGGCATCCTGCCCATCAGCCAGGCATCTTTCCAAGTGATCATTCACGGTCTGGGAATAGGCGCGTCGGATAGAGTCCCGCCATGCGGTTTGGAAAATCCCGACGATGAACACTTGCCTCAATCAGCACCGTCCGAGGCATGTAAATTTTGAGTTGTTCCGGCGCAACAATGACCCAGCGACAGTCCATTCTGATGAGAGTTTTGACGCCCGGGAGGATCACGCTCCTGAGCTTGCCGGAGCGATCCCTTGCGATCTGGAGCCTCCACCAGCGTTCACTCTGGGGCAGAAGGATCTGCGTTGTTGGATTCGCTGGCGGATGGGTGCAGCAATTCGGCTTTGATCTCCTCCCGCAGGGTCGCCTTCTGCAAGGCCTGGGTGGCGGCGCCATGGTCGCGATTCAGCCAGTTGTAGAAAACAAATTGCAAGGCTTCTTCACGAGCCTTGGCCCCTTGGATCCTCGACGCCCATTCTGCCGCTTGGTCGGGGTGGTCTGAATATACCCTGTCCGTCATTTTCCTGGCCAACTGATCCTTTGGATTACCTGCTGGCAAGGTGGCGATCCACTCTCCGGCTTCCTCGACGTTTTGATTGATCCAGGTTTCGGCAAAGGTAACCGTTCCGAGATCCCGTGTCTTGCCCTCGGGCAGCTGATCCAGCCAGGCCAGACAGGCTGGGGAATTCTCACGCAACCAATCGTTGGCCAGCCCCGCGAGGTAACTGGTCTGCATTTCCCCTTCTGGCATTCGATTGAACCATGCAGTGGCTGCCGCCGGATCGTTCATGGCTTGATAGCCTAAAGAGCTTACCGCTGTGATGGCGGCCCTACTGTCTTCTTCCTTTCCTGATTGCACCAGCGTGAGGAGGTGTGTTATTCCCGCATCGGGGTCGTCACGGATTTTCTGGGCGGCCACGCGGTATTGTACGAATTCCCGTGCCTCGCCGGTCAGTTCTGGAAGTAGTTTTTCCGGCCCCTCCGGGTCCTTGTTCATCCAGGCCTGGAGCACGTGCTCCAAGGTCTCGCTCTTGGGGTTGGCGGCTTGGATGAGGAGCGCCTGCTGGTAGGCTGCGGGGCCGTCGGTCTCTGCAAGTTTTGGCAGCACAGAGGCGAATGCGCTTTCCTGCTGTTCGGCGGGAAGCTGGCGGGCCCATTGCAAAGCGGCCTGCGGGTCCGTTGCCGCTATTTCAGCCGCGTTTCGTGTGGCCCAGTTTCGCTTGGCTGAGGGGGAGAGTTCCGTCATCCAAGCCTCGGCGGCTTGGGGATCAGCGCGGCCGAGGTAACTGACGAGATCTACATTCTGCATGAGCTTGGCAGCTTCATCCTCGGTGATGCCCGCGAGGACCGATTTGACGAGTTCGGGTCTGTCTTTGCCAGTGCTCAAAAGGGATTTCTGCAAAAATTCAAATCTGCCCATGCCTTCCGGGAGACGATCTGCGAGCCAGAGCAATTTGTCCGCTCCGCCGCTGGCAACTTGTGGTCCCAGATCGCTGAGTGCGGAACGTTGGTCCTCCGGAGGCAGGCTCATGGCCCAACTCAGCGCGTGGTCCAGGTTCTGACCAGAAAGCTTCTTGGCCATTTCCTTGAAGGCATTGGTTCGGTCGTAACCTGAAAATCCACTGATGAGTGCGGAGGCGCGTTCCGGATCGGTGAGGGCGAGAGCGCCCCAGATTGATTCGTTAGCGAGCGGGGTGCGTTCAGCCGCAGGTAATGTTTCCAGCCAAGTCATGGCGCTGGCTTGGTCTTTGCCAAACCAGGCATAGAAAGCGCTTCGCGTGGCCTCTTTCTGTTCTTGCTGGCTCGGCAGCTTGGCGGCGGCAGCCAGAGCACCCGCGGGATCGTGCTTGGCCCATGATTGGAAGCACCCATGAATTGCGTTTGAACGGTCATAGCCTGCAGGGAGGCTGGCCAGGGCCTCCATGGCCGCCGCAGGGTCGAGTTTCCCCCAACTTTGGAAAATGGCATTAATTGCCCCGTCCCTCTTTGGTAGCGTCAGGTCCAAAGCTAAAGCGGATTTAGGATCTGACTTCGCCAGGCCTTCAACAATGGCCTGCCTTGCGTCTGCGCGTTCTGTTTCTGAAGTCAGGGCTGCTGCTGCGGCCAGCGCCCGTTTGGGATCGCGGTCGGCCAGAGCAGGCAACAGTTGCCAGATGGCCAACTTCTTCTCCGCTGCAGGCAAACCCATCATCCATGCCAACGCAGCGTTGGAATCCTCCTCCGACCAGCGGCGCAGCACTTCATGCTGGACATTATACCAGTAATGCCTTTCGCGTAACGCCCGGAGTTCGGCGGCCCATTGCGCCAACTGTTTGGCGTCCGCATCCTCCATGGCTCGCATGATGAGGTAATCAGGATTTCCTCTGCCCGCCGCTGTTTCCGCCGTGTTCAACAGTTCCTCCATGGTGCCAGTAAATCGTTTGGCGTCAGGATCAGCTGGCAGTGGAACAGGGAGAGGGGTGGGGATGGGAGCAGCCACGGGTTGTTCCAACAGAGGGGCCGTAGGTTTCCCCACAAGAAATCCCAGGCCCAAGGCCACGGGAAGGAAAATAAGTGCAGGGAACGGACGCATGCTGGTAAAGAGTTAAGGCTGTTTCGGCTGGGCTCTTTTCAGCCAATCCGCTTTTAGTGAGTCAGGCAAATCTGCCGCCTGCAATGCCTGCTGCGCCTGGGCGAAGTTTGTTTTTAACCAATCGGGGAAAACGTCCCTGCAGGCACTTTCGCGCATGGCCTGGTCCGCAATCTTCCCGGCCCAGACTGCCGCGCGCTCCGGGTCGGACTCATGGATGCTGCCCACAAGTTTAGTCGCGGCGGTATCCTTGGTGTTACCAGCGGGCAAGGTGTCGATCCATGCACTTGCGGCGATGGGGTCCTGGCGGGTCCAATTCGCGGCGAATTCTTGGACAAATTGCTCTCGAAGTTTTCCTTCCGGCAGTTTTCCAAGCCAAGCAACGCCAGCGGTGGGGTCGGTAGTCGCCCATCGTCTTCCTAGACTGCCGCTTTGCCACTCCGCTGCCTTCGCATCCTCCCCATTCCCCGAGTGCAACAGGCTCAGCAGAAATGCCGCACCGTCCGCTGGATTGTCTGTGATCTTTTTTTCTGCCAATTTGTCCTGCAGAGAGGAGCGCACATCGCCAGTGGTCTGTTGCACGGCTTGCTCTGCGGCGGTGGGATCTTTGAACATCCATGATGAAAGTACCGTTTTTAGGAGGTCTTGCCGTCCCTGCTCGTCCGCGATTTGCAGCGCTTTGGCGTACGCGCCCGGTCCATCATCGTAGGCCATGATGCGCAAAACACCTCCCATGGCCAGCGCCTGTTGTGCGACGGGAAGCCCGCTCGCCCAGACATAGGCAGCCTGAGGATCTCGGCTTGCATATACCGAACCAAGCTCGTTTAAAAATTTGTTGATGCGCGCCGGGGGCAAACGGGCTACCCACGTCGAAGCTGCACGCGCATCAGCATCGCAGAAGGACCGCAACAACTCATCGCTCTGACACAGAATCCGGGTCGCTTCCTCCACTGGCAGTCCATTGAGGACCGTGGCTTTGAACGGGGAGTGGTGTCCACCAACTGCGCAAAGCGCCTTGGTCAGAAAATCCAGCCGCGCGGGGCCGTCCGGCACTTGCTGGGCCGCTGCGAGCGTGGCTGCGGGCCCGGCGTTTTCGACGTTTTCAAGCAATCCATAGAGCGCAGATTTGCGATCCCTGAGTGAGGGCAATCCGTAAATCCACTTCACCGCAGCTTCGAAATCAGCCTCCGCCAAGCCATCTGCGATCTGACTGAAAGCCTCAAGCCGTGCCTGTCCGGTCAAGGTGGCCGCCAGTTCCCCCGCGCGATTCAGATCAGTCACGGCGAGATTTTCCAGCAACGGTGAGACAGAGACCTTCCGTCGTTGCTCTGGCGGCAGGCTTTCAAACCATGCCAGAGCGCCGTCCAGATCTTGCGCCTGCCACGCTGCGAAAGCGGTGCGCCTCGCTTCTCCTGCTTCCTGGCTGGGAAATTTTGCAGCCGCTTCCAGAAATCCCCGGGGGTCGCGCCTTCCCCAAGCACGGAACAAACTGCGCCGTGCCTCATCCCGCATGATCTTCGACGGCAGATGTGCGAGTGCCAGATAAGCGGAAGCGGGATCCTGCTGCCCCCAGAATTCAAACAGACGGTTCAGGAATCCGCTTCTGAATTTCTCCGGCACTGACTGCCAGAGTACGAAGGCCGCCTTGGCATCCGTCTGAGCCTGCACATCGACGATGGCGCAGATGGCCTGGGCTTGTTCCCAGCCTGGCGTCAACGTCTCGGCCATCTCCAGCGCTCGTTGCATATCTTTCGTGGCCAACGTGCCAATGATGAGATTCAGTGCGGAAAACCTCATCTCCCCCTGCAAACTCTTTGCCCAACCCAGAGCTGCCACCGCATCCGCAGTAACCCAGCGTCGCGTCACCTCGGCCAGCGCTGCACGCTGGAAATCGCGACTGGGCTGCTGCCCGCCGAGTTCGACAGCCCATTGCGCCAACTGGGCCGGATCCGCCTCTTCGATGGCCCGGCACACAAAATAGAGTCCGCTCCGGTGATCCGATGCTGCTTCGGCGCGAGTCAGTATTTCTTCGCCCGAGCCTGTGAACGGAGTCCAAGGCTTGCGATGGTGCAGGCTCCGACTCTCCGTCAGGGGCAATTTAGGCATTACCATTGGGCCTGATTTCTCGCCCAGAAACAAGCCCGAGGACTTGCCGAAGAACATTCCTCCGACAAACGTCGCCGCAAGCAAAGCTAGGAAAGTAAGCGGTCGCATGGCTGGCAGGGTAGGCAGGCGGCACCCGGTAGTCAAACTTCGTTCCACAGGATTCTTGACTCCCCGCCCTCCTTGCCGATCACAGCGTCCGCAGGAAGTCGGCAAGCTGCTGGCGTTGGGTGGGGGAAAGTTTCAGGTAGCGGTCGCGCGATGCCTGGCCTTGTCCGTCATGGGCGCGGATGGCTTCGTCGATGGTGGCGGCGCGGCCATCGTGCAGGTAGGGGGCGCTGAAGCGGAGACCCCAGAGGGGGGAGGTGCGCATTTCTTTGGGAGCGGCGGCTGATTGCGCGATGCCATCGCCGAGAGGTCCCATGTCGTGGAGGAGGAGATCCGAGTAAAGCGGAACGGATTTTTTATTCAGGGCTTCGATGGCATTGGCTCCAGTGTTGAGAACGGGCGTGTGGCAGTGGGCGCAGTTGATTTGCTGAAAGATTGCTCTGCCTGCCGTGGAACCGGGCGTCTGGGGGCCGGGAGGTGGCGGGGCGAGAAAGCGCATGAAGTCGGCGGCGAGGTCGATGTCACCCTTGCCGGTCTCCGGATCCACTTGATCCTCGGGATCTGCGACCGTATCATAAATCGCCAGTGGAGCGGTGTCGCCATTGGGTGCCGTCTCTGTGGGAAAGAGACGGCTGGTCACGCCCATTTCATTGAGATAGGCATCGCCGGCAAAGCCGAGCAGCGTGGCCTGCTGGGCTTTCCAGCCGAAACGCCCCACGCGCATCTGGCCCGTGGCAACCTCCTGAATCACGGCCGCGCGGCCTTTCACGCCATCCCTGGGAGGCTGGGCGGCGGCGCGTTGCAGATCGGCATCGGGAATGGCTTCGATCAATCCCAATCCAAACAACGGCGTGGACTGGCGATGAGCGATCAGATTGGCTTCCGGTGGGATGTCCTCGCGGACTCCCAGATTAATGGTGTTCTGATGTAACAGCGTTCCGCCAAATTCTGTCAGGGGATTGAAGACACCCTTTTCCAGTCTGCCGTAGCGCGTGACCGTGACCACGCCGCCACCACCCGTGGCGCCATCGGCATGGCAGTGGACGCAGGAAACATTGTTGAAGACGGGTCCGAGACCGCCATCGGGCGATTCCACATTTTCAAATTCCGCCATGCCTGCGCGGAAGTCGGCGGCTTGTTCTGGCGTGAGTCCAGTCAGCGGCGCGCCCAATTGCGATGGGACGGGGACGAGGTTGGCCGGCATGGGATTGGCCCGTGGGCGAACCGCCTGGCGCTGGTGGGTGGGAGGCTCGGGGCGGTCCGGGGCAGCGGATGATTGGGAGGCAAGGAGTGCGGTGAAACAGAGTTGGAGGAGTAGGTTTGTTTTCATAGGGTGAATGCCTGATTGGCAATTTCACCCTCGCGCACGAGTGTTAAGAAAATGTGTCGGGACGGCCGAAGATTTGTAACGCAATGGTAAAACTTTGAGGGATGATTGCACCCTCCTCTCATGAAAGTCGCAGGCACTCACTACCGCACCGTTTGGCAAACTCCCGATGATCCCAGCGCCGTCTGGATCATTGATCAGCGCCTCCTGCCATTTCAATTTCAGACGGAACGCCTCGCCACCGTTGAAGCCGTCGCCGCGGCCATCCGTGACATGCACGTGCGCGGAGCCGGATGCATTGGAGCCACGGCGGGATGGGGAATGTTTCTCGCTGCACTGGAGACCGGTGGAAATCTGAAACGCCTGGAACATTTTGCGGAGCTCTTGAAATCGACACGTCCGACTGCGGTGAATCTGGCCTGGGCGGTGGATCGCCAGATGCGGAGGATTGCATCGGAGCCGACAGACGATTGGGTGGAAGTGACGCGGCGCGAGGCGGAGGAAATCGCCAATGAGGATGCGGCCTTTTGCCGTGAGATCGGGAGGCACGGACTGGAGTTGCTGCTGCAGATGTACGAAAAAAAGCAGCGTCCGCTGCAAATCCTGACGCATTGCAATGCCGGGTGGCTGGCGTTTGTGGATCACGGCTCTGCGACCGCACCCATATATGCAGCGCACGATGCGGGCGTGCCGTTGCATGTCTGGGTGGACGAGACCCGTCCGCGCAATCAGGGCGCGCGTCTGACGGCCTGGGAACTGAGCCAGCACGGCGTGAGCCACACGGTGATTGTGGACAACGCCGGTGGTCATCTCATGCAGCGTGGACTGGTGGATCTGGTCATCGTGGGTGCGGATCGGGTTACGCGAACCGGCGATGTGGCCAACAAGATCGGCACCTATTTAAAAGCCCTGGCCGCCCACGACAACGGCATTCCCTTCTACGTGGCGTTGCCGAGTTCGACCCTGGATTGGACGTTGTGCGATGGCCTGAAGGAAATTCCCATTGAGGAAAGGTCTCCCAACGAGGTTGGCTTGATCTCGGGCTGGCACGAGCCCCATGCATCAGAGCAGGAGGTGCGGCTGTTGCCCGATGGAAGCGCTGCGGCCAACCCGGCGTTCGATGTCACGCCGGCCCGATTGGTGACCGGATTGATCACGGAACGTGGCATCTGTGAAGCCAGCGAGTCGGGACTGCGAGAGTTGTTTCCCTAACCAAAGGTTTCGGACTGTAGCGAGGAGATAATTGAACTAGCCAATTTATGGAAATTATAATAGACTGGCCGGATGCATTCTTTCCGGAATTTAAAATGGCTCTTTCTGATTACCGCCCTGATTTTGCTGGGCTGGTGGTCTTTCGCTCCGGAGAGTCGCCTTGGTGAAACCCGGCAACCCCTGCCGCATGAAGCACCGCGCGTGGCCGGGGTCACGCAGAATTCGACTTCGCATGAAGCCTTGCCGCTTGTCTCCGTCACTGAACCCAGGGTTTCTGAAGTGGCGGCTGGAGAAGAAATGAAACAGTTCACGTCCTGGACCCAGCGCTATCTCGCAGCGGCCTCCGCTGACCGAGCCGCGCTGGAAAAAGAAGGCATCGAGCTCGCGGTCGCACGCCGTCCGGTTTTTCAGAGATTGATCCAGACGGATCCTAGGGCCGCATTGGAGCAGGCCGTGCCGCGGGTGGTGCGGCAGGATTTGCCGGGCTTCGTGGTGGCGGTGCTGGAGGTACCGGTTTCGGCGAAGGGGGATTTGAATGTTTACATGGGGCGTCCGGCGCCGGGGTTGGCGGTACCAGCGGAGGGATTGGTGCTGCGGTATTTTGAAGCACAGGGGGTGAGTTTTAAGGCCCATGTCTTTGGGGCGCTGGAGTATGTGACCTCGAGGCTGGGCGTGCCTTTGCAGGGCGTGGCGATCGATCGGGATCTGGCGGTGGCCGAAAATGCGGTGCGTCGCCTGGAGCTTGGGGAGAGAATTCCGGCGGCTGTGGTGGTGCAGGAAACGTGTCCGGTTTCCGGCCTGACGACGCTGGCAGTGGCCACTGGGGCCGCGGTCACGGAACAGACGCCGACGGTCGAGATTGGCAGCCGGATCATCACCTTGTGCAATGGTTCGCATGTGGCCGTTTTGGAAAATGATTTCCGCACGTATGTGCAGGCGAGTGGTCCGGGCGGCGGGGGATTTTTTATGGATAATTTCCCCGGCACCGCGTCGCGGGCGATTGGGAATTTCCGCTGCCTCTACATCCGCGTCACCTATCTGGATCAAATGGCCCAGCCGAACACGGAGGAACAAGCCTACGCCGACATGCGGGACAACGCGCGCTACTACCTGGAAAATTCCTACGGCAAAATGACCCAGACGACGACTGTGACATCCTTGATCACGTTGCCGCACACGCTGGCATGGTATAAGGCCAAGGACGGTGAAGTCGATTGCCTGGGATTGATTCACACGGAATCACGCAACGCGGCGCGTGCCCTGGGCTACGACCCCAATCAGTTTGACTGCACGATCGTACGCATCAATCAGGGGCCCAGACTGGAGGGGATTTCCTGGGGAGGTGGCAGCAGTGTCTGGATTACCTGGGACGGCATGGACGTGCTCAATCACGAGTGCGGACATTCCCTCGGTCGCAACCACGCCAACTCCTGGGACTCGCTGGACGGCACTCCCTACGGCTACGGGCAGAATGGCGAATACGGCAATCCGTTCGATGTCATGGGAGGCAGTGGTGGCTTCAGCGCGCACTACAACACGATCAGCAAACGCGCCCTGGGGTGGCTGCCGGACAACGCGCTGCATTTCGCGAAGGGCAACGGGGTTTACCGCATTTATGCCTACGATCAACCCACCCTGGAGGAGGGAAAACGCTACGGCCTCAATGTGGCCAAGGACAGCGTGCGCCAATACAATGTGGAATTCCATCCGGCGCGCGGGGGCTATCTGGCTGACGATGCTCTGGTGCTTTACAGCGGCATGGGTTCCAACGCCGGTCATTTGCTGGACACCACGCAGGGCAGTCCCGCGGGCAAGAACGACGGGGGCATCGCCCTGGGCCGGACATTTTCGGACCTCGAGGCTGACATGCATTTCACGGTCGTGAGTAAAAATTCCACCACCCCGGCATCGCTGGACATCGCCTTCAATCGCGGACCCTTCGCTGGAAATGTTGCGCCCACCGCCACGTTCACTGCGTCCGCCACCTCCATCGCTGCGGGCGGCAGCGTGACTTTTACCGCGACGGCGAATGATGCGAATGGCGATGCCCTGGCGTATCGCTGGGAGTGCGATGACGGTGTTTCCGGACCGAACAGCAACGTCTACACGCGCACCTTCAGCAGCGTGGCGCAGACCACGGTCATGCTCACGGTGTCGGATATGAAAGGCGGCACGGTGCGGCGGTCCGTGGTCATCAACGTGGGCAGTCACGGGCAGCAAACGGTCACCGGGACGATTACCGCCGGCGGTCTGCCGTTGCAGGGCGTTTACCTTTCCAACGGTTCGAAATCCTGCTTCACCGATGTAGACGGCACCTACTTGCTGGCTGGTCTGACGACTGGATCGCACATCCTGACGGCGGTGCTCAATGGCTATACGCTGACTCCTGCCTTTGCCAATCCGTTCACTGTCGTGTCCGGAACCAATACCGCCAACTGGACGGCCACCGGGGCCACCTTCGTGACGCTGGCCAAGCTTGCCGATGCCACCGAAGGAGGCGCCACTGGAACCTTCCGCTTCACGCGCACTGGCAGCACGGCCGCGGCGCTGACCGTGCTTGTCTCTCCGGCAGGCGGCACGGCCATCAAGGGAACGGACTATGCCTTTTCGCCTGACTACACGACGTCGGGATCGTTTCGTGCTTTTACGATTGCCGCGGGCTCCGCAACCCTTGATGTCACAGTGTCCGCAACCGGCGGAGCACTTAACGATACCGTCGCGGAAGGTCCCGAAACCATCACCCTGCAATTGGCCGGAGCGGCGGGATACCTTTCCAATTCTGGAAATGCGGTGGTCATGCAGTTGAATGACAATGACACGGTGCTGCCTCAGGTCAGCGTCACAGCCCCGGATTCTTATGCCACCGAAGCTCCCGCCGGTGACACCGGCACATTCACCTTCGCCAGAACTGGCCTCACCACGCTTGCCCTCAATCTCGCCGTGGCCTGGTCAGGCACGGCCACCAATGGTACGGACTGCACGCTGCTACCCACCACGGTTACCATTCTGGCAGGCCAGAGTTCGGTGAACGTCACGGTCACTTCCATCGATGATTCATTGATCGAAGTCCCCGAGGACATCATCGCCACCATCAGCGCCAATGCCGCTTATGTTAGGGATAGCACGTCCACCACGGCTTCAGTGAGCATTACGGATGATGACACCCCAATCGTCACCGTGAGTGTTCCCGACGCCACGGCCTCGGAATCCGGGGCCAACGCCGGGCTGTTCCTTATCAGCCGCACGGGCAGCACCGCAGCACCCCTTAAGGTGTATTACGGGCTTTCCGGAAGCGCCCTGCATGGCACGGACTACGCGCCGCTTACCGGTGAGGTCACCATTCCCGCCGGTGCGACCAGTGCGTCGGTCGTGATTTCTCCCTACAATGACGACGTTGCGGAGCCGACCGAAACTGTGACGCTTGGCGTTGCGAATTTCAATGACACCTATGGCATCGGCGTGGCCTTTCAGGGTTCCGTCACCATCGCTGACAATGCGGACACCCCGCTGATCAATGTACGGTCCGGCACCGTGGGCGCAGAGGGGGGGGCAAACCCCACGGTGATTTTTCATTCCATTGGAAATGGTTCGGGCAATGTTTCGGTCAGTTATACGGTAAGCGGCACCGCCACGTCCGGCAGCGATTTCACCACGCTCTCCGGAACCGTCAGTGTTCCGGTCAATGGCTCGAACGATACCACAGTCACGATTCCCGTGATCAATGATACCCTTGCGGAATCGACCGAGACGGTGGTGGTGAAAATCACGCCATCGGCCAATTACCGTTTCTACAACGACGGCGTGGCAGAAGCGGTGATTCAGGACAATGACAGTGGTGGGGATCGGGTGATGGTCTCCACCTACAACCAGTCTCCCTCGGAGACGGGTCCGACGCCGGGAACATTTTATTTTTCGCGCACCGGAACGGCGGGTGCGCTCACGGTGAATTATTCCATCTCCGGCACCGCGACCAACGGTGTGGACTACACATCATTATCCGGCAGTGTCATCATTCCGGACACCCAGTCGGGGATCAATCTGGTGATGACGCCCATCAACGACGTGACCGTGGAAGGCACGGAGACCGTGACGCTGACGGTGCTTCCCGGAACCGGTTACGGGCCGGATCGGCCTGCCTCCGCGACCTTTGAAATCGCCGATAATGAATCGCCAACGATCACAGTTGGTTTCCAGCAGGCAGCCATGACCACGACCGAAGTGCCAACAACCACCGGGGAATACCGGGACCTGCCCGTGGTGCTCTCCGCGGCATCCTCCAACACCATCACGGTGAACTATAACAGCGCCGGGGGAAATGCGGCGGGCGACGATGTGGACTGGGCATTTGTGGATCCGGATAATGGAAACGCGATCATTCCCGGCGGGACGCTGACGTTTATTCCTGGAGTGACTTCTAAAATCATTCGCCTGCGCATCAAGAATGATGGTGTGACAGAGGGTGGGGAAACGGCCATTGTGCAGCTGCTGGCCCCGTTCAATGCCTCATTTACCAAGGGGCGCAGCCAGGAGTCAGTGATGATCTTTGACGAGGTGATTCCGCTGCTCGTGACCGAGGAGCGCTGGAACTCGGGCAGCGTTTACACCAACAACACCTGGACTTCCATCAATGCCGATTACACCGCTTATCTGACGAGCTTCACCTCCACGCAGGATGTCGCGGATGATTTTTCGCGGCGCATGATCGGACAGATCGTGGCTCCGGCCACGGGCGTGTATAACTTTTGGACCGCCTCCGATGACGCATCGCGCCTATATCTGGGAACAAATTCCACGGCGGCCAGCAAGGTGCAGGTGGCCAATTTGAGCTCCTATACGAGCTTTCAAAATTGGGATGCGAACGCTTCGCAAAAATCCGCGAACATCAACCTCGTGGCCGGCCAGTCCTATTACATGGAAGTCCAGCATCAGGAGGGTGGTGGTGGTGATCATGTATCGGTGGCCTGGCAGGGGCCGGGCTTTGCGCGAATTCCCATCAGCTTTGCCACGCAGGATGTTTCGCCCTTCAGCATCCGGCTCCTGAGTTCCGCGACGACGCGTTTGGAATCCGATGGCACCGAACCGCTGCTGCAGGTGGTGCTGGATCGGCCCGCTGGCTCGACCGCCATTTCCGTTGACTACACCGTGTCCGGCACGGCGACCTCCGGAACTGACTACACGCTGACGCCGGGCACGCTGACGTTTGCGGTCGGCGAACAAATGAAACCCATTCCGCTCAGCCTGCTGACCGACGCCGTTGGGGAAGCCGCGGAGAGTATCATCGTGAGTATCTCCAATCCCGTCGGCGCTACTCTCGCAGCCCCGGCCATGCACACCATCACCCTGCTGGATGCGTCGGTGCCCACGGTGGAAACGCTGTTTGCGACGGCCGCTTCATCGCAATCAGTGGGCACGGTGCTTGCCACGGCTGTCGCCACTCCGGCGGCCGGGCGGACGATTTCCAGTTGGACGATCCTCAGCGGGAATACCAACAATGTCTTTGCCATCAACGCCAGCGGACAGCTCACGCTGGCCGTTCCTGGATCGCTGCCCAATCCCGGTGGCCTGCAATTGATCGTGCGGGCGACGGATAATCTGGGGGCGGCCGGCGAGGGAGTCATCAACATGATCTGCAATTCAGGCACTCAGGCGGTGGTGGAGCAGCGCTGGACAGGCAGTTCGGCGTTCTGGTCGGAAAATTGGACGGGAGCCACGGTCTATGCCGGGAAACTATCCATCCTGACAACCGCGCAGGACGTGTCCGACAACTACTCGCGAAGGTTGACCTCCTACCTCAAACCCCAAGTCACCGGTGATTACACGTTCTGGATTGCCGGCGATGATGACTGTCGGCTTTATCTGAGCACTGACGGCTATCAGGCCAACAAGGTCCTAATCTCAGCAGTGAATGGTTGGACCTATTTCCAGTCATGGGATTCAT
The DNA here is from genome assembly GCA_943333275.1 of Akkermansia muciniphila. Classification (GTDB taxonomy): domain Bacteria; phylum Verrucomicrobiota; class Verrucomicrobiia; order Verrucomicrobiales; family V1-33; genus JAGNEJ01. The sequence goes on from CALQSQ010000029.1 coordinate 28,107, forward strand.
CCAACATCGTGAAGTCGGTGAGCATCCCGTTGGTGGCCGGAAAAGTTTACTGGATTGAAGCGCAGCAGGTCGAGGGCGGAGGGGGCGATCACGTCTCCGTGGCCTGGGCCGGGCCGGGCATTTCCCGCGTAGCCATTCCCTCCACTGTGCTCGTGCCAACTGCCGCCGGCATCAATTTCACGGTGCCCACGGGATCATTTGCCAACACGGCGCCTACCATCACGGACGTCACCAACAAAACCACTTCCGAGGACACCTCCTCCAGCGCCATCGCGTTCACCGTTGGCGACAGCGAGACGGCGGCCGCCTCCCTGCCCGTGAGTGCCAGTTCCGCCAATGCCGCACTGGTGCCGAATGGAAACATTGTCCTGAGTGGCAGTGGTGCCAGCCGCACCGTGACGCTCACGCCGGCTCTCAATCAAACCGGCACGACCACCATCACGCTGACCGTGACGGACGGGAATCTGACCGCGAGCGATACCTTTGTGCTCACCGTCTCGGCGGCGAATGATGCACCCACCATTTCGGCGATTTCAAATCAATCGCTCGCTATCGGTGGTTCCTCCTCCGTGCTACCCTTTACGGTCGGCGACGTGGAAACTTTCGCAGCCTCGCTCACCGTCACCAAATCGTCCTCCAATACCCTGCTCGTGCCCGCCGCGAACATCGTGCTGGGAGGCTCCGGCATGACGCGCACCGCCATGGTCACTGCTGCCGCCAATCAGGTGGGCTCCGCCATCATCACCCTGACTGTCAGCGATGGTGCGCTGACCACCAACACAACGTTCCTCGTCACCCTCAATGGCACGCCATTTCAAACGTGGCGGCAGCAGTGGTTTAATTCCATCGTCACCAGCGGCAATGCTGCGAATGATGCAGATCCGGATTTCGACGGAGTTTCCAATCTTCGTGAGTATGCGGTCGGCACGAATCCGACGGTCCCCAACTCCCCCATGAGCGGCATCACGTCGGATACCGAAGTCATTGGCGCCAACAAATACCTGCGCCTCTCCGTGGCCAAAAACCCCGCAGCCACCGACATCACCTACCAAATTCAGGTCTGCAGCGACCTGGCCCAGGCCAGCTGGACCACGGCGGGAACGACTCAGGAGACCAACAGTGCCACGACTCTCACGGTGCGCGATTCCACATCACTTAACACCTCCTGGCGTCGGTTCATCCGCTTCAATGTGACCAGCCCTTGAGCGGAAGGCCGTAGGGCAGATCGTCAGGCAGCGGGACAAACTCACGGATCCGCGTCCAAAGTTGCGAGAAATCTTTGTTCACGTCACCGGAGAGGCAGTCCGTGATTTCATCCGCTGAGTCCGGGAAGCGTTTGATCACGTCGCGGAAGGAGAAATCAGGGCTGTAGAAGGCATAGACCAGCTTGCGCATGTTTTCGATGCCAAGTCGAATCGTGGCCCCGTAGTTGGCGAAATGTTCGGGCGAGAGATCGTCCGCCAGAATCCCCCGGTGAATTTCCTCCGCTGCGAGCACGCCGCTTTTCAATGCGAGCATGACGCCGCTGCTGAAGACCGGATCCAAAAAGGCAAAGGCATCGCCCACCAGCAGCAGGCCGGGAGCGGAGCAGTGGCGTGAATGAAATGAATACTCACTGGTGATCCAATATTCGCCCGTCGAGGCTCCGGTGCTCAAGTGATCCTTGATCCACTGGTTCTCACCCACCTCGCGATGGAACATTGTCTTGGGATCCTTGACGCCATCGCGGCTGAGATATTTCCCTTCTGCCACCACACCCACGCTGACCATGTCGTTGTGCTGCGGGATGTGCCAGAACCAGCCCTTGTCCGGCACAAAGGCCACCGTCGTCTGTCCCTCGTCAATGCCGGGCTCCCGCTTGGAACCCTTGTAATACGTCCAAACCGCCACCTTGTTGAGGTAGGGATCGCGCTCGCGCCAGGCGTTGCGTGATGCGGCAAACGATTCCTTGCCGGTGCAGTCCAAAGTGATGCGTGCGCGAAATTCATGGGCATTTCCCTCCTTGTCTTTAGCCTGGACACCCACCACGCGGCCATCCTCTTGGATGAGGTCGGTGACGGACATTTCCTCGCGCACCTCCACGCCACGATCCCGTGCGTGATCGAGCAGCATTTGATCAAACTCCGAACGCAGCACCTGCCAGGACTGGGCCACCGTCTCGCGGTCGTAGCGGTTGAAAAAGTAAAACGGCTGCGTGGCCTGCCCATCCGGCTGCACAAAGCACACGCTGAATTTTTTGACGAAATGGGATTGCCTGAGTTTGGGAATCAGACCCAGCCTTTCGAGCGGCCCGAACGTGAACGGTATCAGGGATTCGCCAATGTGATAGCGGGGAAATTTTTCCCGCTCCAGGATGAGGACGCGATGTCCGTATTCCGCGAGGATGGCAGCGGCACTGGCCCCGGCGGGTCCGGCACCGATGATGAGGGTATCGTAAGTCATGAGGAGGGGAATGGGTGGAAAGAACTGCACATTACTGCTGTAGAATCGTTAAAACAAAAATAGACATTTGCTATCACCATTATGCCCATGTGGCCTAAACGCCGCCCGGATCATCCGACGCGCATTTTCCCGGTTCGGCCTCATGTCATTCCCCCTTGCCCGGCGGCGAATTCCCGCCACCATGAAAGTCCTATGCTTGATATCCGACTGATTCGCGAAAATGCCCCTGCCGTCCAAGCCCGCCTGCAACAACGGGGTGGGGAAGTGTGGCGGTTGATCGATGAAGTGCTGGCCTGTGACGAGGCCCGCCGTGAGGCGGAGACGGAGAAACAACGCCTTCAGAGCGAGCGCAACCGCGTCAGCAAGGAAATTGGCATCGCCAAAAAACAGGGGCAGGACACCAGCGCAATCGAATTGGAAATGCGCGGCATCGGCAACCGGATTGCAGAACTCGATGCCGCTTCGGCTGAGGCTGGCGCGCGCCAGGAGGAACTGCTGCTTTCGATTCCCAATCTCCCGCATGCCGACTGCCCGGTGGGTGCCGATGCCGATGCCAATCCCGTCCTGCGCGTCTGGGGTGAAAAACCTGCCGTTCCCGATCCCAAAGACCATATCACGCTGGGCAAAGCGCTGCGGCTGTTCGATTTTGAATTGGGCACTAAGATCGCCGGTAGCGCCTTTCCGCTGTATCGTGGCCAGGGAGCGAAATTGGAGCGCGCGCTCATCAACTTCCTGCTCGAACTCCACACCACGCAACACGGCTACGAGGAAATTTTGCCGCCCTACTTGGTGAATGTGCCGTCGCTGATTGGCACTGGCCAGTTGCCGAAATTTGGCGATCAATTGTATCACTGCGGCGAGGATGATTTGTACCTCGCACCGACCGCCGAGGTTCCCGTCACCAACATCCATCGCGATGACATCCTGGATGCCGCGTCGCTGCCGATCCTCTACACCGCCTACACGCCGTGCTTCCGTCGCGAGGCCGGGGCGGCGGGTGTGGGGACGCGCGGATTGATTCGCATGCATCAGTTTGACAAAGTGGAATTGGTGAAAATCGTCCATCCCGAGCAATCAATGGCGGAACTGGAATCGCTGACGGCGGACGCGGAAAAGGTGCTGCAACTTCTCGGCCTGCATTACCGCGTCATCGAGCTTTGCACGGGTGATCTGGGAGCCAATCCAGTGCGGACGTATGACATCGAAGTCTGGGCCCCCGGCCAGGGCGCTTATTTGGAAGTCAGCAGTTGCTCCAATTTCGGCGACTACCAAGCGCGCCGTCTGCGCTGCCGCTACAAGGACGCCGAGAGCAAAAAAAATGTTTTCGTCCACACCCTTAATGGTTCCGGCACCGCGCTTGCGCGGCTTTATGTCGCCCTTTTGGAGACGCACCAGCAGCCGGACGGGAGTGTGCGGATTCCGGAACCCCTGCGGCCTTATTTTGGAGCGGCTGAAATTCGATGAGGAAATTGGTCGCATAGGTCTTATAAGTCCTATTTCCCATGTCCCTCACGTTTCCCGTCGGCCATCAGATGATCCTCGCTTCGGCGGGGTCCGGGAAAACGCACGACCTCACGACCCGGTTCTGCACGCTCATGGCTGCGGGGGTGCCGCCGGAACGGATCATTGCACTCACCTTCTCACGAAAGGCTGCGGGGGAATTTTTCAGCCGCATTCTCACCCGCATGGCCCGCGCGGCCCTCAGCGCATCGGAAGCCGCCCGATTGGAGGCGGCCATCTGCGAGCAGGAAATTCAACACGCGAATCATCTTGGCTCGCTGCTGCCACTGCCACGTCCACCGATCACCCAGGCCAGTGCCACGGCCATGCTTGTCACGCTGGTGCAGCGTCTGCACCTGCTGAGTCTTGGCACCATGGATAGTTTTTTCATTCGCATGGCGAGATCCTGTCCGCTGGAGTTGGGACTGAGCGGAGATTTTGGCATTCTGGATCAGAGCCGCAGCGACCAGATCCGGCAGCGGATTTATCAGCAAATTTTCCGGTCCCAGGGCACGCAGCGCGCGGATCAGGAGGATTTCCTGCGCGCCTTTGATGAGGCGACCTATGGACGTGAGGAGACAAGCCTGGTCAAGAAACTTGATTCGTTCATCAAGGATTCCTATCAGAAATTTACCGAAGCCCGCCCCCAGGAACTCTGGGGGCAGCCCGGAGTGATCTGGCCGCAGGGCGGGGCTCCGCGCGATCCTGGATGCAGCGTGGCGGAGGCAGCGCGCGCGGCCATGGAACATCTGGCAAAGGATCACGGTGCTCTGAATGCCGACCAGATTGAGGTGCTGCACACCTTTCTTGAGGAAATGGAAACGCGCCATGCACTGCAACCGATCCCCGGTTCTGCGCAGCGCCTGCTCGTTAAAATGACGGAAGTCTTTGAGGACCTTCGGAATGGTGCGGCTGCGCTGATGTTGGATCGCAAGTCGGTGGAATTGGATCCTCCGCTGTGTCAGCGACTTTTCGTGCTGATGGAGGCGCTGCTGCACGATGACTTCACCGCAGGATGCCTGCAAACGCAGGGAATCTGGAGGATTCTGCACGCCTACGATCAACAATACGAAACGCTGGTGCGCCAGCAGGGCGAGCTTTCCTTTTCCGATGTTCAGCAGTTGCTCAGTGGCGACCTGGCAAATGGCGGCGCGGAGAAATTTGCCCTGACGCGATCGCTGCTGGAATTCCGGCTCGATGCAAAATTTGACCACTGGCTGCTCGATGAATTTCAGGACACCAACCGCCGTCAGTGGGGCATTCTGGAAGGACTGATTGAGGAGGTACTCCAGGATGACAGCGGGACGCGGACGTTCTTTGCCGTGGGTGATGTGAAACAGGCGATTCACATGTGGCGGGGATCGGACCCGGATCTGATGGGTCGCCTGCTTGATCATTATGCGAATGCCCCGCAGCGCATCGCCGTGCTCGCGAAATTTGTTTCCTGGCGCTGTGCTCCCGCTGTGCTGGAACTGGCGAATGCAGCCCTCGGAGACCGGTCCAGACTGGATGCCTGGCTGGTGCCGGGAACGCTCCAGGAATCCTGGAATTTCGAAACGCACTCGGCCGCACCAGTGAATCAAGGGCGTGCGGGATTCGCGGAAGTGCTGGTGGTTCAGACTCCGAAACAGAAAGGCGCCAAGGCGGAAGGAACCGCCGTCAACAAGGAGGAGGCCTCGCTCGCCTTGATCTGCGACAGGCTGCTGCAGCTGGATCCACTGGCCCGCGGGCTGACCTGCGTGGTGCTGGTGCTGACAAACAACCAGGCGTTGTCAGCCGCAGAATACCTCCGGGCCGCGACTCCATTTCCCGTTTCCTGCGAAACGGATGTTGGCATCGTGGGCCTGGATGCGGCCTGCTCCGGCCTGCTCGACATCCTGCGTCTCGCCATTCATCCTCACGATGCCTTTGCCCGGATTCATTTGGAAATGTCTCCCTGGCAGGAGGTTGCCAGGGGCATGACGGGTCCTGGGGATGATAACCCCTGGATCGCCGCGGCAGCCATGGTGCGCGCAGAAATATGCCAGGACGGCTTTGCCAGGACGCTGCGAAATTGGATCGGCCAACTGCGTGCGATCTGCCCAGAGTTGCCGGCCTATTCCATCGATCGGCTGCAGGACCTCCAGACCATGGCGACGGAATTCGATCTGACTGGGCGCCGGGATATCGATGAATTCATTGAGCAGGCAAATGACCGAAAGACTCGCGAGAGCAGCCGTGCCGCCAGTATCCAGGTCATGACCGTTTTTAAAGCCAAGGGCCTGGAATGGGACATGGTGTTTGCGACGGGATTTCATGATCCGAAACACGGGGGCGTTTTCGACAACGATGCCGTGGCCTATGATGACGAACGCAAGGTGGCCTGGATCACGCGCCTTCCCAACAAGGATCTGGCCCTCTGCAATCCCACCATCCTGGCGATGGATGACGAACGGCAGCGCTGGCGCTGGCGTCAGAATATCTGTCTGCTGTACGTCACACTAACGCGGGCCAAATCCGCAACCTGTGTCGTCCTCCTCCAACCCAGCGAGACCAGCAAATCCAAGCGCCTGGACACGCTGATGTTGGAAATGTTGCCCGACGAGGAAGGAACGGCGAAACCAATAAATGCCATGGGTGACATTGGAAGCATTTCCTACCGTCGGCATTGGCATACTGGGCGGGAGGATTGGTCTGATGCTTATCCCTTGAAGCCCACCGCGGATTCCGATCCACTCCAGTCCGCCAGGTTACCGGTCCCCGCGCCTGTAACAAAAACCCCCGCCATGACGGATACGCGTCCTGCAATATTTTCATTGGCCCGGCATAAGGCCCTCACGATTGGAACCTCCATCCATGCAGAAATCGCCCGGATTCGCTGGCTAACACCCGAAAAGGAAAATGCGGTTCCCGACGTGCTCCGTCCATTTCTGCGTCACCGCAACATTGCCGATATTTTCGCCGAACCTGCTGTGACCACCAGGCTTTGGATTGAACAGCCTTTCGACTTGATCCACCAAAGTTCCCACCTCAGCGGTATTTTCGACCGCGTCCACATCACCCTAAACAACGAGGGGCGGCCCACTTCCGCGGTGCTTTATGATTTTAAAACGGATCAGATCGAACTGGGCCGGGATGCTGCCGGGATAGCGGAGGGGTATCGCTCCCAAATGAACTTCTATGTTGAGGCCCTGACCAGCCTCCTGGGCTTGAAGCGGAAACATATCTCGCCTTTGCTTGTTTTCCTCCATCAAGGACGCATTCTGCGCTTGGATGAATAGGAATTTCCGCTAGCGGGCCAGCACCTCGTTGAGCGTCTCGTTAAGACTTTCGACGCTGTAAGGCTTTGGCAAAAAGGTAACGAAGCCCATGCGGCGGTATTCCTCCGGATCCCGGTGATCCCCGCTGGTGGCAATCACGAAGGTATCCGGCGAGAGAGACTGAATGCGCTCGAAAGTTTGCAATCCGTTGTAGGGGCCGCGCAGATTCATATCCAGCAGCACCGCGCGGATGGGCCGATGCTGACGATTGCGACTGTTAAGGATGTTGAGGGCCTCGTCGCCGGCGGCGGCGGATTCCACCTCCCATCCCAGTTGTTTGGAAATATCCCCGGTGACCATGCGAATGATGTCATCGTCCTCCACAATGAGCAGGGAGGAAATCCGATCCGAGTCCACGGGTGCAGGTTCGGGCGCGGGCGGAGCATCGAAAGAGACGGGTGCTTCGGACGCAAAGACCGATTCGGGCGAAAAGTTGGAGTCCAGCTCCGGCGCAGCCACGGGCGGGGGATTCACAGCTTCTGTGACCGGTGAGGGCATGACGGCGGTGGGCAGGAAAATATCAAAGGCGGTGCCAATGTTCAGGCGCGAACTGACATACATGGCCCCGCCGTGATCCGAGACAATTTGGTAGCAGATCGGCAGACCACATCCATTGCCATGCGGCTTGGTGGTGAAACGGCTGTGGAACAGGTGTTTCATGTGCTCCTCCGGTATCCCGGGACCAAAATCCCGCACGATCACCCGAACGTAACTGCCTGGTGCCAGATGCTGCCCGGAGGGCTGCTCCAGATTCGCGGGCACGTCCACGTTGCAAGCCTTGATGAGCAGGCGGCCGTGCTGATTCATGGCATCGCACGCGTTGCGAATGAGATTGAAGAACACGCGCTCCATCTGCTCCGGATCCGCCATCACCGGCAGGAGATCGTCAGTGAAATTCAACTGACAGTCGACCATTTCAGCCACCGTGGCCAGTCGCAGCGTGCGGCTCAGAAGTTCCCTTAGATCACACGGTTCCTTTTGCGCCACGCGTGGACGGAAGCAATCCAGAAAATCCTTGGCCAGCCCGGCGGCCTTCTGGGCGCTGCGCTGGGCCAGGATCAATTTTTCCAAAAGATCGCTGCCGGGAGTCGCCAGACGCGCGGCCATGCCCACTGGCATGAGGATGGCGGTGAGGGCATTGTTGAATTCGTGGGCCACGCGGCGCGACGTTTCACGGATGTTCGATACCTGGTCACCCTGGTATTCATCCGGCGCGGGGATGCTTTGTGGATCCGAGTCAATCAACGGATTCTCCAGGGAAATGGGGGCCTCGCCGCGGGCATTGAGTGGGACCGGAGTCGCATGGGCCGCGAAGGTTACGAAATAGTTGAGCACCTTGCCGGAGGCTTCCCGCAGCGCGCTGACTTTCCAGATAACCGACAGCAGCGATCCGTCGGCGCGTTTCACTTTGCCTTCCGATTGCCACTGCGCGCCATTTTGTGTTTGCGCATCGAAGGACGCCACAAAGGATCCGAACACCGACGGCTCCAGAATTTGACCGAGCACACCTCCAAAGAGCGTCTCCCGGTCGCACCCCAGCAGCGAAGCCGCTCCGGCATTGGCGAAAATAATTTTCGGGCCTGGATTGGTGACCGGCTCGGCCTCCAGGATCAGGCTGCCATCGCGCATCTGGTCCAGCGCGCGACGCAGATGCTGGTTAACAGCAGCAAGGCGCTCGAAGGGATCGGGGTCTGGCAGTGGAGTGGACAAGCTGAAAGTGAACTACAAAGATATTTGTAAATGAAACTGAATTATAAGGCTTACTTAAGAGGTGTGCCAAGCAAAAAGGAGAATTATTTTCTTAAAAATGATCAGGCCCCTAACAAGTGTCGGTAGATTGGGCAAGGGAGAGTTCGCAGGATTGCGAAAAACGCTATACCAGTCCGACTGCTTCCTCGCGAGCCCAGGCATCCGCCGCGATAATTTGCGGCAACGTGGGGTGGGGAATGATCGTGTGCCGATCCATGACGCGTGCGACGGTTTTCCAGATGTCCGGGAACGCGCCGTGGCCGTCCAGAAATGCGGCGACCGCGACCTCATTTGCCGCATTGAGCACGGCCGGGAGCGTGCCGCCGAGCGAGCCAGCTTTCCTGGCCAAGTCCAACGCGGGAAAATCGGCGCAGCGGGGTGCCGAGAATTCCAACTGGCCGAGCGCAGCAAAATCCAGCGGCTTGAGGGAATTGGGCACGCGGTCCGGCCAGGTGACGGCGAACTGAATGGGGAAGCACATGTCGCTGTGGCTGAGTTGGGCCAGGACGGAGCCGTCCACGAATTCCACCATGCTGTGAATGATGCTCTGCGGGTGGACGATAACGTCCACGCGATCCATCTCCACATCGAACAACCACCGTGCCTCAATCATTTCCAGCCCCTTGTTAAAAAGCGTGGCGGAATCGATCGTGATCTTTCTTCCCATGTCCCACGTGGGATGGCGCAGCGCCTGGGCGAGGGTGGCGCCGGCGATTTCTTTGCGGCTGGATTGACGAAACGGCCCACCACTGGCCGTGAGAATCAGCCTGCTCACCTCCTTCGGATTGCGACCCTCCAGACATTGGTAAATGGCGTTGTGTTCGCTGTCCACGGGCAGCACGAGGCAGCCATTGCGCCGGGCCGTTTCCATCACGATTTCCCCGGCCATCACTAAAATTTCCTTGCTCGCAATGGCAATGTCCTTGCCCGCCTCAAGGGCCGCCAGAGCCGGTTGCAGGCCCGCCGTGCCAACGATGGCGATCAGGACCAGATCGGCTTCCGGCAGTGTCGCCATTTCCACCAACCCCGCGTCACCATCGACGATTTCACAGCTTCCATCCACAATCTCACGCAGGGACATGGCCTCCGGTTCCTCCCAGAGGCAGGCATGGCGGACACCAAATTCGGCAATCGCCGCCGCCATCGGTTCCACCTGTCGATTCGCCGCCAGCCCGACGATCTTCATGCGCTCCGGCAGATCCCGGGCGACTTTCAAGGCACTCGTGCCGATGGAGCCCGTGGCTCCCAGAATGACCACGCGGCGTTGTCTAGGCGGCATGACGAAGGTAAAGGTAAAACAGTGGCGTCGTCCATAAGAGACTGTCGGTTAGGTCAAGTGCCCCTCCGATCCCCGGCAGCGTCGCACCGGAGTCCTTGATGTTCAGACAGCGTTTGATCACCGATTCCGCCAGATCCCCCGCCACGCAGACGATGGCAATCAACAGGCAGAGCACCAACGCCGCCGGCCAGCTCACCAATGCCATCTGCGCGCCCGCTCCCCATTTCAGAACCATCCCCGCGCCCACCGCTCCAATGAAAGCTCCGATCAATCCCTCCCAGGTCTTGCCGGGACTGATGTGCGGAATCATTTTATGCTTTCCAATCAACGATCCGACCACATAGGCCCCGCTGTCGGTAAATTTCGTCGCCAGCACGACAAACAACGCGCACATCACTCCGCTTTGCGGAGCAGCCTCGCTCCATTGCGTGAAGAGAATCCGGGAAAGGAAACTGAACAAATACGCGACGTAGAAAAATCCAAACGCCGGAAAGATCACCTGCCAGAGCGTTTTCTGACCCTCCAGCGGTCGGAAAAATGTCGGCACAAACACCCCGGTAAGCACCAGCCAGGGAAACAACCCATCCAGCAAATCCAAAGACACCCACGCCACGCCGCTGAAATGCGCCACCAATCCCGCGTAATAAAAAATCCCCATCGCCATGACCCAGAGCCGCGAGCTGCGTGGCACCTCCCGATCCATCTGTAAATATTCCCACAACGACCCCAACCCCAGCACGCAGATCAGCGCATGAAACGGCCAGCCCACTTTGAAAACCACCGCCCCTGCCAGCAGCCCCCACAGCACCACGGTACTTAAGAGGCGCCGCCAGAAGACCTGCAACTTGGAAGGAGCGAGCGCGGTCGGAGCAGGGGCGGACGCAGCGTCGCTGACGGGTGGATGGGGCATTGCAGAAGGTCGGTGACAAAGGCCAGTTTCCTAGTGGGAAATCCTCCTTCCGGCAAGTAGATTCGCTGGGATGCCCGCCCACCTCACCCCAACAAATTGATTCGGGCCCGGACCACCGCCACCGCGCATCCGCGAACCGCAAGGCTCCTTCGTCCCAAGAATTGGTCTATGGTCTATGGTGGAGCGACACGTGGGTTAAGGGGGGGGCTGCAGAAATGTCGTGTATTTTTAGATTGTTTCGGGCAAGATTTGTTCTTGTCGTTAAAAATCGACTCATTTGCCCGTATGCGACTCACCTAACAACTCCTTAAAATATGTCCGATCAAAATCCTTATGCCGCTCCCCAATCCCACATTTCCGCCCCCCAGCTGCCCCCGGGGGAGTTTGCCTATGCCAGCCGCCTCAGCCGATTAGGGGCTGCCTTCCTGGACGGCATCATCCTCGCACCGCTGAATTTCCTTATTTCCTGGTTTCTCGCCCCGAAAGTGGACGATGCATGGGCGGCGGAAGTCATGCGCACCAAGGGATTCGAGGAAGGCATGAAACAGGTTATGGCCGCTTCCACCCCAAGTCTGCCTGTGCACCTGCTGATGATCGTGCTGTTATTGGGCAGCTTTATTGGGATCAATTGGGTCTTCCTGAAGAATGGGCAGACCATTGGAAAAAAGGCCGCCAAGATTCAAATCCAAAAACGCACCGGCGGTCTGCTGACGGTCAAGGACCTGATCCTCAAACGAATGCTTCCGGTCCAATTGGCAGTGGCTGGTTTTGCGCTGATCAGTCCCTCACTGACTATCGTAGGCATGCTGATCGCCGTTGTTGATGTCCTCTGCATTTTCCGCAGCGGCTACAATACGATCCATGATGACATCGCCCAAAGCAAAGTTGTGAAACTGTAATCCCCTCCCCTGTGGGAAATACAGATTAGGTGGCCTACTTGAGAGGCCCCGGCCATTCAGGAAATCCTGCCATCACCGCCGGATGCACCCTTTGGATAAAGAGGTGCGTTTCGGTGATGCGTTTGGGCAAGCACAGTCGGGCCTTTCTGGACGCGATGATGATCCATGCCAGCATCGCAATGAATCCTCCCCAGAAAGCGAAACCAGAACCCTCCGCGAGCATGCGCGAACCGAAACCAATCAAGGCCGCGAGGCCTGCCACGAAGCCGATCCAGCCCATTGCGATCCACCTCACGCGTTTGGCGGCGGCTTCCTTTGACAGCCCAATGATAATGTCGCCCCGCTTGGTCGTGATCAGGGCGATGACCACAAACGGAACCAATCCACCCAGCAGCCCCAAATAGGCCCAGGGCGAATGCCAACTGAGCTTGCGAGTCTTGAACACCGTGGCAGGTGCCCCTGTTTTGATGCAGATCGGCGGAAACTCCGTCTGCTTGGTGGCCACCACCAGATTGCCCGCCCGCCAAAGTTGGCCCGGTTGAAAAGCCCGGTAATTATCCAACGCCTGGGGCGGCGCGTAGAGATTGGAGAGATCAGGTGGTTGAGAAGGGTTCATGAAATTTTTTTGATCGGGAGTCCGCAGCACCCACTGCCTGGTTCTGGGAATACCACGCAAGCTATCAGATTGGCAACCGTAAGTTGGGGGGGCGAACACAGACCTCACACTTCCAGCGATAAGGGCCGCTTGCCAGCGGGTGAGGCTGGGGTATGTCTGCGTGATGAAACTTACTGCCGAACAAGAATCCACCGTCCGTTCCTGGGTCGAGGCCGGGGCCTCGCTCAATGACCTCCAGAATCAGCTCCGCGATGAGTTGGGGCTGCGCCTCACTTTCATGGACGTGCGTTTTCTGGTGCTGGACCTGGGGATGACGCTGAAGTCCGATCCTGTGGAGGAGGCTGCTCCCGTGCCGGTGGAGCCCGAGTTGCCTGTCGAGGAATCGGGCGGACTGGCATTCAGTCCTGATGAGATCACGATTCCGGGCACGCTCGCGAGCGGCAAGGTCACCTTTACCGATGGGGTTACCGCGACCTGGTTTCTGGACCAGCGGGGGCAGTTTGCGTTGAAGGCGGCGGAAGCCACCTACCAACCGCCGCCGGACGATGTGCCGGTGTTCCAACAGAAATTGCACACCCACCTGCAGCGCATGGGGCTGTATTGAAATGAAGACGGACAAAGCGGCATTGCGCCAACAGCAGTTAACGCTGCTGCGGAGTCATGGCGTGGAGGACAGAAAAATCTGGTCCGGGGAGATCGTAAAGCATTTGCGGGATTGGGAGATATTTCAGCAGGCGCGCTGCGTGCTGCTTTATGCGCCGATGCGCAATGAGCCGGACCTTCTGGGGTTGCTGACCGGGAACCGAGAGGCAAATTCACCAAATTTACCCATCAAGAAATGGTGTTTCCCAAAAGTGCAGGCCTCCGGACTTTCGCTCCATGAGGTTCGTGATCTGCAGCACTTGCAATCCGGGAGCTCCATCCTCCGCGAACCCAACCCCGCGCTTTGTCCGCTGGTTGAGGCTGGAGAAATCGATCTGGCCATCATTCCGGGACTGGCATTTGATTCCATTACGCATCTTCGACTCGGGCGTGGGGGTGGATATTATGACCGGCTGCTGGCCCGGCCGGAATTCAGGGCGCAGACCGTGGGGGTGTGTTTTCCCGGCCAATTAGTTGATGGCCTCCCAAGAGAAAACCACGACGTGCCATTGCACGCCGTGGTTACGCCGATGGGATTTGTCAAAAAGTGAAGGGTCAGATGGCCCTTATTTCACGTGCATCACTGCGTTCATGAGGCGCCAATGGCCGGGGAACGTGCACAGGATGGGGTAGTCTCCGGGCTCAGTGGGGGCGGTGAATTCGATCAGGTCGGACTGGCCGATGCCGATGAGTTTGTTCCCTTTGATGAGGATGTCGGTGGAATTGGGGACGTAGTTATTTTTCATCGCGTTTGGGTCGGCGAGGAGCTTGTCCGCCTCGGCACCCACCTTGTCCTTGGTGCCGGGTTTGGTGATGATAATGTTGTGCTGGAGCGGGCATTTTTCATTCACGAAAAGCAGCGCGACCTTGGCGCCGGCTTTGACTTCGATTTCGGCTTTGTCGAATTTCATGACCGCGGGAATCACACCCAGCTTGATCTTGGTGACGTCGCCGGCTGGTGCCGGAGCGGCAGCAGGGGCAGGGGCGGCTGGCTTGGCGTCCTGGGCGGGGCTGACATTTGTCAGCAGGCCGAGGGCGACGATGCTGGTGAGGATTTGGGAGGGTTTCATTTTCATGGGTGTGTTTGTTTGGGGTGGCGGCGACTTTTCCACTGTTTCGATGAAGGTCAACGGCGGATGCAGGCTTGCCGACGGGCGAAACATCCACTTCGCGGATGGAGTGCCAACCCCGCATTTGTGGCGGAACTCCCTGATGGCGTAGGCATCCGGATCGGTCCTACGCGGGTGGCAGACTGAGGGTGGGGGCCAGGGAATCGGCGATTTGGCGGAGCGCTGAAATCTCAGATTCGCCAAATTCATACGGCTGCATTTTCCCAATGCCCAGCACGCCCACGACCTTCTGGGCCGAGTCGAAAATGGGCACAGCCAGAGCGCCCTCCACCTTGGTTTGCTTCGCATCGGGTCGGGCCACACCCGAGGTATCCGTCTGGAGATTGCACATCTGCACGGCATCGGCGCGCTCGGCGGCGCATCCGGCGATTCCTTTGCCGATGGGGATGTGGTCAATTTTATCCAGCAGGAAATCGGGCACACCCTGCTGGGCAAGCAGGCGCAGACGTTGCGTGGCCGGGTCCAGCGCGTGCAAGGTGCCGGTCTGACAGTCGAATTTCCTAAGGATATCTGTGAGGGTCTGGGTGTTGTTCATGAGAGTTCCTCCTCCACGGCGTGGGCCTGCAGATCCGCCAGATCCATGAATTCGATGGCCGAACTGTGCGTGGCGCTGAGTTTGACCTTCGGGGCCATGCCGTCCTCGAAGGCCTGCTGCCAGCGGGAGGCACACAGGCACCAGCAATCGCCCGGCTTGAGGCCGGGGAAGTCGTATTCCGGCATGGGGGTGGAGAGGTCATTGCCGACGGATTGGGAATATTCGAGAAATTCTTCCGTGACCTGCACGCAGACCACATGCACGCCCTCGTCGAACGCTCCGGTGCGGCAATACCCATCGCGGTGAAACCCCGTCATGGGACGGGTGCAGCAGGGTTGAAGTTCAGTGCCAAGGACGTTGGTGGGCATGGCAGACACTAGAACAGTCGGCACGAGATTCAAATTGCTATTTCGCATCGCGAGCGAAATCGTCACCCCGTCATGAAGTATTCCCTGATCCCCCTGCTGTTCTGCCTGCTTCCCGCCTGCGGCCAAGATGCCACCAGTGGTGGTAAATGGAGCATTACACCCGTGGCCAAGCCGGTCGTGACGGAGGGCAGCTTCGCAGGCAATGCGGATATGAGCGGAGGTGCCACCCTGGATGGCACGGGAATTCTTCTGGCGAGCAATGAAACGCGCTGCGCGCAAATCGCCCGACTGACGAAGGATCCGTGGCGTCTGATGGCGGGTGAGCAGATCCCCCTGAATCCACCTCAGGGGGCGGACGAATGCGATTTTGAGGCCGTGGCAGTGGATCCGACCACGCACTTTTATTATGTACTTGGGTCCCATGGGGTTTCAAAAAAGAAAGGGCATGCCCGGCCTGAGCAGGAAGCGCTTTTCCGCATTCCGGTGGATCCGGCCACCAAGCTGCCTGCGCCCGTTCAAGCCACGCCGCCTGCCAGCGTCAGCCTTCGTGCATGGCTCCAGCGGGTTCCCGGTATCGACGAATTTGTGGGTCAACCCCTCCAGCATAACGGCTTGAGCCTTGAGGGCCTGGCCTGCCGGCACGGGAATCTGTTCATTGGCTGCCGCAGTCCGCATCGGAATGGCGAGATCGCCATTTTGGAAGTGGATGCGGCGGTGCTTTTTTCGGAGCCCGCCGCCGCCTGGCCCCTGCCCACCATTCACTGGCTGCCACTGGGCAAGGGTCTCGGCGTGCGTGATCTCGCCCCTGTGCAGAATGGATTTCTGGTGCTCGCCGGGGATTCCGGAGTGGTGACCACACCCAAGTATCCTGTTTCAGAGAATTACACTGGAGATAAGGAATTCAGCCTCTTTCTGTGGCAGCCAGGGAAACCTGAAAACCTCAACCGCATCGGCAATCTGCCGACCGCGAAGGCCAGCGCCGAAGGGTTAATTGTTCTGGACGAGACTCCTGACATCATTTCCATCCTGATTCTGCACGATGGAGCATACAATGGCGGGCCTGTATTGTATTCGCTGAGCAAGCCACGTTAGCGCTTGCTGGATGGCATGGCTGCGGGGTGGTAACTGGGAACCGTAAATTGCCCCTGCGGCTTGGAGAATGCAGAAAGCTCAAAGATTGGAAGCCTCATCGCAACTCTTTGCATCCCGCGTCTCCGCATCCCGCATCCCCGCAATGGAAAAACATTCCTGAGAGGAGGATCGGCAAATAGGGTGATGGGCCAACCGTATTTAGTCCTTCTCCAACCATGCACCGTCCCACTGAAACGAATCCCCTTGGCCCTGAAATGGGCACTATCCATGCTGAGATGCTTCGCAGCGGAAGCTTACGAGGAACCGCTGGCTTCACCCTGGTAGAAATCGTGCTCGTCATCACCATTATCGCAGTGCTTGGTGCCGCGGCGATTTATAAAATGAAGGGAACTGTGGATGTGGCCAAGGAGACACGTGTGGAATCAGACATTAAAAACGTGATCACACAGATCAAGGTTTATGAGGCGAGAAATCTCCAACCTCCAACCACGGAGCAAGGCCTCAGTGCGCTGGTGAAAATGCCGGAGATTGAGCCGATTCCGGGCAAGTGGACGCAATTGATGGAGGAGGTTCCAAAGGATCCGTGGAATCACGAACTGCGTTATGTTTACCCCGCCCGGCGGAGTCAGTCGGATTATGATGTTTTCTCCCTGGGCAAGGATGGGGTGGAGAGCACGGATGACATTGGCAACTGGAAGGTGGCCAAATAATGGCTGCCAGATAATTTTCACGATGAATGGCCCATGCTTCATCGCCCGTTTCCAGGGCTTGCGGAGGAAGGCGTTCACGCTGGTGGAAATTGTCGTGTCGCTGACCATTCTGGGCATCATTGCTGCGGTGGCCATACCCACGATGAAAGGGCTGAACAACGATGAAAAAGTCAGGGAACCCGTGGCTCGGCTGGCAGCGCTCGTTCAGGAAGCAAGACACCGGGCCACGACGGAACACCGTGCCTATCAAATTTTGTTTGAACCCGGCGGCATCCACGCCAGCCCTGAAATGTATCCGCACGACAACGTTGATGATTACCTCAGGGAGCTGGAAGAAATGCGCCGTCCCCCGCCTGATGACGCCGTTGAGCGAACGGTGGTCGAGCGGCAGGAGATCACCGGTGGCGTTGTGCCCGGACCGTTTGATCGTAAGGATCCGACTCCGCGTTTTGAGATGCCCTGGACCGTATCCATCGCCATGGAGAAGGACATGAGTTGTGCGGTGCTGATGTGGGGGGACGGGGAATGGGATGTTCTAGAAGGGGATAAAATGCGCAGGTGGATTTTCCAGCCGTCCGGCATGGCCAACCCCGCCCGGGTCCGTCTCAGCACCGCTCATGTGCAATTCGAAGCGGGATTCGATGCACTCACCGGCGCCCTGAACAGTGAACGTATCAGGCCTATTTCCACGAAGCCATGAACCGCCAGTTTCCATACCAGAAGGTCAGAGGCTATGTTTTGCTTGAGATCATCATCGCACTGACCGTTTTTGCCGTGGCAGTGACTGGTCTGGCAGCGGTGCTACACTCAAGTCTGGATGCTTCGAATCTCCTGCGCAGGCAGGCTTCGGTCCGGCGGGGTCTTGAGGCCATTCTGGTGGAAGCCAAATCCAAAACGAAGCGGGAGGAAATGATCATTACCTATCGCGATGAAGGCCTTGGTTTGGAATTCAAATCTGAGCTTGAGGAAATCAAATGGAACAATCGCCGTGGGCTTCCCGTGAAGGGCCTCTTCACATTGCGTGCCTTGGCCACTGATCTCCGAGCCTCCAAGCCCCTTCATGATTCTGCCGAAGTCTATGTTTACCGGCCCTAATCCGCCTGCCACACACCGCAGAGGCTTAACCTTGCTGGAAGTGGTCGTCAGTCTTGCCATCCTCAGTCTGATGGCGGGGGCCATCTATGGCATCGTCCTTGGATCGGTGGAATCAACCGCGACTCTGGCCCAGATCAACAGGGAGGACCGCCGGGTTGAGGCATTCCTGCAAAGAGCCCGTCTCGCCTTCGCCCATCTACCAGCCAGTGCCACCGTCGAGTTAAAAGTGATCGAGGCGGAGCCGCTGCGGCAGGAACTCACACTTCGCGGCGTGCGGGAAGCCTTCATTTGGGGAGACAACGGGGGCTGGGACAAGCCGGTTGTAACCCTGGCATCCCAGCGCTGGCCGGCTGAATTGCAGCCCTCGAAGGTCGATGCCGCGTCGCCGGTAAAATATTCACTTGCCATGACGGTGCCGGATTTCTACCGCACGGACGGTGATGGACAGCCCTTGCCGGACAGTCTGGTGAAGTCGCAGAATGGGCACCAGCTTCTCCAACCTGATGTGCAGGGGAGGTTCTGGTTGGATCTGTTGCCGGAGGTGGACCGCGTGGAGTGGCGATTCTACGTTCCTGCTTCGAAAAATTGGATGGAACTGCAACCTGCCAGCCGCCCGCCATTGATCGAACTTAAGCTATTCCTTCAAGGCCGTAAGTACCCGTTGCGCGCCGTTTTCGAGACCGCATAACATGAAACGAACCCTTCACCGCTCCTCGACCATTCAACGTGGCTCCAGTCTGCTGCTGGTGCTTTGGGCCATTATGCTCATGTCCTTTTCCGTGATGGGGCTGGTCTCTCATCTTTCCAACTCCCTCGATGATTCCATCCGCGAGGAGAAAGAATTCCGCGCGCGTCTGCTCCTCCAATCTGCGGTGGTGCTCTCGAAACACCCGGCCATCGAGCCGGGAGATCCTCTCCTGCGGCAGGAGGTTTCCCCCGTGGCGGCTTACGAAGTGAGCATCTCCACAGAGGGCGCTCATCTCGCCATCAATCAATTGGGGACCAATCCGGCACAGCGGCTTTTTGCCAAGCGGCTTTTCGAGAAATGGGGCTTGGATTCCCGCCAGTCCCAGTCCCTCAGCGATGCCATTGCCGATTGGATTGATCCCAACGACCGTCCGCTTGCACAAGGTGCGGAGCGTGAATACTATGCGCCATTGGGTCGCCCGGACTTTCCATTCAACAAGCCATTCGAAAACATTGATGACCTGATGCAAGTCCGTGGGTTTTCCGATCTGGATCGGCTCCGCCCGGATTGGCGGAATTATTTTACGCTTTACGGTGATGGGACCATTGATGTTCACACGGCCCCGGCGGAAATTCTCGCGGCTCTCTTCGATGTCAATCAGAGCGAGATTGGGCGCTTTATTTCAACGCGACTCGGCCCCGACCAACAGCGGGAAACCATTGATGATCCCCGGTTCGCATCTCTTCCGGAAGTGCGCAAGTTGCTGGACGTTCCGCAGGCCAACTATCTTGCAGTGTCCAGCCTTCTGACGTTGAACCACCCCATCAAGCGCACGGAATGCCGGGCTCGGGCGGGCAATCTCGAACGTTCCCTCACGCTCATCACCGGACCGGGAATTACCCTGCTGCGGGAAGATTGATTTCATGATTATGTTCACCACCACCCTGATACTCCCGGCCGCTGATTCCCATTGGGAAGTCTGGCGCATGGGCAGCGCGAGTGCGTGGCAGGGGTCTGTGGCAGACCCGCTGCAGGCCTCGCCAAGTGGCGGTTCTGTCATCATGGCGCTGCCCGCCCGCTCTTGCCGAACCTTCGCATTTACAGCGCCTACGGATGATCCAAAACTTGTTCGGAAACTCTCCTTTGCGCAGTTGGAGAAACGCGGACTGACCACGGCCGGTTCGGAGCAGACCCCGTTTGACTGCCGGGTGATCCATTCCGTGGCGGGCCGGTGCCTTGTCAGCGTTGATATCGCCACACCAGAGGCCATTTCCCTCCTTGGCGAGACAAGGGCCAAAGCCGCCCTGCCCAGCATCCGGCTTTTCAATATTCCGCAGGGCAGACTTGTTGTGATGGAAGAACATGGCCGACTCATATTGGTTGCAGGGTTCGGAGGTCGTGCTCTGCACAGCCAGATTATCTCAGCGAAAAAACAACTGGATGGGGCGGCGGCTCAGGAAGTCCGCATTGCCATTCTGTCCCTGCAGCAGCAGGGCATTGTTGATGAGATTGAAGGCGTGGATCTGTGGGGGGATTTCCCCTCAAACGATGTCCACTTGCTGCAATCCCAACTTGAACTGCCCGTTGTTATTAAAGCCCGTCCTGCTCCGGACCCGGCATCGATGCGCCGCGAATCAAGCACGCTACTACTCCCACTCACAGTGCGCCAGTCCCTGCGCCGGCGCCGTCATGGTCTTTGGCGTTGGGCCGCTCTGGCTGGATTGCTAATCCCCATAGTTTGGTGGATTTGGAGCCAACACCGGGACCTGCTGGCCAAGGAGGCAGAGGCTGAAAGAATGGAAGCCGCTTTGGATTCCTCGGTCGCAGCACATGGTTCGGAACGCCTCAACAAGGAACACCAGCTCGTGCTCACAACCCAAGCCAGATGGGCGGGATTGCGGCTGGCGCTTGAGCCGAGACGCTATCCCGTCAGTCATCTCAATCGCCTCACGGGTTGCCTGTCTGCCGCAGATGTGGTGCTGACCAGGTTTGAATCCAAAGTTGTGGAAATATCCGTCAGCGGGACCGCGCGTTCCGCGATGGACGCGTATCACTACTTCAATGCGGTTACAAAGGATGGACCACTCGGGGTGTATGCATGGACGATGGTCCAGCCCGCGATTGGTGCGGATGGGTCTGCCACGTTTGAAATGAAAGGCAAAATGAGATGAAGCGAGCCCTCAAACAGTCCGAAAAAACGCTCGTCGCGCTCTGCGTCGGGGTGGTCGTGCTCGTCGGCATGTGGCTCTACACCAGCGATTATACCGAGCGCATGACCAGGGCCAGAGATAAAATTGCCAGCCTCGAACCTCAATTTACCGCGGCCGCCGCTGTCACCGCAGATGCGCCCTTCTGGATGGAGCGCCAGGCTTGGCTCGATGCCACCATGCCTGCGATGGGAGATGCCGGCCAGGCCCACAGCAGTTTGTTGGAGCATCTGCAATCCTCAGCCAGGGAGCGCGGCCTCACGCTCACTGCGCCTGTGCTGCTCAAGCCGGAGGCCGACCTGCATCATCGCGACCTTTCCATCAACCTGCAAATCACTGGCCCGGACAATGCCGTATTTCGTTGGTTGGCCGACCTGCAATCCCCCGAAAAATTCCAGCTCATCAAATACCTCCTGCTTACTCCCGCCGCCAGTGTGGATGTCCCGCGCATGACCGGCACCGTTACCGTCGCCCGACTCTTCCAGCCATGAGAACCGCCGCCTTCATTCTCACCCTCCTCAGCGGTATTGTCCAAGCCGACGAAGCTGCCATCCCAGTTGCCGTAAGTGTCGCGGATTATGCTTATCTCCTGGAACGCCCGCCCTTTCGCCGCGTTCTCAATCTCTCGCAGGCTCTCTCCCTTTCAGGCGTGGCTTCGCTTCCTGGAGGCAAGGTTGTGACAGTTTGGAACCGCAGCACCGGCCAGTCTTTCGTGGTCAGCTCCGCACCCAACCCCCAGGGATGGAAATTGGTCGAACTCACGGAAAGCACAGACCTGCGAAGCGTCAGCGCCACGATCGCCGCCGGTCAGGAAACTTTGACGCTGCGCTTCGACCCTGAGCGCCTCACCCCTCCCAAATTGGACAATACTTCCAAACCCGCACCCCGAGCGGAAGGAGCCGTGGTGGTGGAGGCATTACTCAGATCTCTCCATCCAGCCTCAGCGAGGGAATTTGAAGCTCTTCCGGCTGCTGGTCAGGAGACGTTTCGAAAAAACTTCTCGGAATTTCTTGCCACCTATCCCACGGCCACCGACTCCACGCGCCTGGCTTTCGTTCATCGCACCTTGGAGGAGGTAAAAGCCGAAGAGGAAACGGCCGAAGCCAGGGAGCCAGCCAAAGAGACGGTCGAACCATTCAAAAACCCCGTTACACCAACTCAGACCAAATGAAAACGAAGCTTCCAATTATCCGAGTTTTGTTCATGGCTTGTCTTTCCAGCACGCTGCTGGCGGAGACACCTGCTCCTGAAGCAAACGCCGGGGCCACGATACAGCTTCAATTTCCCAACAACGGTATCAACGACATCCTGGGAATCTATGAACTGCTCACCGGCAAGTCCGTCATCAAAGAATCCGCCATTTTTGACGGCAAGCCGATCAGCCTCGTCACTGCCAAACCCATTACCCAGGCCGAAGCGGTTGAACTCATCGAAGCTTGTTTGCAAACCAACGGGTATGTGCTGGCACAGGCCGCAGATGGCCGAAGTGTGCGAGTTACGCTGGGCACTGCTGTGCAAGCCAACATCACGCGGGGTTTGGCTGTCAGGATGTCTCCGGACGAGCTCCCTGAAGGGCATTCCATGGCGTCGTATTTTATGAAACTTGAGCACCTCGATCCCTCCGAGGCCGCCACCACTCTCTGGAGTCACCTTGGTCTCAACACCTATGGTCGGATGACGCCTGTTTCCAGTCCTCCCGGTATTTTGATCACCGAAAATTCTGATAACATCCGCCAAATTTTGCGGGTGGCGGCGGTGCTCGATGTCCCCCAAAACCGAACGAACATGCGGACTGTGTTTTATCCTGTGAAATATGCGGATGCCGTGGTGATCGGTCAGGTGTTGTCCTCGACCTTTACCGTAAAATCGCCCATCCCCACCATTACCGCGGACACCGTCGGCGATGGTGACACGCGGATCCCTGTAAAAATGGTCACCGCGGTGGCACCCAAGATAGTAGCGGATGATCGACTCAATCGCATCATGGTTGTGGCGCTTGAAGCCGATCAGGCGTATGTGGCCAAATTGATTGAGGAATTTGATAAACCGATCAAGGAGGTTATCCCGCTGGAGCGGCGTTTGAAATATGTCTTTGTAGATCAGGTGCTGCCAGTCCTGGCCGACGTTCTTCAGGACACTGGAACCGGCAGCAGTACCCTGGCAGCTGGCGAACTTGTGCGCACGCGGCGTCCGCCCGTGGCATCCACGGATCCAGCAACCCTCTCTGGTCGTCCGAGGCACGTTCCGGTGCAGAAAGCCACTGGCACCACTGCGCCTGTTGGTTATGAGGACCAATTGTTGCCCCCTGAGGAGACCGCCCCACCCCTCTCGGTCCTGATTGGAAAAACGCGTT
The DNA here is from genome assembly GCA_943333275.1 of Akkermansia muciniphila. GTDB lineage: Bacteria > Verrucomicrobiota > Verrucomicrobiia > Verrucomicrobiales > V1-33 > JAGNEJ01. The sequence continues at coordinate 51,621 of CALQSQ010000029.1, forward strand.
TGGTTGCGGACGTCCAGTCCAACAAACTGATCGCCTACGGCCCGCCCGAAGACATTGTTAAAATCAACGGTCTGCTCACGAGGCTCGATAGGAAGCCGCCCCAGGTTTACCTCGCCACCATCATTGGGCAGCTCACATTGGACGACGGGATGGATATTGGGGTGGACTATCTGCGGGAGTTCAAAGCAGACGGATCAGGCGACTATGCTGGAAGCCTCATTACTCGTGACTCTCTGCTCAAGGCGATTCCGGATGTCCGCAATTCACTAATTGCCGCACCGCTTGGCCCTCTCGCCGGACTCAATGTTTACGGCCAAATATCAGACGGCTTGAATGTATTCGTCCATGCCCTTGAAACCACGCAGCGATTCAAAATTCTGAGCCGCCCCTCCATTTACGCCGCGAATAACAAGAAAGCCACCATCACTTCAGGACGCCGTATTCCCGTCCCGACAAGCAGTGTTTCTGATCTGGCGAACAGTTCCAACGTCCGCACAAATATCGCCTACCAGGACGTTGTCTTAAAATTGGAAGTCATTCCTCTGATCAACAGCAATAAGGAGGTGAGCCTGACCATTGCCCAAGTCAACGACACGGTAGTGGGAGAACAACTGATCGCCTCCAACACGGTCCCGGTCATTGCCACAGAACGATTGGTGACGTCGGTGACGGTCGCGAACCAGTCAACCATCGTGCTCGGGGGCCTGATCACTGAGAACGATGAGAAGACCACGAGTGGCGTTCCCGTCCTGAGCCGCATCCCCCTGTTGGGCAATGCATTCAAGTCAACCAAGTCCAAAAAATCCCGCAAGGAACTCATTATTTTCATTCAACCCATGGTAGTGGAAGATCCTGAGGCGGCGGCGGAAGCCAGTTTGAGTGAGGACCTGCGCACCGAGATCGGTGCCGATGCGGTGGAAATTTTTCCAGAGCCCCGCAGTACGTTTTTTAAGCAAAAGAATATGCCCCTGATTCCGATTCCTGATGAAGCCCGTTGAGAGACTACTGATCGAAACAGCACTGGAGAGCGGTTGCCCGGATCAAGACGCCCTCCAACAGGCGCTGCAGGGGGCTTCCGCCAACGGTGGTAAATTTATCGATGCTATTCTCGACGCGGAAATTCTGCCAGACGAGGCAAGCTTTTTCCTATCCCTGAGCAATCGCCTGAAGATGCCATTCCAAGCTGCTCCTCAGACAGAGTCCACGCCCCCGCATGGCAGGCTCCCTGCTCGCCTGGCCCTGCGTCACCGCGTCCTGCCTGGCGTGACTGATAATGCCAGCCTGCAATTGCTTACCTATGATCCCTTTGATCTCGAAGCACGTCAAATGGCCGGACAACGGATTGATCAAAATGTGACCTGGATTCTCTCGACAAGAACCGCCATTCTCGAAGCCCTGCGATCCGGCTACGGAGTGGGTGCGGCGCGATTTGACGAATTAATCGAGGAAAAACATCTGGAAGCGGAACCCGACGCCTTGCGCCAGGAGGTTACTGTGCTCGGTGACAACGAGGAGGCCACGATCATGAGTTTCGTGAATCAAATATTCAGCGAAGCCATTCGAGAGAGGGCCACCGACATCCACATCGAGCCATTGGAGAACGATCTGCGCATTCGCTATCGTGTAGACGGCTCCCTTAACGAAGTTGCCGTGCCCCCCAACGTGCGCATGTTGCAGAATTCTCTGGTCTCCCGGCTCAAGATCATGGCCCACTTGGACATCGCCGAACGACGCCTGCCGCAGGATGGACGGCTGAATCTGGAACTGGAAGGGCAGCGATACGATGTTCGCATTGCCACTATTCCCTCCGTCAATGGCGAAAGTGTAAGCCTTCGTTTATTGGGCCGTGAACGGTTGGATTTGCCGGGGTTGGGCATGTCCGCCGCCCTGGAGACGCGCATTCGAGAATTGTTGGCGCTGCCCAATGGAATCATTTTGGTTACTGGACCAACCGGTTGCGGTAAATCGAGCACGCTCTACACCTTTCTGCGCGAACTCAACACCAAGGAGCGTCGCATCGTAACCATAGAAGATCCGGTTGAAAACAAGCTCGATGGTGTGGTGCAAATTGCGGTCAAACCGGAAATTAATCTCACTTTCGCCGTGGGATTGCGCAGCATCCTGCGTGGAGATCCCAACGTTATTATGGTGGGGGAAATGCGCGACCTTGAGACCACGGAAATCGCCATCAGGGGCGCCCTCACAGGTCACCTGGTATTCAGCACGCTGCACACCAACGACGCTGTCGGTGGTATCTCCCGACTGCTCGACATGGGAATAGAACCATTTCTGATCGCTTCCTCCGTTCGCGCTTTCCTGGCCCAACGGCTGGTCAGGCGGCTGTGCCCCCATTGTTCACAGCCAGCTCCGCTGGCCCAATACCCACCTCATTATCTGGAGTCGATTAATTTTCCCATCGCACAAAAGCAACACATCCTGCTGCCCGTCGGATGCCGTGAATGCCGGGGCACGGGTTATCGAGGGCGGATGGCCCTGATTGAGGTCTGTGTGGTTACTCCGGAAATCCAGGAACTTACCACGGATCGCGCCGCGGCCTCCGTCCTTCGCAGCAAGGCGATTGAAGAAGGCATGATCCCCATGCGGGAATACGGTTGGGCCAAGGTTGTTTCAGGAGAGACGACCATCGATGAAGTTATTTCCGTGACCGCTGCGGACCATTCTGCATAACCCATGCCGCTTTTCACTTTTGAGGCCCTTTCCGCCACTGGAGAATCCATCCAGGGCACGGTTGATGCCACTTCACGGGGCGATGCCTACCGCCAGATTGAAGCCCGCCAACTCGCCCCTGTCGAAATCGCCGAACAGGAAGGGGAGGCCGGAGTGAAGAATCCCACCATTGGAGAGGAGGGCCCTTTGCGGCTGAAGAAAAGTCATCTGATATTCTTTACCAGTGAGTTGGCCGACCTGATTGATGCCGGATTGCCAGTTCAGCAGGCGCTCAATGTCATGGCTGACAGACAACAGGATCCGATCATCAGAAAGACAGGAAATCGTCTGCGCCACTTTCTGCGTGATGGCGAGACGCTGGCTGCGTGCTTCCGGCAGACTTCCAGCAGCTTCGACGACTTGTATATTTCGTTGATCTCCGCTGGTGAGACTTCCGGCACCCTGGCGGGCGTGTTGCACCGCATGGCGCAAAGTCTGACCCAGCTTAATGATCTTCGCCGCAGATTTGTGGCGGCCCTGGTGTATCCGGCCTTCATGATTGGTGCTTGTGCGCTTCTCATGGGGGTGTTTGTTCTTGTATTGGTGCCGCAGCTGACGAGCCTGCTGTCCAAGACCGGCCAGGAACTTCCGGCGATCACACAAATGTTGCTTGGATTCAGCGGATTCTGCACAAGTCATTTACTCGCCATACTGGGTGGCGCTTTTGCGGTCGTCATTTGTTTCCGGGGGCTCATTGCCACCAAGGCAGGGAGGCTCTGGTGGGATCGATTCAAAATGAAGCTACCGTTGATAGGACCAATCATCGAGACGAGTTTTTACGCCAGTTTCACGCAAGCCCTCGGCAATCTCGTTTCCAATGGTGTCCCACTTCTCTCATCGCTTAATCTGCTTGCCAAGGGAACGACGAACCGGTTTTTCCGGGAACGTCTTTCACAAGTTGTGGAAGCCGTGTCATCGGGCGATCCACTCTCCACCTCGCTGCGTTCGTCGGGAAATTTCCAACCCTTGATGACGGATATCATAGCGGTTGGTGAACAGACGTCACATCTTGCCCGTGCCCTTCAGAAAGCCGCAGCCCGTTACGACAAGGAACTTGACGTCCGTATCAAGCGGCTGACCGCTTTGATCTCGCCCGCGATCATTACCTTTCTTGCTGTTGTGGTCACGATTATAGCCTACTGCATCGTGTCGTCCATTTTCTCTGCGGTTTCCGGCATCCGGGCACAGACCGGATAATTCGGTATAAGGGCGGGATTTGTCCCGAGGTGAAAAAAGTGCACTTTTTTTGCAACTTCACCCCGTGAATTGCGAATACGTACATGAAGAGTCTTGCGAGTGCGGACTTTGAGGTGCGCCGCCCAAATAAGTGGGCGGGCGGCGTGCCTTCCCTTTTCCCCCCCCGAACGAACGTCTGGAGTGAGCGCTCCGCTCCCCCCCCCCGGCTTGCTCCAGACGTTGCGTTTTAATAATCGGCGCTACGGGAATTGGTGGGGAGACTTTAAGGTGGATGGAGCCAAGGGTGAGGGATGGACTCACTCTCGATCGAAGAATTTTATGGCCAATCCATTGGAGTCAAGGCTCCTTGGAAGGTTGCCAGCGTATCAATTCTGGGCGAACT
>CALQSQ010000030.1 GCA_943333275.1 Akkermansia muciniphila
ACGGGAGTAGGCATCGTGTGCGGCTGGGTCTCGTGACCTCGCCCTCTACCTGTCCGCCTTGTCCGCCTGTCCAGCATAGGCCATTTCCAGGATCTCCATGGTGTGCACGACCCGGATCGGCTGCGGGCCGGATCGCAAGTGGGCGGCGATCTGGGTGAGACAGCCGATGTTGCCGGCGGCGACCCATTGGGCACCCGTTTTGCGAATCGCTTCAGCTTTGCGGCGACCGAGATCAGCGGCGATCTCCGGCTGGTCCACGTTGTAGGAACCCGCCGATCCGCAGCAAATTTCCCCATCGGGAATCTCCACCACGGTGATGCCGGGGATGGCACGGAGCAATTCACGCGGAGCCGAACGCACGCCCTGGGCATGGCTCAAATGGCAGGCATCATGATAGGCGACAGTCATCGGCTGAACCTCCGGAGGAGCAATGAGCCCCAGATTGGCAAGAAACTGGGAAACATCTTGCACCCGGTGTGCAAAGGCCTTGGCCGCAGGTTCATCGCTCGTTCCCGCCAGCATCAACGGATATTCATGCAACCCCGAACCACAACCGGCGGCATTCGTGAGAATGGCATCCACGTCCTGTGGAAATGCCGCGAGATTTTTCCGCGCCGCCGTCCTGGCCTGCTCTCCGGCGCCCACATGCCAGGCGAGTGCGCCGCAGCATCCCTGCTCACGCGGGATGATCACCTCCACACCATTTTTTGAAAGCACCGCCAGCGTCGCACGATTGATCTCCGGCGCGAGCACCTGCTGCGCACAGCCCGCCAGCAGGGCGACCCGCGCACGACAAGGCCCCTGTGCCGGGGTGATCTCTGGGAAATTTTGTTTGGCAGGCAGCGAAGGCGGCAGCAGTTCGAGCATCGGACGCATCGACGCCGGCATCAGCCCGCGAAAGGGTCGGGCCATGCCACCCAGTTGTGCGGCGAGGCGGAATCGCCCTGGATACGGCAGCGTTTGCAGAAGCGACCAGCGGCGCAATTTTGCCATCAGGCCAAGCCTGCGCGTCTTCATCGCCATCTGGCGGAACGGGCTGATAAGATCGCGATACGGCACCCCCGAAGGACAGGCGGTTTCACAGCCGAGACAGCCGAGGCAGCGGTCCACGTGGGGCAGTGCGGCTTCCAGAGCGGTCGTGCCCTCCAGCACCTCCTTCATCAGAATGATGCGCCCCCGCGGACTGTCCATTTCCTGACCAAGCGCGACATAAGTCGGACAGGCCGGCAGACAGAATCCGCAATGCACACACTTCTGCACGGCCTCGGTCATGTGGGACAGCCAGGGATTGGAGGGATCGGCGGGGATGGCGTGTTTCATGAAATGAAATGGGGGAACGAGGGGAACTTGCCCACAGCATCTAGGGCGCCCTTGACCATGCGCTCCATGCTCAGCGGGCCATCTGCACCAAGGCGCGCCACCGGTCCCCTCCAGCCCACGGCCGAGAGTCCGAGTGGTTTCAACCCTGCGTGCAATGCAGCGAAATCCGTCACCCCGACCACCCAGGTCAGATTGCCGGCGGCCGAGAAATGATGGGGGATCCCGTGCAGCAGGGCGTCCACCGCAGGAATATGTTTTGCCGTAAGTGGAATCCGCAGCAGCGAGGCATCCTTCGCTGCCCAGGAAAACTCCCGCTGGCCCGCCCAGAAATCAGTGGCGGCGGCATCCGTCATGATTTGCGCCGGACGCTCCATCGCCTTCAACGCCTGCTCCATGCGCAGCGGCAGAGCCCCCGCGTCCCCGGCCATTCGCACCACCAACCGGTGCGAGTCAAAAATTTCCAATGCCTCCATTTCCCAACTTTGCCGTGCTGCAAAACTCAGGCGCTCGACGGCATCGGCCAGGTCCCGGCACTCCAGGGAGGCGGTGAGGCTGGCGGGTGGTTGCGGAAAGACTTTGAACGTCATTTCCGTCAGGATCCCCAGCCGCCCCATGCTGCCGCAGAAGAGCTTGGGAAAATCGAATCCCGCAGCATTCTTCACCACCTTTCCCCCACCCCGCAGCATCGTGCCCGCGCCATCCATCCATTGCACACCCACCAGAAAATCCCGCACTCCGCCAAAGCGAATCCGCCCCGGCCCATTGGCGCCGGCCGCCACCGCCCCACCAAGCGTCGAGCCTGCTTCCACCAGCAAGGGATCGAACGGCAAATATTGTCCGTGTTCGCGCAGCGCCGCCTGCACTTCCGTCAGTGGCGTGCCGCTGCGGGCGGTGAACGTGTATTCCGTGGGCTCATATTCCACGATGCCCCGCATCCTCGCCATGCCCACAAGCAATGCGTCCGGAACCGCGCTCAGCGCAGGCTTGGTGCCTGCGCCCACGACCATGCAGGGACGCTGCGCCTCACGCACCGCCGCCGCCAGTTCTGCCATCGTCTCCGGATAAATCACGCCGCCACGATGTACCATTCCCGCAGGCAGGCAAGCCGGATTCAACCGCCAGCTAATCTTCCTCCTTTTTGTTTTTTCTTAGCCATTTCAACTTTTCCAAATCAGCCGCCGAGGGTTGGAATTGATTAATCTCCTCGAACGCCTGCACCGATTCGAAGCTGCGCAGGCACTGCAGGTATTGTTCACGCGATTGCGATGAATAGGGCGAAAGCTGTCGCGTCCCCGGTTCGGCCAGCAGCCATTGACTCCAGCGGTCTGCGCCGCGTTGGACGACCGTTGGCTGAAACGGGACGGGCAGTCCGGCTGGGTCGAATTTCCATCCGATCCAACTGTTCGCCGCCTCTGCCAGCCAATCAGGGGCCCTGATCAGCAGCGGCGGAAGATCGTAAATGAAAACGCCATCCTTCCATCCGGCCACGGCCACCCTCGAACTGTCGGGATGAAAAGCCAGGGACATGAACCCAAAACCCGCCGGCAGCAGGCAGGGCGGCATCAGGGGCAGGGCGGTGGTCGTGTCCCAGACCCGCAGGCCACAAACCTGATGATCCAAAAACAGGCTGGCAAAACGTCGGCCCGTGGCATCAAAGGCAAGGTCCTCCACCAAACTCGGGTGCGGCAGCACAGCCCGCTCAAGACCGGATGGGATGCTCCACAGACGAACTGAATCGTCGAAACTGCCAGCGGTGGCCAGTATGGAACTATCCGGACTGAAGCGCATCAGCAGACCGGCCTCTCCCACGGCGCTTTGATGGCGCATTGTGGCCCCCACCTGCCGCCCCGTTGCCGCATCCCAAAGGACGGCACTTCCATCCGCCAGACCGCTGGCGAACCATTTTCCGTCCGGACTTACGGCGAGTTGCCGCACTGGAGCTGCCACCAGGGTCCGTTTTCCTGGCGGGGAAATGGCCACCCCGGAGCCTTCCGCACCACTGACGACCCGGCCATCCTGGAGAAAATCCAGCACCGTGACCTTTGTGGTATGCGCCTGCCATCGGCCTGTTTCCCGCAGGCTGCCCAGGTTGAAACAAACGACCATTCCGTCTGCCAGACCAGCAGCCAGCAGTTCACCCGTTTTGGAAAAGGCGACCTCCACCGGTAACTGGGGCAGGGAAATGATGTGTGGAATTTCTTCCCCGGATCCAAGATTCCAAACCCGCAATTCCCGCTGCGCCGTCCCCAAAGCCATCCACTGACCTTCTGCGGACAATGCCGCGCTCAGCAGGTCTGATGCGGGCAGGTTTTGGCGGTAAGCGGCCGGCACTATTTCAGACAGCGTCGGATCTCCATGACTGATGGCGCAGCGCTTCCGAAGGCCGGAGGTATGTTCTGAAGCAGCGGCAATTTTCAGCGCCTCGGTCCATTTCGGCTGCGAGGTTACAGCCTCGCCCGCACCGCTCCACAGGGCGCACTGGCCATCCATGCCCAGAGCCGCCAGTTTGGTGCCGTCAGGACTCCAGCCAGCCTGGAGGATCTTTCCGACAAACGGGATAATCTGCGGACGCGCACACCTGGGCGAAAGATCATAGATATTTAAAACACGCTGCCGGCCACCACATGCCAGGAAATCTCCACCTGGCGAAATCGCCGTAATCACAGCGCCGCCGGTGACGCGGATGGGCGCGCGCGCCAGTCGAAATCGATCCATGTCCCAGATTTCCACACCCGTTGGCGCCACCCCTCCCAAGGCCAGCATCGCTCCGTCCGCAGCGAAGTGACCATGTGAGAATACGCCGGGAAACCGTCTTTTGGGCTTCTGCACCCGGCTATCCCAGAGCGTGGCCAGACCATCAAATCCGGAACTTAGCATCACGCTCCCATCCGGGGACGGCACTGGCGCCAGCGCCGAATCACTACCCTGCATGGGCTCGCCGATCTGTATTCCATCGCTGGTGCGGAAGAGCCGCAAACGTTCCTCATAGGTTTGCACCGCCAGAAGATCGGCATTTCCAACAAAGGCACCCACCCCGTTGCCGGAAGTCTTCCAGGTGGAAAGCTGCCGCCCGTTAGACACATCCAGCACACTCACCGTACCGTCATTTTTCAACCAGGCGAGACGGGATTTATCCGGTGCCAGCGCGGGAACCGCCAGGGCCTGGAGCATGCTGACTTCCGCAAGCACGCGTGGACCATGCAAATCCCACAGGCGTCCAATGCTCGTGGTTACTCCAGTGTCCTCCACGGTCGCGACGCGGTCCTCGGTCAGCCACGAAACATGCCGGGCGGGGCCCGCATGAACCAGCACTTGAAATGCACCATCTGGCGATCCGTCCTCTGCATGCCAGAATGTCACAGCGCCCCCGAAATGAGCCATGGCGAGCGTCTTTGAATTAGGACTGAACGCGGAATGATAAACTCCGTTTCCAGCCAGCGATGCCTCGCCTAATCGCGTCCCTGATTTCACATCAAAGAGCGCCACAAACCCGGGCGAAAAAACCTGCTCATTGCACTGCACCGCGAGGCGGGATCCGTCCGGTGAGAACCCAATACCCCTGATAAATTCGCGCATGGACACGGGCGGGTGAGCCTGCCGCGGAAAATCCGTCCACGCCAGTTCCGCCATCAAGCGCTCCGCCGCCGCAGTATTGGTGGGATCCGCCCTGACCGCACGGGCCAGATGCATTACCGCCGTGATGGGCTGGTTTGTCTCAAAAAAAGTCTGCGCTGTTTGATGGTCCCCACGGCTCGCATTGCGTTTGGCCATTGCTTCGTTTCGCGCAGCCTGCTCACCGCTTTGCTTCGCCGCAGTGCCCTGCTCAACAGCCCTCATATACATGACCGACGTCCCCACCAATCCAGCCACCAACGCCAGGAAAATGCCCAGCGCCCCAATTGCCGCCGTGCGATGCCGCCGCAGAAACTGGCGCATTTGATATGTCCGACTTGGCGGTGCGGCGAGAATCGTGCCATCCTCCAGCCACGCCCCCAAATCACGCCCCAGAGCTGCGGCTGTTTCGTAACGGCGCGCTGGTTCCTTCTCCAGTGCCTTCAGAGCGATCCATTCCAGTCCTCCGCTGAGTGAAGGATCAACCGCCGAAGGCTTGCGTGGCGTCTCCTCGCAGACGATGCGCAGCGCTTCCTGCAACGTGGCACTCTCCAGCTTCGCCTGCGGAAAGGGCGGCTGATCGGTGAGTAATTCATACAACACAGCACCCAGTGAATACAAATCGCTCCGCACATCGGCCTCCGACCCTTTCCCCGCTGCCTGCTCCGGCGACATGTACGCCGGGGTCCCCAGAACCTGTCCCGCCAGGGTGACCAGCGTGCTCTCCACCAGCACGTGCTCCGTCGCCCGGGCAATCCCAAAATCGATGACCTTCACCTGCCCATCCTCGCTCACCAGCAGGTTTGACGGCTTGAGGTCGCGATGAATAATGCCGCGCTGATGAGCGTGTGCCACCGCCTCACATACGGATTGAAACAGCCTCACACGGTCCCGGCGCGAAAGATTTTTCTCGCTACAATAACTCGTAAGACTCCTCGCAGACTCCACCCACTCTGCCGCAAACCAAGGTCTCCCCTCCTCTGTTCCCGCATCCAGCACGCGCGCAATGCCCGGATGATCCAGCACCGCGAGGGCCTCGCGCTCGATCGCGAACCTCGCCATCACCTCCCGGCTATCCAACCCCGGTTTCAATACTTTCAATGCCCCCTTCCGATGCAGCGGACGCTCCTGCACCGCCTCATAAACCAATCCAAAAGCCCCCTCCCCGGCCTTTGAGACTACCATCCAGGTGCCAAAAGCCCGCCCGGACGGATTTGACTGCTCGGGAATATCCAGAGGATTTTCCTCTCCAAAAACCGCTCTCGCCATGCAGGCCATGCAAATCCCGCGCACAGCATCCCTGGGGATGCTGTGACCACAGTCAGGGCAGAGAGTTAGCTCAGCGGAAGGCATTCACCGTTTCTACACAAAAATTCTCCAAACCATACCGGCAAAAAATTAATTTCACACCGTTTGTATGGTTCGGTCCGTGCCTGCGCAGAAGAGGAGGAACCCTAATTAACCTCAGCTTATGAAGTCAAACACCCGCCCCCTCCTGTGCGCCCTCCTCTTCCTGATCAAATCAGCGGATGCAGCACCTTCTCTGATCCTCTCCGACCAACCCGGCTGGAATGGATGGTCGGTGCAAACTCGCATCAAAGCAGGCTACCGGGAACATGGTGGAGCGGGCGAAGATGCCATCACCGATACTCAGAACACCAACATTTCCCCCTTCGCGGTGACGGCGGGATCAGTCATTTCCACACCCGCTGCCTCCGCATCCAAGTTGCCTGCCTCAGGTTCCGCCAAAGACAAGGCTGAGGGGTCGCTGAGTTTCAACTATATCGTCGGTGGAGCGGCCACCACCGACACCTTCTCGGTTAACATGCATGCCACGACGAGCGCGATGACCTCCAAGCACAACTTCGGCGGCGGACTGGTGGCGGCCGATGCCTTTGTGGAAGGTGAACTGGTGCTGACCACCTACTGGCCGCTTACAGGTGCCATGTTGCGTATTCCCGCCATGCCCGCGCTAACAGCCGCCGCACCGTCCACGGAATCCATGCTGGCGTTGATGGACGGAGGGGGTGCGGCCGGCTATATGCTGCCGGGTTTTGCTGAATTGGACTATCCCCTAACGCTGAGCGCCCCCCCCGGATCAACAGTGTTCACTTATACTCTGACCTATTCCATCGTCACGCCCTACGGTGCCGATCCAGTCGTGAGTTATCATTTGAACGGTGCTGCCAGCGGTCCGGCACTGCCTGCGCCACCACAAGCCAATGCGGCGGAGGAATCTGTGAAGCAGGAAATGCCGGTCGTGAAACTGAACAAGCTCGTCTATGACCACGATGACCAATTGAGCGCCCGCGTCTGCTTCAAAAATGCCTCCGACATTGCCAGCCATAATCTGCTGGTTCTGGTATGCCCGGACACGAATGAAATCGAGAAACTGGATCTCATCCCCACCGCCGATCCGCTCATTTTCAAAACCACCCCCATCACCATCAAGACGAGCGGAAATCCCGGTTCGTTCGATGGCACATTCACCTTGCCTCCCGGAAAAATGTTCACCGCGCTCTACGGCTACCATTTGTCAAATCGCATCTCGCCGGATATCTCCAAAGGTATCAAGCCCGGCAATCCCTTCATCAGTTCTGATTACGCGATGACTTACGATCCCAACTTTGCTGGAATGGTCACGCTCATCAACCCCGATATGGCGCTGTCCAACGATGAGGAAAACCCCGACCAAGGTGGTCGCAAACTCGGAACGCTCGCCATCGAGGGCCGTCCTGGTATTGTGCAGATCGCCAGCGAAGACTTGATTTTCTATCCCAAATCGCCAGAGCAGGAGGCGGAGTTTGCAGCGAAAGCCCATGCCACCAAGCTGAGCGATGACGCCGAATGGAAAGGCCAGAACGGAAAGGCCGTGTGGCAGCGCTATGGCACCATCGACGATCCGGCTTTCAATGCCGAGCGTGCGGATCGCATCCGTTATTTGCCGCAACTGCTGGCCCTGACCGGCATCAGCGGGAAACTTCATGCCAGCAATGAACGCGTCCTAGCCCTGTTCGCCACCGGACTGGAACTCTGGCTGGAAGGCTACAACTGCGCCGTCAATCCTCGCATCATGCCGCACGGCAAGCTCACCGCCCCAGAAGGGCGTGCTTTCTCATCGATCGATGGCACCAGCGTGCCAGATCCATTCGATTCCATGACGAGTGAGGTTAATATGTTCGATCCGCTGGATGACGCAATGTTCAGTCTGCGTTACATGTGGGCGGAAGCCGGAATGCAGGATTGTGATACACAGACGATCAACATGGCGTTTCTCGATTCCTCTTTCGCCCCGAATCCTGATTTTCGAGGCTATCCCAATGACATTCCGCAGTTCAATATGGACACCGGCGAGCGCGGCCCGCATGCTGCCGAACACCCTGAACAGCCGATTCCGATCCGCGGCCCCGTCTGGCATGGAAATGGCACGGTGGCGGTCGCCGCAGGAGTCATGGGAAATGGCTATGGTTTTGCCGGTGTCGGCGGGCAGGTGGTACAGCCAATGCTTTACTACATGGGCACCCGCTCGTTCGCTTTTGAAATGGGGCTGGGCATGGAACTGGCCGTCGCAGATGGAGCGGACATTATCAATATCAGCGCGGGTTATCCATGCCGGATCCTCAGCGTTCTGGGACCTATCCGTATCTGTTCTGCTGATGAACGGGCCGCGGCGGCTGCCACAATTTCCGCCCTGGTTGCGGCAAGCGCTGGCGCCGTTTGCTCCCTCGGTCCAGTGGCGGACATCTTCCTTCCTGGTGTGGGAGCCATCGCTTGCGGATCGGCCATCGCCGTCGCCAGCACCGCGATCGGCGCACTCTTTGACGCTCTCTTCATCAGCACCGCGATTGGCGATCCACGGCATGCGATGGAGGCTGGCGTAGCCGCCGCCAAGGCTGCCGGCGTGCCAGTGGTGGCAAGTGCGGGCAATCAAATCGACTGGAGCACGCAGGGCGACTTCGCCGCTTTGTTCGATACCTCCAACTGCCGGACCGATGATTGGGAGCAGGTGCCAGGGGTGATTCCCAATGTCATTTGTGTGAGCAGCGTGGCCATGCGTGAATTTTATCCCAACACCCAGTTTCACGGACCTGCAGTGGACCTGTGGGCACCGGAGGGTCAGCCCGTGCTCATGCCAGAGGACTTTACGCTCCTCAATCCCTCAGTCATACCTGTGGATGAGCAGAAAATTCTGAGATTCACTGGCTCCAGTGCTTCGACCCCCTTTGTGAGCGGAATCATTGCCCACATGATGGCGGTGAACCCCACGATGGACCCGCATCGCGCGACTGCGGGACAACGTGCGACCAATGTAACTCGCATCACGAACATGCTCCGCAGCACCGCCACCGTTCCAGGCTCCACCCCCCTATTGCCCGCCACAGATCCTACAAACATCGAAATCGGCCGACGCGGCCTGCTGGTGAATGCCTTCCTGGCAAGAGCGACGGCCCGCGACAATGCTGGAATACCTCCCATGGATACAGGCGGATACCCGCTTTTTCAGGCTCGATTCGACCATGAAGCGGCGGTGACCAACGATGATGAGGAAATTGCCCGCATTCAGATTCCGCCATCGGGCAGCGTCAACGTCCTCGGAGGCCTGCCTGCAGGCGATCTGGATACGTGGTATTTCCGCAATCCCACGCCACCTGCCAATTCCTTCATCACCACGACCCTGCACGTCACGGTGCCCAATACCCTCGGCCCTCCAACCTATCTCTATATTGAAGGCAGGCCGATCCCCATTGCTTCCACCACGGCCACGGAAACGACCTATGATTTCAGGCTGAGGGGCTGCGAATGGCAGCGCGTGGGCTTGAGTTGCAGTGCCGGACGTCCGCGCCCGGATGCCTCTCCCTTGCGCCGCCCGGATGTGCTTTACCGAATTACCGCAGGCACCCCTGTGCTTTCAACAGGCTCCGGGGTTGACGCGTTCGAAGGTGGCTCGGGCAATAATGATTTCACCCACGCGACGACCATTCCTGGTTCCAGCTGGGTTCCCTACACCGGCCCCACCAATCCCTTTTGCTCAACCGATGCCAAGGAAGTATCGCGCACTGGCCTTACCCTGAGTGGCTGCGGGGACACGGACGTCTTCCGGATCCTCCCGTGGACGGGTTATGTGCCGGGCGAATCACGCTTTTCCAGCGTGGTCGCAGTTCTTGATCCTCCCATCCCCGGGGTGCGCATGCAATTTTTTGAGGAAGTTCTGAGGGATGGAATCCCACATATCGAAGCGACTGCGGCCATCGGTGACGGTGGTGGTGGTGGCGTGGCCATCAATGCCTACACCCATCCGTTGCCCCTCTTTTTGAAAATTGAAGGAACCTCCGCCGCCTCCTTCAGTCTCAAGATCACTTATTGCGATGGCAATTCGGCGTTGGATGCCGTCATCAATGGTGCCAGTTCCGCCCGTAGTGGCGGCAATGGGTGGATCGACCCCATGGATTTCCTCCGCGAACTCCGTTGGGTGGACATCAGTGTCCCCACGACCTTCACGCCGGACTTCCCTGATGATCTCGTAAAATTCAACTGGCCCCGCGATTTGCAGGGACGCTCCCTGCGCGGGCAGCTTTTCCATATCACCCACACGGGCGGGCCGCTGCGACTCATGGCTGAGCCAGGCCACAGCGCCGCCAGCGGCCGCTTTGATTTCTTTGACATGAATGGCTTCAATCTGGGCGGAGGAGCCACCGAAGATTTGATCGGATCGGATGACCCCGGCCCCTACTCCTCGTACCATCCGCAGAGCCTTCCCATCAGTCTGGAAACAAAGAGCCAGCCTCCCGGGGAATATTTCCTGGCCCTCTCCGGCTTCCACCTCACCGACCACTGGAGGCTCACCCTTGGAGAAAACCAAACGCTGCCGGGATATCCCACCGTGGAGAACCCTGGCGGATCCATCAACAAACCTCTCACCATCCCAATGCTGATTGGAGATGCCTCCTTCCCATTCTCACCAAGTGCGGTCAGTCGTCTCGCGGGCACGCCGTTTGCCCCTCACGTCCTCATAGGCTTGTCTGTAAAGTTCCCCGTCAAAATCGGTGAACCCTGGCGCTTGGAATACTCCGAGGATGATGAAACCTGGACCGAAGCCTCGTCCGCCAGCATGCCTTTCGTGACGGGGGAGGATCTCTCGTATGCATTCCCTCCTCCCGGCGGACACTTCCGGATTCGGCGCTTCTGGCCACGCAGCGTGTTGCCCATTTCCAGTTCCCTTCCGGCCCCTTACTATGCAGTGCCCACCGCCCTGAGTCGCAGCTACTCGACGGAATTCAGCGAGGACCTGCTGAACTGGCTGCCCAGCACTCCCATCCCCGGAGATGATGCAGTGCTCCTGCGATCAATGTCCATTTTTGGAGAAAGGGGCTTCTACCGCACACGTCGCTACTAGCATAAGCCTCCGAAGTTTGCCACGTTCAACCCGTGAGCAACCCCACCAGGTGCCTGAGTTCCGCACTGACTTCCTCGGGGGTGGCAACCGTCTCTGCCACAATCGATTCAAGCGATTTGCGAAAACGCTGCCGCAACCGGTGCACCGCCACCTGCACCGCACCCACGCTCATGCCAAAACGAGGGCCGATGCCTTCATACACTGCCCCCTGCGGTCGTGCGGAAATGTAGGGCTGGAGGGCGGTGTAGAGATCCGCCTTGCCAGCCTCCCTGAATTCCTGCTCCAGCCTCCGCAGCGCCTCCTCCATAGTGTCCAAAGCCCAGCGGCGGTCGAAGATGGCATCGGGCGTCGCACTGTCCGCCGGCTCATGTGCGTAGCGTTGCTCCGCAGTCACTGAATCCAGCGAGATCGCCGCCAACTTGCCCCCACGTTTCTCCGCCGTGCGATGCCGCCAGTCCTGGATCATGAAATTTTTCACCGATCCCAGCAGAAACGTCCTCAGCCGACCCTTGTCCTGCTGCGCCGAAAGAAAATCCCCGCGCTCCAAAAACCGCGCAAAGAAGCCCTGCGTCAGATCCTCCGCATCCTCAGGCCCCGCTCCCTCCCTCCGGATGAAAGCATAGACCGGATACCAATAGAGTCGGCACAACTCCTCAATGGCATTTCCCGCCGCGCGGGCATCGCTGGACCGCAGATCGACGATCAGCGTCCAGCGGGTCGCGGGGAAGGCCGACGCACCTGAGGCCTGTGCATGTTCCAAATCACCCATGCCGCGGACGCTAGCAGGACAACTGGAACCTGCCAGCATTTCTTCAGCCGACTTCTACCACGTCACCTCGGCGCAATTGGTGCCAAAGCGAACCGTGAATCCAAAGGCAGTGCCTTCAAACTGGCAGGTTTTCGAGCTGTCAAAGCTCAGGGAGATGGGCTCAGGCAGCACACAGAAATTTCCCTCCATGGAGCCGCTGATCTTGGGGCTGCCGCCGGTGACGATGCTGAGCTTCATTCTCTGGCGGCAACTGAGAAATTGCTGCTCGGATTTAATCGTGAAGGTGGCCTTCCCACTGGTGTCACGGGCCAGTCGGATGTGGTTATGCTTCAACTTTCCATCTGGGTCTCCGGAGACGCCAATGCCGTCGAAGGAGAACGAGGGCAGCGGCAACTTGCCAGTGTCAAAGGCACCCGAGGTATCCAAATCAATGCCGGGGATCGTCAGGCCACCGGAGGGAAATTCCCCGGCAGTGCTCTTGAGGATGAGAGTGGGCGTACTCAGGGCAAAGCGGGGTGTGGGAAATGCCTGCAGCAGCAAATCAAACGTCGCGGATCCACTTCCGGTTTTCTCCAACGTCAACTGTCCGGCAGGATCGAGACGGATGGCTTTTCCACCGCCACTCAAGGCCGTAAGCGTGCCGTTCAAGCCCAGCGCCCCATTGGTACTGAGACTGCCGGAGACGGTCGCCACATTGGTGCCGTTGACATCGAACGGCAGGCTGACGAGTTCCAGGAAGACCGGGCCGCCATTGGACCTTTTCACTCGCAGATCGCCCCATCCTACCTTCAAGGGGCCGGCGCTAAACAGTTGGGTGGGCTGGGGCAGACCCGCACTGGCGAGCATGCTGTTGACGCTAACGTTGAAGTTAATCGTATCCAGCCGGACGTTCATCGTCTTATCAAAGGCAAAGACGCCCGACGGCTGTTTCAGGAGCCTGAGGCCTCCTTGAAACTCCACGGCAAACCCGGGCAGACCGCTCGCCAGCCATTCGACTTTGGTGAATCCCTTCTTGAATTCCAACATGTCGGGAGCCGGCTTGTAATCGCGGCGGAGTTGGAATTCAGCACTCCATTTCGCTGGATTGACCCCGGCAGCTTTCGTGTAGCGCAAGGTCGCCTGCCCGTCTGGCAACACATCATTGCCCAGCAGCCTCAGACTGGGCGGGCTGGCTTGGAGCAGGAAGTTTCCACCCGCCGTGGCATCGATCAACCAACGGCTCTCCCCGAGTTCCAAGTGCGGCGTTCCCGTGTCAGGGAGTTTGAGCGCGGTTGTTTCAAGGTGACCTTTGATTTTTACGAGACTGACCAGCAGCTCTCCCGTGATTGCGAAGCCCGAGGCCCCAAGATTGGGGATCTTGAGCGATCCATTACTCAGCCGGAAGAATGGACCTTTGGGAGAGTTCGTCAGTCCGGACAGCAGGACATTCGGCCCCATCACACGCGGTGGTGGCGGAGCAATGGGAGCAGGCGGGGTCAGGGTGCCGGGCACGAAGGTGGCAATTTGCGACATGGAGCCGGTGCGCGCGGCCGTGAGGGTCCAGGCCCGGGTCGGTGCTCCGCTCCATTCGCTAAACACATAGCTGGCAGAGGAGAGGTCGGCATTTGTAAGCGTAAACGATGCTTCCTGGGTGGTGATCGTGTGTCGAGAACCTTCCACCCATTCCAAAGAACTCGCTGAACCACTCGCAAAAGGACTGATGGCAAAAGCCACGGGAGTCGTGCGGGCCACGCCATCAATCACCAGACTGCGGCCTTGCGGTTCGGTATTGAAAACCATCATGTCGCTGGCTTCCGGCACCAACGCCCGCAGATCAATCACCCGCACACCTTTCTCCGATCCAGAATTCACGACCAACTGGGCGCGATGCTCGCCATAGACAGGCGACTTGGCCGCAAGCCGGGCAATTTCTTTATCGGTGAGCGTCCGCGGAAACAGCGCCGCATCATCCAGGCAGCCGAGGAAATGTCCGGCGGTCGCGGAGGCACTTGTCCACTCCGCACCCAACGTCCAAGGCCGTCCTGTGAGATTGCCCGCCACCGCCGCAAGTGTCTGCGTCCAGAGGATTTCACCATCTCGATAGAACGTCACGATGGTCGAACTGCCGCTCTGCACTCCCTTGACGAGGATATGCTGAAAATCCGTCGTCGGGACTCCACCGCCAGTAAATGAAGTCCCGCGAATGACCACACGATAACCAGTGGATGTCAGCAGAATTTTCAAACCATCCCCCCCCGTCGACAAATCTTTCGAAAGCATCACGCGATCCGAGGTCGGAACCGCTTCGGGAGCCGCCCAGAGCGAGACCGTCCAATTGGCTGGCAGCGTCTCCAGCGCACCCGTGATTTCCAGCCGGTCATCCGTTCCATCAAAACGCAAACACCGATCACGCAGCACGGACGATGCAGGCGTGGGACGCTGCGTGACGGTCGTCGGAGCCGTGGCATCGCGATGATTCGAACTGTCATCGCGATAAACCGTATCCGCCCAATCCCCCTCAAACCGGTGGATAAACTCCGGCGACATGGTGTCCGCGATGGATGGCTCCAATGCGGCATCGAACACCACAGGCACATTCACCGTGCCTCCGGCCGCCACAGTGGCAGGGGGTTGCCCCACGATTCGGAACCGCGAGCGTGGCTCGTCACTTTCAATTCCTATTTCCTGCAGCGCCAACGCCGAGGCCCCATTATTCGTTATGGCAATGTTTTGCGTGCCGCTCACCGATCCCGCCGTCACCGTTCCGAAATCCTTGAAACTCACCGAAGTGAGCAAAGGCTTCGTGGCAGCAGGTGGTGGCGTATACCGCCAGATGGTGGCTTTGCCATCAAGTGATCCACCGCTCCAAACCTTCGCCCCGGTCAGCACCTTGACACAAAGAATATTAGCCGTGGAACCAGCGTCGAAATTAACCGCCCAGGTGGCGCCTTCGTCCGTCGTGTTGAAAATCTTGCTCTGTCCAACCACCCAGCCATTTCTCTGGCCTGCGAAGTCCACGGCCTTAAGATCGGTCGTGCCAAAGACCTCGGCATCCGATGCAGGCAGGATTTCATCCGGAACAGAGATGGAACCTCCTCTCAGTCTAAAAAATAGGCCATCGTCTCCCACCAACCAACCTCGACTGTAGATTCCATTTGGATCACTGAGATTGAGATCAAAATCGATATCGCGAATGATTTGAGCAGGCCCCGTTTGCAACCGCTTGGCTGTGCTCGCCCAATTCGTCGCGGTGAGCGCGTTGGCAAATAGCTCACTTGCGGTCGCGCCAAAATACTGGAAGGCCGCGAAGTCAGCGTCATAGGCGGAAACGGCAACTGGCCCCCCGTTGAAGGTGGACGAAGGACGATTCGTCGTAGTAGTCCAAGCCCCCGAGGTCTTCTTGTAAATCGTGGAAGTGGTGGAACTGCCCGTCGTCGACGCAACCAGGGCTGAGCCCGAACTATTAGCACCCTGAGCGGTAAAGGCACCAACGTCAGCGATAGCCAAGGGCTGGATGCTCTGACCCGAAGAGAGTGGAGTAGAGTCTGACCATTGCTCTTGGATGGCAAATTCACCGGGCGCAATTTCCGTGCTTTCAACCTGACCGACGATTACAGCACCCTTGATCAAGGCTCCCGAAGCATTTTCAACTCTCCCACCCAGATAAATCAAATCTGAAAAATCGCTGGTGTAGGCAAGACTGGTGAAACGCAGGGTCCCACCCAAATTGGGAAAATTGGAACCCACCTGAATCCACGAGCTGCCGCCATTCTCAGTGCGGTAGAGTTTTGATGCTCCCGTCGGTGGATTGACCAGAGCATAACCCAGGTTGGCTGTGATAAACTCCACTTTCACCACCTCGCCCACCACCGGAACTCCGTTTGCTGAAATGACCACGGGCCGCCATTCATTAGCCGCTGACTGACCAAACAGCGGCACCCGGAAGGACTGGTCGCCGTCATTCGTCGCCAATGTTAACTCCGCGTAATCGAATTCGGATGTCGCCGTGGGCCGATAACGAACGGGTATTTCCGTCGTGTCATCCGGCTCCAATCGTCCTATGCTCGTCGTTGCCAGGCTGAAACGATTCGCGGCGGGACCCGAAATGCTGGCTCCCGAGGCTGAAACCGTCAGTGGCTGCTTACCACGGTTGGTAACCTTAACGAAAAGAGTCCGGCTTTCATTGGTTGTCACGAATCCATAATCCAACTGCCCAGGGTAGCAGGTGAAGAACGGCCCGCTTGGCTCCACGGGCGGACGATAGTTGATCTTGGATTGCTCACCCACCGCCCACACGTGGTAGTTAGTGGCTGCCCCCCCAGGCACAGCTTTGGCATCGACGGAGCGCATGTTTCCCGTAAGGCCATCATTGGCCACCGTCCAGTTTACTCCGTTGTTATCACTGGTTAAATAGACTCCGTTATCCCCCACCACATGGTATTGAGGATTGGCATTCGTGAAGGCGATGCCACGAAGGTTTGCGGTCGTGCTGCTCACGCGGGTGCCAAAGGCCCCGTTATTGGCACTCAGGATCGCCCCGCTGTTACCCACCGCCGTGTATTCTGTAAATAACCCATGCGCAGCCGCTGCGTTGAGAGAACCCGCTGCAGTTGGAGTCAGGGCGGTGGCGCTCCCCGGAGTGGAGCTGTTTTGTTGGTAGGCGATGCCTTCGTTGGAAACGAATAGTTTGTTTTGTCCCTGATTGGTGGCCATCCCCAGCACAATGAATCCTGGGGTCAGTCCCGATCCACCAGGCAATGTGACTTCGGCAAACTCGTCATCGTCAGTGTTCTGCAAACCATCCACACCTAGGCCAAAATCCTCCACCATCACCGTTTTCCGGAAACTTATCCCCGACGTCAATTGCCGCCCGCCGAGATAAAGATCCAAGCCGGCAAAGGATGCCGAAAACCAATCTCGTCGTTCAAACGTCCGCGTCAGGTTCCGCCAGCCATAGGCATTCAAATCCGGCAACTGTCCCCAGGTGTCACCATCGGTGAATGTTTGATAAACAAGGCCTCCAGCGCCTGCCACCACCAACCGACGTCCATTCTGCGTGCGCAGGCCGGTGCGCTCTGAACTGCTTAACAGGCCATTGAAGAACCAGACCTCATCGATCGCTCCCTTAAAGAACTCAGAACGCAGGGTGTCGCTATCCCAATCCGTGCCCAAGACCCAAGGCTTGCCACCTGCCGTGCTGGGAGCGCCGGTGAAGACATTGGATCCAATGTTGGAACCGTCACGATACATCGTCACCGTGGTCGTGTTCGCCACGGAGTCGAAGTCACCTGTGAGCACAAAGTGCATCCACGCGCCCACCACTGGCGTGGCGGGAACGGTCCAGGCCTGACTCCCGATCTGCACACGGTAACCACCCGAGTATTTTCCAAACAGGAACCGTAGTGCTCCAGTGGTCGTGTATTTTCCCAGCACCATCTGCGAGTCAGTCGTCTGGTCGAACCTGACCCAGAGGGAAATGGTGAAATCCTGAGGCAAGGCGAACGTTCCAAGTTCCGCGTAATCGTTAACGCCATCGAATCCCAGGCCACTTCCAAACTGACCATTGGAAAAAGACTGCGTCGGGGCCTCGGGGCCGATGGGTGCCGTGCCGTGCAGATTGCTGCCGGAAGCGTCGAGGTAACTGGGTGAACCGGTTGGTTCCTCCAGATGGTAGACGGCGACGACCGGTTCGTTGATGGCGGTCTCACTCAGTGCCAGCGCGTTGAGGTTTTGATTGGTCAGCCGCCGCGGGCTCCAGGAGCGCCCGCCGTTGCGCGTTTCCAGCAGCGTCCCGGCATTGCCCGCGACCCAGCCGCGTTTGTCATCGATCATTTTGATGGCATTGAGCGTGTTGCTGTTTCCAGCCGTCACGGAGTCCAGAACCGCCACCCAGCTCGACTCGCTGCCTGTGCCAGTCAGCGTGAGCGTTTTGGAGCCGATCGGTGCCGCAACCGCGAGGGTCAGAGTGCTCGTTGCGGCCCCCAGAACGGCCGGGGTGAACGTCGCGGTATAAAGCTGGGAATCGCCCGGCTTTAGTGTCACACTGCCCGCCGGCGAGATCGTAAACGGCGAGCCTGCCGTCAGCGTCGCGGAATTGATGACCATGTTGGCTGAACCGCTGTTTCCAATCGTAATCGTGGTGCTGCTGGTGCCACCAACCAGGGTGCGGCCAAAGGTGATCGGAGAAGGCCGGCTCTGGAAATAAATGGGTTCTACCAGACCTGTTCCGCTCAACGGGACCGTGAGCAGCGGCGAATCCGGATCATCCGAAACAATACGCAGGGTTGCGGAGCGCCCCCCCCCCAGCCTTGGGTTGGAAAAGGACGCGAACCGTGCGGCTTCCGCCGGGCTCAAGTTGGAAGCCATCGCCCGCAACTTCAAAATCCTTGAGCGTTCCGGTTTGGGAAATCGAGAGCGAAACGTTCGAGGCCTGGGTGCCAGTGTTGCTGATGGTGACCGACTGACTGGCGGAGGAAACCAGATTCAAACTTCCAAATGCCAGAGTGGTCGGGGAACGACCAATGTTCGGTTGGGGATCATCGGGATTGTAGCCGAACTCAATTTTTGCGTTCGCCGACATGAGTCCCGGCAGGCTGATATTCGTCAAGGCTCCGAGGTTACAGTAAAAACGTCCGGCACTGTCGAATGCGACAACAAAACCCGCCGCACTCGGTAGATTCAGGGTGCTCTCCTGTTCGGTTCCCGGATAAAATGTCACCGCTGTGGGAGCGGCTGGTGCCGTATTTCCCGTAACCGTAAATTCCCCTTGGAACGTGCTCAATCCCACGCCCGAAAGGCTGCCATGCACCACCCCACTGGCGGTGATCGACATCAGCACCTGCGGATTTTGAGGGTTGAGCGGATCACGGATTTGCAACGATGGTGGGGCATTGAAATCGCCCGGCTCCGAGATGGTCATCTGGGCGCTCCAAGCCTGCCCAGTGGCGGTGCTGAAGCTGAAATCATTGAACTCACCAGGACTGACTTCCCCTCCGTGCAAGGCAACGGCGGCTTGGTCTCCCAGCATGGGGATCGTAATCGACATCGGCTTCATCCGCAGGCTCACCGCCGTGTTGGCAGGCTGGCCATCGGCACGGGTGATGCTCAGTTCTCCACCCAGGAAGGTGCCGTTGAGCGATTGGAAATCGAGCAACTTCAAGTTGGGTTGGCCGGGCACCGCCACGCTGAAGGGATCCATTTCCAGGCCCACCTTCATGTAGGGCGCACCGTTGTCCGGGGACGAGGCAAACTGCACGACTCCCTTGCGCACGGTGGGTGCTCCGGGAATGGAGACTTGCGTGGCAAGGAGTTGACCACTCAAAGCCGGGAAGATGTTGTCCGCACCCGGTGTGATGGCGAATGAAGCATCGTCAATTTTGATGATCAAGGGTTCCCCCGTTGGCGGGGTATAGCTAAGATCAAATTTTCCTTTCACACCCACGCCACCGCGCCGTTTCGCCACCGCCAGCGGCGAGAAGTCATCATCCGCTGTACCGGGGCCATTACGGCCAAACGCAGGGTCGAAGCCGGGCGAATAGGCAAAAAATGCCAATCCGGCATTGGCCTGGGTTCGCAGGAACGGTTGGAGGCTGGCTGGAATCTGAATGGTGGCAGCAGCCTCGGCGCTGATCTTGGGAAGCGTGTCCTGAATTTGAGTGATGGTTGAGGAAATGGCAGCAGGCGCGTTGGTGAGCGTTGCCGCCAGGGCTTCAAAACGCTCCTGCACCGTTCCTTTCGGCACGGCCGCGTAAATTTCCTCGATGGTGTTGCCCGTCGGTGCGGTGTTGAGGATCGTTGGTTGTTTAATGGTGACTTCAAGATTCACTCCCACGATGTCCCGCAACCACGATCCAGCGGGCACACCGGCATTGAGGGCAAATCGATTCCCCGCTGGATCAAAGAGGATTTTCCCTTCTGCCAGCGGCATTCCCAAAAGTTGTGCTTTCGCCCAACCTGCCAGCAGCACCTGATCGAAGGGATAGATGCCCTGTGGCGCTGTTTTCTTGATGATAGAAAGGGGATCGCCAGTAATGAGAGAGTCGATCAATTGCTGGGGTCCATTGTTCGGACTGTTGAAATCAAATCCCTGCGGGACGTTCGGTGCCGGAATGTAAGCGGCCATTTGGCCAATGGTGGTGCTGGCAGTGAGGTAATTGTTGAAAAGATTCTGCGCATCCGCCAGCCAGGTGGGGTTGGAGGCATCGAACACTTTGCCAATCAATTCAAAGGGAGGTGCCTGGGCAATCACGCTCGGCAGTTGCAATTCGGCCGCGCCAATGATGCCACCGTGTGGAAAGTAATCGTCCGCAAAGCCCAGCGCATTCATCTGCGTGGCGTTCAAGCGTTGGGATATCTGCACGATGCGTTCCTCACGACTCCCCGGTGCTGGGGGATTTTGAAAAGGTTGGAAGAACAAATCATCCAATTCGCCGCGCTGTCCCCGCCAGTTGGGATCCTGCAATTTACCGCGTTCCAGTGCAGCGATGATCACTTCGTCACGAGTCGCACGGGTCGTCCCACTGGGAAGCGTCCACACCCCACCAGCACGATTCGGATTCGCCGGATGCTGAGCCAGGCGCGGCATGATGACCCGGGCCTGGCCTTGCGCCAAAGGAATCCCCAGCGGCATGAAGGCATAACCAAAGGTGAGCGTGCTGTCCTCCACCAACGAACTGAATTGATTCACCGCAAACTGCAACGGATCACGCATCGCCTGATCCACCGTGGCGGGGCTGAAGGCTGGCATGCGGAAGGAAAACCCCAAGTTTGCCTGATCAGTCGCGGGTGCCAGCAAGGCCAGTTGGCCGGTCGTCAGGGACGCCATGATGAAGGCGGGAGAGAACACGGCGTTCGCACTCAACTGTTGATAGCCCACGCCTTGATCCGTCACCTTTTCATAAGCGAACCGTGCATCAAACGGAGTTGGCCCGGGGATCAATGGAAATCCGAAGAGTGCCGGACGAAGCTTCGCCTGGAAACAGAAGCGTGGATTCACCCGCGTCAGGACATCGCTGACAAACTGTTGAAAACTGCCGATGAAGCCACTGACTACGCTGGCCCCAATCCCGGGGGGCAGAGGCTGCCCATTTCCCAGCACCTCCACAATATTAAACAGACTCGCCACAAACGCGAGCTTCTGTCCATCGCTCAATTCCACGTAATAGGCGCCGGGATCCCCACCCAGTGGCCGCGGATTGGCAAAGGGCACCGTGCGGTTCATCATTTCCACGAGCAACTGGCGCGATGCTGCACCCATGTTCTGGGTGTTCGTCGCAAGGAAAAGTTGGAAGGCATCGAGCACGGCGTTAAAGCATCCATCGCACTGGTAGGCCAGGCTCATGTTGCCCAGCGTCAGTGGACCGATGCCTGCATTGAGCACACCTCCAAACGAAGGATTGATATTACCCTGAGTGTCGGTCAAAGAAAAGGCCAGCGTCCCTTCCCCAACCGGAATCCCAATGAGCTTAATCGTCCCGTCCAACGTAGCAGTTCCTGTGGTGGAGATGGTCACCGCCCCCTCGCCCTTGAGGACAGTGGAGACCGCGGCATGGGAGAAATTTCCCTGCAACCGCAGCGTGGCATCGAGACAGGGAATCCCCTTGGCCGCCGCATCCACGATGGCCTGGTAAAGGCTGGCATTGGGATTCACACCGATGGCCTGGCCAAGTGCCTGCCGAAGGAATCCATTGGCGCTGCTCTCCATTTGGCGAATCTGCTTTTCCAACAGCTCACTGTAAAATTCCTTGGTGCGATGGTCCACCACCGCTGGCACAGCGGCCACCAGACTATTTTTGAAATTGCGCACCGGAGCAACCAATTTATCCACGCCGAAGGCCACAGCGGCATTGATCGATGCGGGCACCGACGCCGGGGTGATTCCGAGCGATGTGAGCGTGAGGCTCATTCCTGGAAAATCGGTGTTCGGCGATCCAGGTCCCGGCCGCAGATCGGTGCCCTTAAAGATAATGCGATTGGGGATCGTCGGATGTGGCTTGCACAAAGGGTTGATGGTCGGAGGAGGAAACTGGCCGGTGAGGCAGGAGTTGGCGTTGTTGTCGGGAACGGGGGGAGTCGTCGGGTAGGTCAAGGTTGAAGGTGTGCCTGTAGGGGTAAAGGCATCTGTGGTGCCATCGTTCACAGGACGTTTCTCGCCACTCACGTTGGCAAACTGGATGCTTTGCAAAAAGTCAGCCGGATTGGCAAAAGTATTTCCGAAGCTCAGACCGCCGCCGCCTCCCGTTAGCAAAATACCGCCGAGCACACCGCCATCGATGGGAATCCCCGCCGGACCAATGTCGAGATCAAACGTAGCCCCCAGCAAGCCCTTGGCACGATGCACACCCATGCCAATTTTGGCACCGACATCATTGACCGTGCCACCCACGCTGCCGGCAAAATAAAGATTTGCCGGATCATTGAGGTTGCCAACGTAAAGGTTTCCGTTGAGTCCGCCGAGCGGCGGGATGTCGATTCCCGAAAGCTTGAGGCCAAGACCATTGAGAGAGATATCCGGCAGGATCAGGTTACCCTGACGTTTCAAACCAATGCCGAGGCTGTCCACGGTTCCCGCCAGCCCCGGCAGGTCACTCGGTGTCTGCCCCACTTCGTTGGCCACCGGCGGCGGAATGCTCACACCACCACTGACCAGGAAACGAATGTTCAGTGGATCGAAAAGCCCCATCTGCGCACCGGTTGGAAACAGTGGTTTGGTGCCATCCACAAACTCCACGCCCAATCCCGTTGGATAGACCGGCAGGAATCCCTGCGCCAACTCCACCGCCTCGTTGCCCAATGACGTTTGCACGCCACCCAGGGTCACGGCTGGAACCAGGCTGCTGCCATTCCATTTCATGTTTGCATCCTTGAGGCCGAACTTCACAAAATCCTGCACCTCCAGGGCACCGGTGAAGGCGACTGTGAACGGGCTGGCATTGGTCAGACGATGCAGATTTTCCAAGCCGGAAAAGCTCATCGTGGCAAGACCCCCATTTTCCGCACCACCGATGACAATCCCCTGATCGCCCCCCAGTCGGAAACGGCCTGCAATCTGGGCCGTGGTCAGTTGGAAATTCGGCAGCGTGGCGAAATCCCACCCAAAGGATCCACAGGCTGTGGCAGCAAGTGCAGTCGGCGGCTGATTCGCATCCTTGGCCAGTTTCTCTTCAAATTTCACCCGCATGCCGCCGTTGAGCGTCAGATGCGCCGTTTGCATGCCGCCGACAGTTTGCGAAGTCAGACCAAACGTGGATTGGCATCCGGGAATGGCCGTGCCGCCGAGCAAATCCACATCCAACCCGTCAAGGTCCACGATGCGCAAATCCTGCCCGAGCGAGAAACTGGCCTCGCGTGGAAATCCATCAATCCGCCAATCCTTGCCGACGACATTCAGCACCAGCAGACGGTCCTTCGTGGCATCTGTGGCATCCATTCCGGGCAGGGGAAATTCAAAGGATGCCGCCAGATTTTTCATGACCGGAAACTCATCCTGGAAAAATTCCACCGTGGCATTGGTGACGTCGATCTTTGATTTCTCAATGCCCGGGACCTTGAAATGAAAGTTGTCGAAGGCGACGGTGAAGGGAGTGGCCGGATTGCCATCGGCGCAGAACAGCGGAACCCCCGTGGCAAAAGGAACATCCACGCACAGCTGGCCGGTCATGGTGACCTTGGTTTTCAAGCCCCCGCCAAGTGCCGGGGGATTCGGGGCATTGCGCACGAAGAGATCCTCAGGCAATGAAAGCACGCCCCCGGTAAAGGTTGCGCGTGCCTTGAGTGCATCGAACACCAGCGCCATTTGATTGATTTCCACCACGGACCAGAAATCCTTTTCCTCAATCGGGGCCACAAGTGGCTGCTCACGGTGATAGAGCCCCGCACGGCCACCGATGCCAATGCTGAAACCGCCGGGAGCGCCTGTTTTCCATTGGGCATTGAGGTTGCCCCCAAACAGCATGAAATCATCACCCAGTCTGAGTGGCGCATTCTGGGTGGCAAGATTTGCCGTCACACTGAGCGGCTGACCCGGCGCGGTGGCACTGTAACTATAGACGACACTGTAGTCCTGCGATCCTGCGGGGGCCCCGCCCTGACCGGGGATTTTCACGAGCAAATGGCCGGTGCCGGTGACGCCCTGCAAACCACTATTGTTGCCATTGATGCCCAGCGTGCCAGTCAGTGTGACATTGGGATTCCCAAAGGGCTCCAGCGGAAGCTGCGTCGCCGCCTGCATGTTGAACGTGCCATCACTGGAAATGGAGGCATTGAGGATTTCAAAGAATGCGCCATCCGCCGGGAAGCCCACGCGACCGCCGAAACTCCCCGTCAACAAATGTGTCGAACGGTTGTAGGCCAGGCAGCCGCGCAGGCGCTCGATGGTGAGGTCGCCGGAAAGAAATCCGTCCGATTTGGCGGAGTTGGGCTGCTGGTTTCGCAGGAGGTTGCTCTGCTGCCAGTAGGCCAGGATTGCGGGGCGGGCGATGCCGAGCACGTCCGCCACAACGTTTAAATAGCGTTTCCGCGATTGCTGCCGCGCCTGGGCCACGGTGGTCTGGCCGGCCGCAGCCGCCCTTTCACCTTCCCTCTCGAGTTGGTCGATCTCATCGAACAATTGTTTCATTTCATCGCGCAGCAGTGAGAAATTAAGCTGCTGAGCACACAGAGACGCGATGCGGCTGGCGACCGGACCGAGGTCGGTTTGCTCCCAGTTGTAGGTTGTCGTGACGCCCGGCGTATTGCGGGCAAGCCCGGCAAAGGCCCGACCAGCCTCCAGGAATTCCAACTGGAGTCCGATGCTGTCCCCTGCCACGACGTTTATGGCCTCGATGGGCAGACGCTCCTGCATGAGTGCATGGACGCGCCGTTGCGCCTGTTCAGCGAGGGGTGCCCCGGGGGCAATCTGGCGCAGTTTGTCCATGGCAGCCCGCAAGGCCGCACCGCGCGAGAGCATTTCATGCAAATCGCCCCCCGTTCCCAGCAGGGCCTGCACGAGTTGATTGTTGATGTTGTCAAAGGCGGCCACCGCATCAGACTGGTTCGGCAATTCAGGGTCATTCAATCCCAGTTCCCCTATTTCCCCCAGGAAATCCGTCAAATCCCCGACCACCAGCTGCATGGCAAAGACATCTCCAACAAGCGTCGTCTCGTCCAACCGCTGCGTAAGCAGATCACCGGCGTGCCGGGTCAGTTGCCGCCGCACTTCGACGCCAAAAACCAAATCCTCCTCATCAACCCCGACTCTGGTCAGGGCAGCCATGGCCGTGACCACCTGCCGTGTGAGCAGGAGGGTGTCGTAATATCCCACGGCCTGAAGCGTGGCATTTTGACGATGGTCCGAAGCCCCCAGCGGAATGGCCAGCTGACCGGCGATGCGTGCGATGTAGGTCCCAACCATCACCCGCATGGCATCCACCATTCCGGTATCGGTGGTATCAATTCCCAGCTGAACGAACATCTCGGCAATGGCATGCAGGTTTTCGGTGCTGGCAGAGGCCTGGGGAGTTTGCGCGAGCCGGATGACTTCGGCGCGGGTCTGGGCCATGGCGACCGTGAGTTCGGCAACCATCGCGGTTTCATCCATGGAAGCGGTCCCGCCAGTGGCAAGGGCCTGGGCAGCATCGCGCACGCGTTTGATTCCGGCCAGATTCTTGAGCGCCGTCAGGAGATCATCTGTGGGAATGGAAGGCGTCCACCAACTGTTGGTGAAGTCACGAATCGCCTGCAGCGGAAGCGATGCCGCGACATCCGTGGCCGCCGTGGCTCCAAAACATTCCGCCGCCGCCGCCAGCAAATCCTGCGGCCCAGGCGTGGCTCCAATCGCGGCATCGTTGGTCTCATCAGGGCGTAAATTGAGAGCGGCCTGGAGGAACGTTTTGTAGGCCCGATCGTAACTTCGCAGGCAATCCTCCGCATGATCCAGCGTGGCATCATCAAACCCGGCCGGGATGCAGTTGGCGGCATTGTTGGGCAGGATCGTTTCCAGAATCGTCATCAACGGGACGGAAATGGTGTCCGACTCCAGGCAAAATTTATAGGTGGGATCATCAAGGGTAATCGTCCCCTGGAGCCGCACGCCATTGCTGAACTGCACGGTCACGGGTCCGTTCAGCGCCAGCGATCCATCCGGTTTCAGCGTAAGCACCAGCGGGCGGGAGCGTGCCACCTTCAGAGTGACTCCGGTGCCGGGCAGCCCCCAATCGCCATGGATGGGGAAATCAGCGGGTTTGCCGCTGAGCAGGTCCACGATGGAACCCGCGTATTCGCCCGTCTCTGCCGGCAGGGGCAGGTTGAGATTTGGCATCGCAAATTTTCCACCAACAATCCCTTCATTCTTGAAAGTGCCGCCTTTCCACAGGACAAGGAACCTGTTGAACAACCGCATGGGAATTCCAGCGCCAACCGGCAAGCCCAGCAGTTGCCGGGCGGTCTCGTAACTCAATCCACCCGAGGCGGCGAGTTGCGCCGTCTGATCGTTGGCAATGGGGACGACCAATCCGAATCCATCAAACACAGACCCCGAACTGGCCAATCCCGCCGTTTCAGCCATCGCCGCCGGATCAAATCGCAAAGGGGCCTGAGGACCAAAGCCCAGCACCATTTGCCCGGATTGAAATCGCGGCTGTCCCGCGACATTCAAAAGCGTCGCTCCCTGGGGGAAATCCACCCGCAACGCCCTCTGCGGCGATCCTCCGGCATTGCTGTCGGGCATATACGTGAAGGGTTGCAGCGTGCCGTCGGGTTTTTCTCCGATCACGCCGGAAGCAGAGACACCCGCACCCCCGAGCGGCCGCATGCCCGCCGGGTAGGCCTGTTGTGGTCGAAATGTGTAGATGTCTGAAAAGCCGTTATTTCCAGCCTGGTCGCGAGCCACAGCTTGAAACTGACGGGGATTGGTCGCCCCGGGAACGAGTGGCACAATGCGGGTCCACGTCTGGCTTGGCCCGGCCGTCGCCGCGCCGAGCTGGGTGACCCCCTCCGCATAATTCACCCCGATCACTGCGATGTTGTCGGTGGCGCGAACCTTGAGTTCAAGGGCAATAAACCCGGACTGCTCAATGAGCCGGGCATCGATGATCGACACGGTGGGAGGTACGGAATCCGTCCCTGCCCCAATCACCACAACGCGCCAGAAATTTCGATTGCCCGTCAACCTCTGTGGATCAGTGAACGAGGTTACCGTGGCCGTTGCCGTGAGTGTGGTCACCTCAGTCCAGGTCCCGGCGGTCAAATCGGGTGAGCGCTCCAGCCGGTAGGCCTGCCCCACCACGCTCTGCCAGGTCAGCTGCCAGCGGCCGGTATCGCCCGGCACCGCTTGCGCGCCGAGTTTCAGGGAATCCGCCTGCTGGGCCGGCAGCATGACCGGAAAGGTGGTCGCAAAAATAAGGAGCAGCGCCAGCGCCTTGGGCATTCGGGCGGTCACGTGAAAACGATGCGCAAAAAGTGACAGGCGGGAGCGAAAGGAGTTTTTCATGAGGACGAATTCAGGTTGTCACCTCCTGCTCACGAAAATGCCGACGGTTGTTGCAAAAATCTTTAAACCTTTTGCATCTCCTAGACGGAAGTGATCTCCCGAAAGGCTAGGGAATGATCTTCAACTGCGCAAGCCATTTTAGGGATCCGGACTGCCAGGCATCCCACATCGGACCCTGGTAGCCATTGAGCCCGTGATCCCCGGATGGGAGTTCCAGATACTCACAGGCAACTCCGTGGGCTTTCATGGAATCGGCGAAGAGGCGGCTGTTCTCATGGGTTACGGCGTGGTCGTCGAGAGCGTGGGCGAGGTAGCAGGGAGGGGTCTTGGCCGTGACCTGCTTTTCGTTTGAATAAAGGGTTTTGAGTTCCTCGCTGGGATTTGGACCGAGCAGGTTCTGCCGGGAGCCTCCGTGGCCTTTCTCGCCCATGCTGATGACTGGGTAGACGAGGATCGCGAAGTCCGGCCGGCTGCTGGCTTTCTCAACGGGATCGGTGGCATTGGGCTGGCCGGCATCGAAATGCGTGGCGGCAGTGGAGGCCAGATGGCCGCCTGCGGAGAATCCCATGATGCCGATTTTGGCGGGGTCACATTTCCAATCAGCGGCACGCGTGCGGATGATGCGGAGAGCGCGCTGGGCATCGAGCAGGGGCAGATGATGATTTCCTGCGGGCAGGCGGTATTCGAGAACGATGCCAGCGATGCCGTGGGCATTGAGCCATTTCGCGATGCCATGTCCCTCCGCGCCCGTGACTAATCCACCGTAGCCCC
Organism: Akkermansia muciniphila; assembly: GCA_943333275.1. Lineage (GTDB taxonomy): Bacteria > Verrucomicrobiota > Verrucomicrobiia > Verrucomicrobiales > V1-33 > JAGNEJ01. The sequence goes on from CALQSQ010000030.1 coordinate 28,312, forward strand.
CGCCCGGACAAATGATGATGGCGGCGCCATTGGCCTTGGCCGGACGATGCACGGTGATGGCGGCATCGGATTTGGAAAATTTCCCATCGCCCAGCGGGGCCTGGTCCGGCCAGAGGAGGATTTTCTCGTCCGCAGGAGCGGCTTCCCCGGAATGCAGGACGGCAGTCCCTGACAGGATGAGTAAAGTGCAAAACAGTGCGCAGGAAAGAGAGGAGAGTTTCATGGATTTAAAATTTAGACCTTTCTCCAAGCATGATGAACAATTGGCCAGCCGACTATTACGCATTGAGGCAACGGGAAAGCTTTAGAAAACATCCTGCCTGTGACGGCCGCTGGTCTCGCAGTTGCCAAATCTTCGACACCGTGTCATTCTGGACTACCAGATGGCCTTTCCCACGACACATTGGAGTCAGCTCGCTGCGGCAACCTTGCATGGGGACAGTCGCGCCAGCGCGGCATTGGGGGAATTCTACAATCGGTATCGGGGCCCGGTGCGGACGTTCTTCCATTTCCGGGACGTGGATGCGTCAGAGCTGGAGGACATGGTCCAGGCTTTCTTTTTGCATGCCATGGAAAGATCGCTGCTGCGGCGGGCCGATCGGCAAAAGGGCTCGTTTCGTTCCTGGCTCTGCGGGGCGGCGGTGAATTTTCTGAGAACACATTCCAGTCGCCGTGAGGCACTGAAGCGTGGCGGTGGGATGGTTGCGTTGAGCCTTGATGATGATGATACGCCAATGCCCGCCACCGAGGATGACCAGCGGGAATTCGACCGCGCCTGGGCGGTGCGGATGCTGGAACTGGCCTTCGATCGGGTGCAGCGCGATTACATCGACGAGCCCGGATCTTTTGCGGTGCTGCGGGAATTTCTTCCGGGCTCCTCCCGGCAACCGACCACGGCGGAGGCGGCGGCCCAAACCGGCTGGAATGAAAATACGCTCCGCAGTGAGGTGCATCGGCTGCGCATTCGTTTCCGCGAATGCCTGAGGGCGGAGGTGACGCTAACCACGAGCGCACCGCATGAGGTGGAAGGCGAGATTGCCTGGCTGCGGGAGGTCTTGTCTGCCAAATGAAAAATTCTCCCCAGATTTGCGCAACGTGTGGGGAGGAAATCCCGCCATCGTCCATGGGATCGATGTGTCCCGGCTGTTTACTGGGAGGCATTTGGGAGGATGATGCAGCGAAAGCAAATGTATTGTTTTCGTTGCCAGGACATGAGGTGCTGAGCGAATTGGGGCGCGGCGGTATGGGAATCGTTTATCTGGCCAGGCAGTTCGATCCGTCACGCGAGGTGGCCTTGAAAATGTTACTGCCCTCGCAGGGGATCTCTGCTGAAATGCGCGAACGCTTCCGTCTGGAGGCAGCCACCGTGGCCGCACTGGATCATCCCCATATTCTTCCAGTGTATGCCACAGGCGAGCACGATGGGTTGCCCTGGTTCACGCTGAAACTGGCCGGCGGGGGATCCTTGGCGGAGCGGATGGGGGAGTTTCACGGACGCTGGCGTGCGTCAGCGGAACTGCTGGCGACCCTGGCGGAGGCGGTCCACTTTGCTCACCAGCGCGGCGCGTTGCATCGCGATTTAAAACCGGGCAACATCATTTTCGATGAACTCGGAACCGCCTACGTGAGCGACTTTGGCCTGGCCAAATGGATTTCCGGCGCACGCAGCACAGTTCACTCGCTCACCATGGACGGCAGCATGATGGGCACGCCGCATTATTTATCGCCTGAGGCCGCCAAAATGGGGACCTCCGCCGCGACTGCTTCCAGCGATGTTTATGCCTTGGGGGCGATCCTCTATGAGATGCTGACCGGGCGGCCGCCGTTCACCGCCGAGTCCACTCCGGAGTTGATGCGGTGTGTGTATGAAGATGCGGCCGTTCCTCCCTGCAGGCTGAATCCGGAGGTGCCGCGGGATTTGTCAGCAGTGGCGATGAAGTGTCTGGAGAAATCTCCCGCCCTTCGTTATGAATCGGCCGCTGCACTGGCGGCAGATTTGCGATCCTGGTTGGCGGGACGCGGAGTTCAGGCACGACCCGTTTCGGGATTGGTAAGACTGGGACGCTGGGCACGGCGGAATCCCGCGCTGGCCGGCACGGCTGCCGTTTTGATTGTGGTGCTGGCGGGAGCCGCCGTTTTGCTGATGCAATCAAATCAGCGCATGCGGGCCGCTCTCGCGGAGAGCCTGCTCAGCCAGGCTCGCATGACCTCCACGGGAAGTGTGGCAGGCACCCGGAACGCCGCCCTCCAGCTGCTGCGGCAGGGGGATCTCAATGGGGCAGCGGGCATTCCGGATTTGGCGGCTCGTCGCCGCACCGAGATTACCCATGCGCTAGCGTTGCCGGAACTGAGTCAGGCCCAGGTTTGGACCGCACCATCGGCATCCTCGCTGGGGGCGGAGAGTTTCTCGCCGGACCTGGAACGGTATCTTGCAACCACCTCGGATGGCGGATTTGCACTGCATGAGACCCAGACCCGGAGGGTGCTGAAGGCCTGGCCTCCTGCCGAAGCAGAGCGTGCGGCACGTGCGCTCTCCCCGGCCGTCCGCCTGCGGCTTTCGACAAATGAAAAGCTGGCCGCCGTCATTTTCGCGGGGGACTCCAGCGCTCCCTCCCACCTGCGCATCGTGTCCCTGGAAAATGGACGGACGCTGGGCGAATGGCCGTGCACAAACTTATCGCCCGAGTGGCCACTGTGGTTGGCGGATGGTGGATTCCTCTTCGCCAACAGCCTCACGCCCTGTCTCAGAGCCGATGCCGGAGGATCCATGCTGACACCATTTCCAGATCCGGAGCGGTCCGCCGATACGTTGCCGCTGGCTCTGGCTCCTGACGGGAACAGCGTGGTGGTGGCGATGAAATCGTCCAAAACTCTGGCCCGCCTCTCCCTCGCGGACCGGCGGGAAATTTGGCGCACGCCGCTGCTCGAATTGCCAGGGCCCGTGGCATGGTCTGCGGATGACAAAATGCTGGCCATCGGTGAGCGCACGCCAGCCACCCTGCCAGGGGAGACCAAGTCGGCAACTGCTGGGTGCGGCCTGATTTTGCTCGATGCCGCTTCCGGCGCGTTTCGCTGCGAACTGCCGGGTCACGCGATGCCAGTTGCGGAGGTCTGTTTTTTACAAGGCGGAAAGTCCGTGGCCTCCATGAGTTCCGAGCAGGGACTTGTGTGGCAGGAGACGCTGCCCGGTGGATTTCATTTAGCCACCCCGGCACAACCCCGGGTCCTGCAAGCAGACCGCGCGGGCGGACGTCTGGCTTGGAGCCCCGCACAGGGCTCGCTTTGCCTTGCCAACGCCGTGCTTCCGTCCGGATGGCACCTGTGGAAGGACAGCGCGGGAGCCGGCGTGACCTGCACCGGCATGTCAAAGGACGGCACGCGGCTGTTGCTGAGCACGAGGGAGGATTTGCAAGTTTGGGACGCCCTCAGCGGCCTTCGATTACATCGCACCGCGTGGCCGGCAACATTTACGCGAAGCTGGCCCTGGTTCATCGTCAACCCGGACGGCACCGAGGTCATCGTTGGGGATCAAGACCAGCCGTTGCACGTGATTCCGGTGACTGCTGCGGAAAATGGCACGCCACAAGCCAGGCTCGGATTGCCCAAGGCGCGCGGGCCCGGACAGGCATTTTACATGATCCACGGCCTTGGCCCCGCGGGCGAATGGGTCGTTTGTGACGGTCCTTCCGGACGCACAGTTCAACGCAACCGGACGTTTGCCCTTTGGCCGGACGGTGATCACACACGGGCCAAAATTGTGGCGCGGGATATTCCCGCATCCACCATGCAGGTGCTGGGCGAAAACGGTGCGTGGGGACTGGCCGCAAGCCGCAACGGCATGGACTGCAGCCTGTGGGACACTCGGGACGGACGCTCCTGCGGGATGCTGGGAATGGGGGAGTCTGTGACCGTAACGGGCTCGCCGGATTTCCGCCTGGGCGTGTTGACCGGCCGCTCCCGCACAACCCTGTGGGAGGCGCAAACCCAGCGTTTGATAACCTCATGGTCATCTCCCGAAGACGTCGCGGGCACGCTACCTCGCTTCAGCCCGGACAGCCGGCAGCTGGCCATGCACGACCGAACCGGAAAGATTTTTCTTTATAACATGCTTTCGGGAACGCCAACTCAAACCATGTCCATTCCAGCGAAATTCACTCTGTGGGACGTCCAGTGGAGCGGCACCGCAAGGCTCATTGCTGTGGGCACGGATGGCCGCATAGGGGAATGGAATCTCGCAGAAACGGCAGTGGCGCAGAAGGATGAGGGGCTGGCAGAATGACTCCCGAAGGAATTCAGAAATACGGCATTTGGGTGGGAGCTTGAAATAATTTGAAGGTTTTTTGCAACAATCGCGGTCCGATTCGTGAATAGGAGAGAAACCAACCACTGCCCACCATGAAATTTCTCATCCTCATCCTCTCTCTCCTGCTGCCCTCAGCGCTCTCCGCGCAGACCATCACCGTGTTCACCAATCGTGCCGCTTTCGAGGCGGCGATGGGAAGCTTCAAAGTGGTGGATGATTTCTCGCTCGGGGGAACATATCTGGGGGTGACGACAAATAACGGGGCGATCAACGGCGCCGGGAAATGGGCTGACATTGCACGGGATCCGGAGCCATCCACGGTCTGGGCCACGCCATTCGGCAGCACGGCGTTTGGAGGAACGTGGGACACTACACCCAGCGGTGTGGGCGGCGGGCTGGCGTTTGAACTGGATTTCGGCGGAGGGGACATCGTCACCGTCCCGGGCAATGTTCCAGGGAATTCGCCGACCAGCGTTTTTTTTGGATTCACCGCCAGCCAGCCGTTTTTCAATGTTCGGGAACGGCAGATCAATTCAGCGGGCAATACCCTGCAGGAAACGCACACGCTGGACGATCTCACGGTGCAAGTGCCTGCAGATTTCGCGGACGCATTCTTCACGCAGTCCGGTGCGGGCGCATGGGATGCGGCCGCGAACTGGAATCCCGCCGCTGTGCCGGGGGCAACTCAGCGCGCGTTCATCCTCCCCACGGGCGGCACGGTGGTGAACGGTCCTACGACGGTGGCAACAGTGCGGCAGCTCTTCCTCGGCAATGGCACCGTCGCATCCAGGCTGAATCTTGATCCTGCAGGCAACCTCACCGCCAGCGGCGGCGGCATCGTGCGGGCCAACAGCACGCTGGGAGGTGCTGGCCGCTTCCTCGGACCGCTGAGCATGGCCACGGGCAGCACGCTCACGGTCGCCGACGGACAGACGCTCCAGGCCGGGGCGGCGACAGCGGTCGGCTTTTCCACCACGGGCACCATCACCGTGGGCACGGGCACGCTCATTCTCGAAGACACCGGGGCCACGCCTCTCGGCACGCTCACGACGGTCGCGGGCGGCACGCTCACCGCCCTTGGTGGCACGGCGCAGATCGGCTCTGGCGACACGCTGAGGGGAAATGGCTCGCTCACGGGTGCATTCGAACTGCTGAGCGGCGGCACCCTCCGTGCACAAAATGGAACGCTTCAGGTCGCGCAACTCAACGCCGCTGCGGGAACGGCAACGGTGGATGCCGGGCGCACACTCGACATCGGAGGGACGAACGCCTTCGGATTCGCCACCGTCACTGTCGACACCGGCGGCACCCTCTCCACAACTGGACGGCTGCAATTCCTCGGAAGTTCGACACTCGGCGCAGGAGCAACCGTCAGCGGCACCTCCGGCCTGGACATTGCCGGCCCCGTCAGCCACGCCGGTGCGCAGATTTTCAGTGCAGGCAGCGCAGATCTGACGATCCTCAACACCAGCTTCACGCCGGATGCCGCCGACACCCTGACCGGCGGCCGGTTGGTGCTCGAGGGCAGTTCGTCGGCACTGCTTTTCAGTTCGGAGGCGGCGCTCGGAACGGCGGGGAATCAGATTCTGCTGAAAGGCGGACAGCTTTTTCCCCAGGCGGATTTCAGCGTTCCGTCCACGCGAAACATCGAGGTGGCGGCGCAGAATGGCTCGGTGATTGCACTCGCAGGCCGGAACGTCACCATTGAAGGAAGCATCAGCGGCGCGGGCCGGCTCCTCGTCACGGGCAGCGGCAACGGCACCGTGCGATTGACGGGCACCAACACCCAGGCTGGCGGCACGGACATCGCCGGTGCGACCTTGGAAATCGCCAGCGACGCGAATCTAGGATCACCCGATGGCGTGCTGCTGATCGGCCGCGAGAATGGATTCACCGATATTCCTGGCAAACTGCGGGCGCTGGGAAATCTCAACATTCCTGCCACGCGGAGCACGACGTTCCGTCTCGCGACAGTGGACAGCAACGGCTTCGACGTCACCTTCAATCAACCGGTGACCGGCCAGGACCTGATCAAGCAGGGCGGGGGGGTGCTGCGTTTCAATACGGCCAACCCCTTTAACTCCGGAGTAAACAGCATCGACGTCGAAGGGGGCACCATTCGGCTCGGCATCAACGAAGCGCTCGGGCAGCCGCGACTGACGCTGTTCGATACGACACTCGACTTGAATGGATTCACGCAGACCATGTCCACGCTCAACGGCCCGGGCACGGTGCAGTTGGGCAGCGGCGGCGCACTCACGGTCATTAGCGGCTCCACGGTGGAGGCCGTCATCACAGGGACGGGCAGCGTGAATTTTGGCCAGGCTCCCTTCAGCGCAGCCGGCTGTCGCGTGCTCGGTGAAAACACGTTCACCGGACCGGTGACAATCACACAAGGCAGTCGCGTGACCATGAAGACCGCGACCGCTTTCGGCGCGTCTGGAAATCCCGTCATCCTCGACAATGGGGGCATCGAGACCGATTTCACAGCGCCGGGCCCGATCGTGATCGGCGCTGCCAACCCGATGACGATTGGAGCCGGCGGGGCAACTTTCGGAGCAACTGGACAGTCGCTCATCATCGAGGCGCTGCTGGCGGGAAATGTCCCCATCGGTGTGCTTGGCGGCGGCGATGGCTTCGAGGTGCGCTTCGCCAATCCGGTAAATACCTTTACCAGCAACATCACCATTGGGAGCAACGATTTCGGCAGCGCCGTGCTCGGCATCGCGGCCGATGGCTCGATGGGCAATGCGGCGAATGTGATCACGCTGGGCTACCGCTTCTTCGACGGCGAGAGCACCCGCACCGGCACCGGCACGCTGCGTGCGTTCGCAGACACCATCTTGCCCGCGAGCCGCACGCTGCGTCTGGACGGCGACGACAACGAGGGGGACGGCGGCATCTTTGACACCAATGGCTTCAACATGACGGTGGCCGGTCCCATCAGCGAGATCGCCACCGCGACCCCGCTGCGGAAAGCTGGCGCTGGAACGCTCACTCTGAATGGCGCTAACACTTACACCGGCACCACCGATGTCGCGGCGGGCACCCTTGTCGTGAACGGCTCCTATGCCGGCGAGACACAGGTGCAGTCCGGCGGCAAACTTTCCGGAACCGGCACGGTCGGCAAAGTGAGCGTGTTTTTTGGCGGCACGCTGGCCCCCGGCAACAGCCCCGGCACCCTTCATGCGGGCGATGTGATTTTTGAAAGCGGCTCCACGTTCGCGCTGGAGTTCGCCTCGCCTGCGCTCGGGGATCAGCTCGCCGTCACCGGCAGCGTCACCATCAATGGGGCGGAGATCGCGCCCATTCCCGGCTACACCATCACCGGCCCTGACATTTTCACCGTCATCGCCAACGACGGCAGCGACCCTGTGATCGTAAGTGATTTTTTCACCTCCGGCGGCACGCCGCTCACCGAGGGGACGAGTTTTGTTTCCTGCGGTGCGACCTGGCAGATCAGCTACACGGGCGGCGACGGCAACGACGTGACCCTCACCGCCACCCCGGCCACCACGCAGGACCTCGCCCTCCTGTCACCCAGCATCAGCGATCCCCCCGGCGGTGGCAGCGGAAAGCGCATCCAGGGCAGCATATTTGGTCCTCCCGGGGCCACGGTCAGGCTGCAAAGATCGTCCGACCTGCTCGAATGGAGTGTGCTCTCCACCCTCTCCCTCGACGGCCTTGGAACAGCCTCATTCGACGTGACCGACGCCCTCGCAGGCGAGCGCTCTTTTTACCGCCTGATCTCCCCGTGAGTTCCGGAAAGCAGGTCATGTGGTGGAATAACGAAGGGGCTTGAAATTTTTTTGCTCCAATCCGGTTGGGATTGGTGAGCCGGAGTGCTGCTGGTGGGTGTGATCCAGGCGGGCGTTTGAATTACAAAATGACAACAGGGTGGGATGACCGATGGTGGCGTCAGCGACAACGCATTCCCCCAGACAACTCCCGCTTGCTTTTCCCCCCAACCGCCTAGCCTTCCCGCCTTGTGAAACTATCCTCTCCAGATTCCCGCGCCCAACGGCGGGACCGTTTGTGGGCCATCTGCCTGTTTTTGCTGGCGCTGGCCGCAGGAGCCTCCTTCCGCCTGTTTGAGCTGGAATTGCGCCCCATGCACACCGATGAGACGACCCAGGCGATCAAATTTCGTGACATGACCCAGGGCCAGTATTTATACGATCCCACCGAGCACCATGGCCCCACGCTGCTCTACGCCACCTACCCCAGTGTGTGGCGTTCCGGAGCCACTTCGTTCGCTGATTTAACCGAACGGGATCTGCGTCTGGTACCCGCAGCCTTTGGGCTCATGCTGCTGGTGCTGCTGCCGCTGGTCCGGACCGGTCTCGGCTGGATGGCCATTGGCTGGGCGGCCGTTTTTCTGGCGGTCTCGCCAAGCTTCGTTTTCTTCAGCCGCTATTACATCATGGAAATGCTGCTGGTGTTCTTCAGCTTCACCACCATCGTCGGCGGATACCGATTTTACCTCACGCGCAATTCCTTCTGGCTGGGAGTGTGCGCGGTGAGTCTGGCGTGCATGCATGCCACCAAGGAAACGTTCGTCATTCACTTGATCGGCATGCTCGGCGCCCTCGTGGCCATCTGGGTTCTGCGCCTCATGACCGGAGGCCTGGGGGTGTTGCAGCGCAACCGCCCCGAGCCGATCACCAAAAAGCACTGGATCTTTTTCGCAGGCCTTGTGGTCTTCACCTCCGCGCTTTTGTTCAGTCAGGGATTCCAACACCTGCACAGCATCGGCGACAGCATCGGCACCTATTTCAATTATGCAGACAGGGCGGGAGGCCAGGGCCACCAGAAGCCATGGTATTACTACCTCCAGCTGCTGGGCTACAACACGGGTGGAAAATTTTGGCTGGGCCAGTCCGATGGCACGTTTGTTTGGAGCGAGTTGCTGATTCTGCTGCTGGCGGTGCTGGGCATCGTCCGGACCTTTGTGGGGCAGGGACGGGGATACGACCGGGAGTTCGCCCTCTTCCTCGGAGTCTATGCCGTGCTGACCTTTGGGGCGTATTCGTTTATTTCCTACAAAACTCCGTGGTGCATTCTGAGCACCCATCTGGCGCTTGTGCTGCTGGCCGGATTTGGCGCCGCCGGAATTTTCAACAGCCTCTTCACCTCCGTGGGCAAATGGGCTCTCACCGCAGCCCTCGCGCTTGGTGCGGGCCATCTCGCCCTGCAAAGTTACCGCGCCACCGCCGCGAATGATCCCACTGATCCCCACTGGCTGCAGACGCGCAATGCCCACTCGCTGGGTGCCAATCCCTATGCCTACGGCTTTACTCCCACAGGCCTGCGGGACAACATTGTTTCCAAGCTCAATGGTTATGCCTCGCGCTCGTCACTTGGACATGGACTGCGCATGGAAATTGCCACTCCCGGCGGTCCCTGGCCGCTGCCCTGGTATCTGCGCAAGTTCACCGCCACGGCTTATTTGCCCGACGTCGATCCTACTCTGGGTTTCCGGGGATTGGACACCACCGCAGACGTGATCCTCGTCGATCCCTCGCTCTTGAAAAAACTCCCGGAAAGCATTCGCGGACCGGATTTCAATGGTTCCACAGACTATTCCAAGGACATCTTTGGCCTTCTCAATCAGCAATATTGGATTCAAGGCTACGTCCGAAATAATCTGCTGGAAAACCCTCCCCCTCCACCACCAGTCCCGGCCCCCGCGCCTGCTCCAGAGCCCCCAACCGAAGCTCCCAGTGAGCTGGAAACGCCGGTGCCTCCGGCGGATGTTCCGCCGGTCGATCCGCTGCCAGCAGATCCCGAGCCACCAGATCCCGACAGCCCGGACGCCCCGCCATGAGTCGGGAAATCTTTCGTTTCGGCCACGAAGCGATGGCCACCCATTTTCAACTTCTGCTTCCTCATGAGGACAACCTGCTCGCGAATGGCGCAGCTCAGGCAGTCTTTAACGACATCGATCAGCTGGAAAAGGAACTCAGCCGGTTCGTGCCCTACAGCGATATCTCAACGTTGAATCGCGCCGACGTCAACGAGCCCGTTCAGGTGCAGGCGGCCTGCATGGATTGCCTGATGTTTGGAAAAATGGTCTGGGAATCCACCCAGGGCGCCTTCGATGTCACCATTGGCCCGTTGTTCCGGCTCCTCTGCGAACCCGACGGCACTCCTGCCAAACCCACCAAAGCCCAGCGCGCCGAAGCCGCATCCAAAGTGGGATTCCAGCATTTGGAAATCGATCCCGATGCCATGACCGTGACCAAGCATGCCCCCGGCATGAGCATTGATCTCGGAGCCATTGGCAAAGGCTACGCGCTGGACCAGGCTGCCATCACGCTGCGCAACGACCACCAAATCACGGATGCGCTGCTCAATACCGGCGACAGCACCGTACTGGCCTTCGGCTCCATGCCGGGCAGGGAGGGATGGCAGGTGCGGGCCGGACACGAGGTGGTAACCCTGCACGATCAGGCGCTCAGCGGCACCGGCTTTCAGCACAAGGGCGCGCACATCATAGATCCACGCACCCATCGCGCTGTCGATGTCTCCCGCCACCTTCGCTGGTCCATTGCGCCAAACGCCACCCTGGCCGATGCCCTTTCCACGGCCTTCATGGTCATGACGCAAAAGGAGATCACCGCGTTCCTCACCAATCATTCCGATGTCCGGGCACTGCTGAGTTGAGCCTCCAACTCAGCGCCGGTATTCGCTGAAAAGTGCCCCGTGTATTTCCCGCTCCACCCGCGCCACGGCATAGGAATACCGGTCGATTTCCCGTGCCTTCTTCAATCGTTTGGACGCTTCCTCGTGATACCCTCGTCGATGATCCGCCAGCGCCAGATAAGCCAGCGCAAACGCCTGCCAGCGGGGATGGTCCGAATCTTTTTCAAGCGGATAAAGCAACCTCCGGGCCTCGGATTCCCGACCCATTTCCAGATAAAGCGCCCCCAGCTGTGCCTGCATGAAAATGGGCCTCCCCGCATCGCCCGTCGCCTCGGCTGCAGTTTCCGCTGACTCCAGAACTGACTCGCCGAGGTCCCGGTTTTTGGGATCCAGCAGCGCTGCCGCCACATGGAGTCGCCGCCACGCCGTGCGTTCTTCCGGAGAAAGGTCCGCCAGTTTCATGACCTGTTGCAACAGATCCTGCACCCAGGCCGATTGAGCGGTGTAAACTGCCCGCAGGTAATCCTCGTAAAGGCGCGGAGCCGGGACGGATGACATTGTCACCTTATCCGACTCCGTCATTTCCTCCAGAAAATGCTGGTAGGAGGATGCGCGGGGGAAATTCTTCGCTCTCAATGCCTGCAACATTTGCAATCCATCATTGGCAACCCCTCCACCACCAAATCCCGGCCAGACGTTGTAGAACAGGGAAATCACACTCAGACAGCAGGCAATGGCGCAGACTTCCGCCAGCACCTTGGCCAACGGCTCCCCGCCTGTGAAATGGCTCAGCAGTTCACGGTAGCCAAAATAAAATATCCCTGTGGCGATCAACGTGAACAGCGGACCTCCGAACGAAAGCGCGAAATTCTGCCAGCGGGTCTCGCGTCCGTGGGTCTTCACCGCCACGATGTATCCGGTGAGCGGCCAGAAATGCCATCGCCAGGAGGATCGGGCATGATCCTTTTTCCAAAGCAGCCGGCCCTCCCCCACACTGAACACCAGCGCGCGGTAACCACAGAGTTTCGCCATGAGCCAGTGACCGAATTCATGCAGAAAGATCTCCAACTGCAGCAGAATGAATACCGCGCTGATCCCCAGCAACCACCATCCCGGATGATCATAAAAGAGACTGCGGGGATCACCCATGGTTGCAATCATATCGCGGGTTTAACGACGAAGTTTGCGGAAGACAATCCGGCTGAACTGCCGCGCCTCATCCACCTTCAGCACGGTCGCCAGACCAATGTAGACCGCGCCGGCCACCCCCACCGTCGTGCAGAGCGCGAGGGCCCGCAGCAGCAGCGACATGTGCACCCAGCGCTCACGCTCCAGCACCGTGTGTCCCGCCAGAATGCAGATGCCCGCCAGTGCGCCGAGCGGCAGCACCAGACGGAGCAGCGTCTGGCCCAATTTGAGGTTGTCCAGACCATGCGAGATTCTGGTGATGGTGATGTAAAGGATCGCGCAATTGATAAAGGCCACCACCGCCGTGGAAAGCGCCAGGTATTCCGGACCCAATTTCCAGACAAAGACAAAAATCGTGTTCAGCGTCGCATTCACCAGGATGCTCAGCATCGCCACCAGCATCGGAATGAACCGACGGTCGATGGCGGTGAAGGCGGGCTGGATAACTTTGATCAGCGCGTAGAAGACGAGACCGATCGCGTAGAACTGCAGCGTCCCGGCTGTTCTCAATGTTTCGTAGCTGGTGAATTTCCCCCGCTCAAAAATCAACGAGATCAGCGGCGAAGCCAGCAGCATCAGCCCGATCGCACAAGGTATGCACAGGAAAAGCACCAGCCGATTCCCCGCTCCCAGCGCCCGGCGGAAATTATCATTGATCCCCTCCGTGGCCGCGCGCGAAATCACCGGCAGCGTCACCGTCGCCACCGCCACCCCGAAAACTCCCAATGGCAACTGCATCAGCCGAAAGGCATAACTCAGCCACGTCACCGGCCCATCCTTGTCGCCTGCGATGTGGGAGGCAAAGATCGTGTTCAACAGCACATTCACCTGCACCGCCCCACCGGCAATGATCGCCGGCCACATCAGCGTCAGAATCTTTCGCACGCCCTCATCCTGTTTCCACGCGGCATCCCAGCGGAATCGATACCCGATCTTGCGCAACGCCGGAATTTGCGAAGCCAGCTGCGCCAGCCCCCCCAGCAGCGTTCCCACACTAAACCACACCATCGCCACCCACCCCATGGAACGGTCAAAGAGATACCCCATCCCCAACCCCAGCACGATGCTTGTGATGTTGAAATACGTCGAGGCCATCGCGGGAGCCCCATAGACCTTCTTCGCATTGAGCATCCCCATGACCAGCGCCGCCAGCGACACCAGTAAAATGAAGGGATACATGATCTGGGCCAGCAGGATCGTGAACTTCAATTTCTCCTCCCCCCACCCCCCCGCCAGCAGGCGCACCAGCAACGGCGCCACCAGCACACCCCCCAGTGCAATGAGGCTCATGAAAATCGTCGCCAGGGTCAGCATCTTGTGCGCCAGATTCCAGGCCGGAGCGTCGCCCTCCGTTTTGATTTTCTTGGAAAACACCGTCACAAACGCCGTGGACAACGCCCCCTCCGCAAATAAATCCCGCAGCATGTTCGGCGTCCGAAAAGCTACCGCAAAGCAATCCCGAAGGTAGGGACTGAAAAATTTCGCCATCAGCACATCCCTCACCAACCCCATGATCCGACTGCTGAAAATGGCCAGACTCACCAGCCCAGTCGTCTTGGCGCTAGCGGATTTTTCTTCCTGGGGAACGTGGGAATCGGGGGGAGTGGGATCGGGCATGGTCGGGAACATCTACGGCAACTGCCGAGGCAAACTTTCACCGCCCTTAAGCGATGCCCCTCCCCCACGCAAGCCCAACCAAGCTGGTTTGCTTCGACTCCAGTCCCGCGGCCATGAGCGACAATGGAAAAAAAACGACATTTCAGAACAAAGCCGCTTAAAAACGATCCAAACCCGCGACGCAGCGCGGAGCTACCCCAGGGTAGAGGCGCGCTGTGCCGCGCCTTTTTTCGGTATTTTGAGAGTCTCTGAACGGAGAAATGGCTGCCACAGTCTTCCACCCATTGCCAATATCCCAGCCCCAGCCCACCCAACGTAAAAGCAACCCCCCACCCGACCCCAGCCATCCTTCCTCATTTTTCATTCTGCCCTCCCACATTCGCACTCTTTTCTTGCCTTTCATCCGCTCCACCCCTTCATTGGCCGAACCGATCTCCTGATGCCAGCCAAAACCAAACCTACTGCTTCGTCGCAAGACTTTGCCGTCGTACACACGCTGTGAACTCCTACGAAAATAAGATTTAGCATAATCTAAAAACTCAAGATGCTTTCGCCCTAATCCTATGCCACTCTCCACCCAGCAGCAGCGTCTTGTGTCGATGCTCGACTACCTCGAGCAGTGGGACAAACTCAACCGGACGCCGACCTTTGACGTTGCCGCCCATCAGGGCTTGGTGATTTGGCAGAATGAACTCAAAGACCTTCCGGGTTTTCACCTCGAAAGTGCTGATGCGACAGGCGAGGTCTGGATGGAGGTCGAACGATTGCGCCCCGCCAAGCCGCCAGTGCCTGTGGCGGCCCTCGTCCCTTGGCTCATCATCCCAGATGACCCGACAAAAGAGCCCCGCTCGCGCGAAACCCTGCCGAATCCAGAAGTCCCAGAGAAACCTCTGCGCTTTGACAAGAGTGCGATACTCCAATCGCACTTTGCTGCTTACCTCAGCGGGCCTTGGAGCAAATGGTCAGTCGCCGAAGCACCGCGTCGTAAAAGCATCTCCATCTATGACAAGCTGTTCAACCTGCTGCAAACCATCGAAACAGAAGGTGCGGAAACGGCGCTTGAGTTGGTATGGGGTATCGGCGTTGCACTGTGGCAGACAGACAAACACCGCGTTCGCTACCCGCTGCTAAGCCAGTTGGTCGAAATCGATCCCATCGGAACGGACATGGCCTTGCGTATCCGTCCTCGTGAAGTGCCGCTGCTCCTGGAAGCAGACATCTACGTCGCGCTGGAGAATCCCGGCCTCCCTGCATTTGAGAGGGCGGCCCGCACCATCCTCGATCACCCAGACTGTCATATCACACCCTTTGATGAGTCATCCTTTGAGCAAGTCCTGACTGGAGCGGCTGGGACGCTTGACCGGCGGGCTCGTTATTGGCCTCGTGAGTCGGATTATGAACCCGGTAAACTTCCGTCCGCTGCCGACTCGCTCACTGTAACCAACACATGGGTCGTATTTGCTCGGCGCAAAGGGACCAACTTCCTCATCGAAGACGTTCGCCGCTTGCGGGCGAAAGTGGAAACGGAACCCGTGCCCAGCGGCGCTCCTACCGTCCTCGTCGAAGACCCGGAAGGTGAAGCTCCCACCCGCGTGACACGCGGGTGGAGAGGTCTCTCATCCGCCGGATTTCAGGGTGGCTGGTCATCCTCCGGCACCACGTCTGTTGGTCAGAACCCATTGCCATCTGGTGAGCTGTATTTCCCAAAGCCCTTCAATGCGGAACAGGTTCAGATCATTGACCGGCTTGAAAACGCAGCAGGAGTCGTCGTGCAGGGACCACCCGGCACTGGCAAGACCCACACCATCGCGAATGTTATCTGCCACTACCTTGCCGAAGGAAAACGAGTCTTGGTGACATCGAAGGGCGAATCGGCATTGGCTGTCTTGCGCGATCAATTGCCCGCGCCGATCCAGCATCTGACTGTCAGCCTGCTCACCAGCGAACGAGATGGCTTGAAGCAGTTGGAGCAAAGTGTCTCCAAGATCACGACGGTAATCACCAGCCTAAATCCAGGCGAGGTGCAGAAAGAAATTGGCCGATGCAGGAGCCGCATTGATCAACTGCATCAACGAATCACAGATATTGATCGTGAGCTGGGCGACTGGGCGAAGAAGAACATTGATTCAGCGCCCGCTTCGCTGGGTGGATTGAAGCCGGCAGAAATGGCGAGGTGTGTTGTCGACATGGCGGCCACTTACCAATGGTTCCCTGACGCGCTGGACAGTCGGCCAGCACATGAGCCGTCCTTCTCACATGATGACATCAATGGTCTGCGCGAAGCAAGAGTCCGCGCAGGAGTCGATTTGATTTACTTGGCAACGCCACTTCCTAATACCGCAAGCATTCCCACCTCTTCGGAGGCTGGTGAGTTACACCGCTCGCTCATCGAAATGGAGACGATTACCGAGACGCTTGATGAACAGACCATACCCAAGCTCAAAGCCCCATCACGAGATGTCTTGTCCGAACCGGCAAAGTTAAGGCAATTGCTGGAGAATGCTGAGCGTGTGGCGAAACTGCTTCGCGATGCGGCCCGCATCCGTAGGACACTCAGCGACAAGTGGGTGGACTGGCTGCGTTCTAACTTCGAGGCACGACAACAGGCAAAGCCTGTCTTTGCTGTCGTGTTGCAGAAACGATCTGAAATCCAAGCGCTCATCGAAACTCGACGGCAGTTCATCGGCGTAGCCATCGAATGGGAAGACGATTGGGATGCAGATGATGATCTGTTTGCCGCAGTGCAGAATGCCGCTGCTAGTCGCAGTCCTTTCGGTTTGCTGCCTTTCGGGAAGAAAACTGCACGCGAACGGTTTCAGCGTGTGCGGCTCAATGGCCTGCTTCCCAAGGAGCTGACTGACTGGAAATGGATCGAGACTCACATCGTCGTGAGACGCCAAATCCGAGTGGTCGCCTATGGGTGGAACACTTTGGCAGCCGAATGCCCCTCTCCGATACTGCCGACTCAACCTGCCGAAGCTCTGCGAAAATCAGAGGATTTGATCGAGCAAATCACACAGGCAGAGCGCTGGGTCACTGAATTGGCCCCAAACTTGGCCAATGAAGTGCAGATCGTTTTTGCCGATGTGAAATCCGACGGCGTAGTGGATGACCCCGACCGTATGGAGCGCTTAGCAGACGCCATTGATTTAAGGGTGCGGCGCAAGCGACTGGAAGACGCGAGGCATCATGCCGACGCACTGCTGGTGATGTTTCGCAAATCATCGCTGCCCTGCTTCCAATGCGCTGCGTCTTTTGTTTCTGAAAAGCTCGGCAATGCTGTATATGACAGTCTCGCCATTGAAAAAGAGTGGCAGAACATCGCCAGCGAGTTCGAGCGGTTGCGATCCCTACAACCTGACTTCGAGACAATATGGAGTGCCAGTCAACTCATTGAAAGCAACGGAGCACCTGTATGGGCAAAGCAACTCCGTGAAATGCCGGAAGTGCCGAACCAAGTCAACGTGCTCCCCGATGACTGGTCCGCTGCATGGAAATGGCGGCGACAGTTCGGCCATCTCCTTCAGATTGATGGTCGCGTCCGAATGCAGGAATTGGCAAAGGGGCGTGTGACACTCCAAAATGATCTTTCCAATGCTTACACCGAACTCGTCGAACGGCTTACTTGGCTCAAACTGAAGGAGACATTAGACAAAGACCGGGGCCTCATGTCTGCACTCCAGCAATACATGGCGGCGATACGCGGGATCGGTGCTGGAACTGGAATTCGTGCCGTTCGCTACCGACAGGACGCTCGCAAGGCAATGGCCCGTGCGAATCAAGCCATCCGCTGCTGGATCATGCCACACTGGCGGGTATCGGAGAGCCTTCCTTCAGAGTTGGCGCTGTTCGATCTTGTGATCGTTGATGAGGCATCACAAAGCGACTTGTGGGCACTGCCTGCAATGTTGCGAGCCAAGAAACTCCTCGTCGTGGGAGATAACAAGCAGGTAAGCCCAAGCGCCGTTGGGGTGAAGGAAGCGGACATCCGCCAGCTTCATACCCGCTTCCTCCGCAATCTGCCATTTGGCGATGTTCTCAGTCCAGAGAAGTCCGTCTATGATCTCGCCAGTGTGATGTTTGCATCCGATCTGATTCGCCTGCGGGAACATTTCCGCTGCGTGGAGCCGATTATCGAGTTTTCAAATCGCCTTTGCTACAACGGCGAGGTCAGATGCCTCCGAGTTCCAAAAGCATCGGAGCGCATTACGCCTCCGTTGGTGGATGTATTCGTTCGCGGTGGGGCTAGGGAAGGCAGAGGCAAGGTGAACCGTATCGAAGCGCAAGCCATCGTGGATGAGATCAAAGTCATCACCGGCACACCACGCCACCAAGGCCGAACCATTGGCGTTGTCTCGCTACTCGGAGGAGATCAGGCCAAATACATTTTCGAACTGCTGATCACGCAACTCGGCGAAGAGAAGATCATCGCCCACAAGATTCGTTGTGGTGATGCCATGACCTTTCAAGGGCGCGAAGCTGACATCGTGTTTATCTCCATGGTTTCCGATGGCGACTCCGTGCGAGCGCTGAGCGGCGAGATGTATGAGCAGCGGTTCAATGTTGCGGTTTCCCGTGCCAAAGACCGTCTCTACCTTTTCCGAAGTTTCCGCCGCGAAGACCTCAAAGAGCACGATCTGCGGGCACAACTGGTCAACCATTTCCAGAACCCCCTGCGACGAGACACCGAGAAGAAAGGACGAGACCTCTGTGAGTCGGATTTCGAGCGTGCTGTTTATGATCGGCTGAATGAAGCAGGCTACCGCATCTTGCCGCAAGTCGCAGCAGGGGGCTATCGGATTGACCTCGTTATCGAGGGTTCAGGCGGAAGACGCCTGGCTGTGGAGTGCGACGGAGATCAATACCACGGCCCCGATGTGTGGATGGAAGACCTGCAACGGCAGCGCACATTGGAGCGCGCCGGTTGGACTTTCTGGCGTTGCTGGGGATCGAGCTTCCTCAGAGACCCGGATTCCTGCATGGCTGACTTGTTCGCAGTCCTCAATAGCCACGGCATTGAAGCCATCGGCGGACTCGCTGCTGATCTCTCCGATGTAGTCGAGTATCGCGAAGTTGGCGTTCAGGAGAGCGCAGAAGCCCATACCGATAAGCCAACCGATGATGCCACTGACGATAAGGAGCATGTCAATTCATTTCCGAAAATGGCGGACGAACCAGTGAACGGGCACACTGAAACCGTATTAGTTACATCAAGGCTGCCGCGCCGGGGACAGTTAAGACAGCTTGATCTGCCGCTATCTGCTGATAGCGAAATTGCTCTTAAGAAAAAGGAAGAAGACCGAAAACTGTTGTCAGTTGAGATCGGTGATTTCGTTCGCTATTTTTTTACTGATGAACCAGATGACATCTCAGCTGTTACGCTGGTCGGGGGGTGCTCGAATCCAGAGATGCGCACCATCAATGATAAAACTGCTGTCGGGCAGGCACTTCTTGGTATGAGCGCGAGCGAAGAACGAGATGCGGAGTTGCCAGCCGGCAAACGTACTTTGAAAGTCGTCGATATAGTGAAATCGACACGTCCGAAGAATGAGGGCACGGTCTGATAGTGTAACGTGCGAAAAGGTGGCTGGGCAAGAATCGTGCCAGCTGTCGCGGTTGCCTCCTTTCAAGATGACTGGGCGGTTTATTGAGAAAACGGGGGGTGTGCGCTCGCGGCCCCGCTCGCCCCGCAGCGAAGGACTTTGCCCCCTGCCGGGGTGTTTGATAGGGGGGCGGCCTGCTTCAGTGGAACAGAATCTTAAACCCCGCCTGCTCGAAATGATGGTCGCCGGTGAGAGCCTCGCGGAGGTGTTGCTGGCGCATGGCTGCAAAGCTCAGGCAGTCGGTCATTTGCCAGTCTTTGTCGCGATGCCGCCAGCGCATTGCGCAAGTGGCGGAAGGCTTGGTGGTGAGAGGAAGCACGCCCATCTTTTTGATAACAAGGAAGGTGGGGCTTCGGCCCCAGTCTGGTCCCTCCCCTTTCCTTCTGGCAGGCACCGCCCGCACACCTCACTGCCCCGGGAACCCAGAATAACACTGGCAAGGTGGGCAGACGTGGCTATGTCACTGCTGCATGTCCAGCCTTACCCGCACTCCTGTTCTCGCCGCGCTGCAATCCACCCAGGCCGTTGAATCGATTCTCGTCTCCGGATGGGTGCGAACGCGGCGTGATTCCAAGGCCTTTTCCTTTTTGGAAATCAACGATGGTTCGTGCCTGCGGGGTTTGCAGGTCGTGGCGGATGCCGGGATTCCGGGATCGGAGCATCTGGCGAAAATGACGACCGGGGCCAGCATTTCCGTGGTGGGGAAACTGGTGCCCTCGCAGGGAGGGGGGCAGTCGTGGGAGGTGCAGGCGGCGGAATTGCGATTGCTGGGGGAGGCGGATGAGACGTATCCGCTGCAGAAGAAAGGACACACCCCGGAATTCATGCGGAGCATCGCGCATCTGCGGCCGCGCTCGAATCTTTACGGGGCGGTCTTTCGCATCCGCAGCAGGATGGCGTTTGCGGTGCATGCGTTTTTTCAGGAGCGCGGATTTGTCTATGTGCACACGCCCATCGTCACGGCGAGCGATTGCGAGGGCGCGGGGGAGATGTTTCGCGTGACCACGCTGCCCACGGGGGAGGCGGATTTTGCGAAGGATTTTTTTGGGAAACAATCGTTTCTCACCGTGAGCGGACAGTTGGAGGCGGAGACGTTCGCCTGTGCACTGAGCAATGTTTATACCTTCGGCCCCACCTTCCGGGCGGAGAATTCCAATACGACCCGGCATGCCGCGGAGTTCTGGATGATCGAGCCGGAAATGGCGTTCACAGATCTGGAGGGGGACATGGCGATGGCCGAGGCGCAGGTGAAATACATGGTGCAGTATGCGCTGGACCACTGCACCGAGGATTTGGAGTTTCTCAATAAATTCATCGACAAGGAACTGCTGCAACGCCTGAAATTTGTAGCGGAACGGCCGTTCCAGCGTGTCACCTATGACGATGCCGTGGAGATTCTCACGAAATCCGGCCATGCCTTCGAATACCCTGTCTCCTGGGGACTCAACCTCCAGAGCGAACACGAACGCTACCTCACGGAAAAACATTTCCAGTGCCCGGTCACCGTTTACAATTACCCGAGGGAGATCAAGCCGTTCTACATGCGACTGAACGACGACGGGCGCACCGTCACGGCCATGGATGTGCTGGTGCCGGGCATCGGCGAACTCATCGGCGGCAGCCAGCGTGAGGAACGTCTTGATGTCCTGCTGGCCAACCTCCAGCAGCACGGCCTCAGCGAGCAGGACTACTGGTGGTATGTGGACCTGCGCCGCTACGGCAGCGTCCCGCACGCCGGATATGGCATGGGGTTTGAAAGATTCCTCATGTTCGTCACCGGTGTCTCCAACATCCGCGATGTCATCCCGTTCGCACGCACCCCCGGCAGCGCGGAATTTTAAATTTCCAACATTCCACACCCCATGAACGCAACCACTCTCGCCCAGCTTCAATCCGGCATCCGCGATGTCCCGAACTTCCCCAAACCCGGAGTCGTCTTCAAGGACATCACACCCTTGCTCGCGGACCCGGCCCTGCTGCGACTCTCCCTGGACGCCCTGCAGGAAACGATGGGCGACCAGAAAATTGACAAGGTCGTGGCGATCGATGCGCGGGGATTCCTCTTTGCTGGAGCCATCGCGGAACGTCTCGGAGTCGGCCTCGTTCCGGTGCGCAAGAAGGGGAAACTTCCCTATACCACCAGGTCCGTTTCGTATGATCTGGAGTACGGCTCCAACACCATCGAGATCCATGAGGATGCCATCAAGCCAGGCGAACGCATTTGGATCATCGATGATGTGCTGGCAACCGGAGGGACCGCCGCCGCCGCGGCCCACCTCATTGCCGGGTGCGGTGGCAAACTGCTGGGCATGTCATTCCTGATCGAGTTAAGTTTCCTCGAGGGCCGGAAATACCTTCCAGAAGGAGTTCCCGCGTTTGGAGTGCTGGTATATTAGGAACACCTTTCCCGAATATTCATTTCATGCCCGCCAAACCCAAAGCCGCCGCCGCCGACAACATCTGGGCCTTCATCGGCACGGATGATTTGAAGGTCAAGGAAGCCGCACAGCTGCTGACGAAAAAACTGGTAAGCCCGGACAATGCCGATTTCGGTCTGGAGGTGATCGAGGGTGCGGCGGATAACATCGAACATGCGCTGCGCCTGATCCGGAACACGGCGGAAGCATTGCAAACGGTGCCTTTTTTCGGCGGTGACAAGGTGGTGTGGCTCAAAGGTGCGACCTTCCTGGCGGACACGGTGGTGGGGAGATCGGAAAGGACTCTGGAAGCGTTGGAGGAGCTGGGAACAATCCTTCAACACGGGCTGCCTCCGGACATCAAATTCATCCTCACGGCCACCGACGTCGACAAACGGCGGGGCTTTTTCAATACGCTCAAGAAGGTGGTCCAGCTTGAGGTGCATGATGTCGTGGACACCAGCAGACCCGGCTGGGAGGAACTCGTCATGGAAGTGGTGGGCGAGCGTGCGAGGGAGTGGAAAATGGAGTTTGAGCAGGAGGCACTGATTCTTTTCGTGATGCTTGCGGGCGAGCACACGCGGCAGATTGATAACGAATTGGAAAAGCTCGACCTCTTCGTCGGCAAAGGCCGCGCCATCACCCCGGATGATGTTCGTCAGATCGTGGCGCAAACGCGCCAGGGGATTGTGTGGGAGCTTGGCAATGCCCTCGGAGTGCGCGATCTACCAAGGGCACTCAATGTGCTGCGGCTCCTGCTGGAACAGGGGGAATCGGCCATCGGTGTCCTGCTGGCGGCGATTGTGCCGCGCCTGCGCAGTCTTTCCCAAGCCCGGGAGCTGGCCGAAAACTACGGCGTGAAACTCACCTCGTCCTACGCGCAATACGTCAAGCTACTGGAAAGACTCCCTGAGGAAATTCTCGAATCCATTCCGAAGAAAAAAGATGGCTCGGGTGTGAATGCCTATCCCCTCTACATGGCGGCCCAGGAAATGGGCAACTACTCTGCCGCCGAATTGCGTGCAGCCCTGGAGGAATCTCTCAACGCGAACCGCCGGCTCGTCACGAGCGGTTTGGATCCGGACGTGATCCTCAACCAGTTGCTCATCCGCATCCTCACCCGCCCCGCCCGACGCCTCGCTCCCAAAGCCGCGCATGCCTGACCTCCCCGATGTCCCTCCAGGCAAGGAAATCTATTTCCAATGCCAGCGCTGTGCCAACTGCTGCAAATGGCCGGGCGATGTCGTGGTGTGGGAGAGCGAGGTGGACCGCATCGCGGCTTTTCTAAACGTGGAGGTGCAGGAATTCGTTGAAACATTCACGCGCCTGCGCGCCAATCGCACCGGTCTTTCCCTCGCTGAAAAGCCCAATGGTGAATGCATCTTCCTGGTTGGCAGCGCCTGCTCCATCAACGCCGTCAAGCCGGAGCAGTGCCGCGATTTCCCCAACAAATGGAACTTCCCCGGCTGGCGCGACCGCTGCGAGGCAGTGCCGGTGCTGCGGGATCGCACGGTCGTCTGATAAGCCAGTGTTTACGGCTTCACAACTGCCACAAGCTTGATGCCACCGAGCAGCAAATCCGAACTCGCATTCGCCGTGTTGTGCAGGGAGATCGCCAGCAAATGCGGGCCGGGGGCAAGTGATCCGGCGATGGGAAACTGAAGTTCCAGTCCATCATTGTGACCGCTCATGGTCTGCATGGCGGGCAACAGATAGCCCTCGGGACCGGGTTCCACATTGTCCCGCAGAACCTCCCTCCCGTCCAGATAAACCACGATGCCATCGTCGCGCCAGCAGCGCAGCACCAGATGTGATGCCTCGGCATCCGTCGTGAAGGCATGGCGAAAATAAGCCGTGTGCCGGTGCGAGCCCTCAACCGGTTTGCCAATGTCCACACCCACCTTGAAGGCGTCGCTGTAACCAAATCCTCCCATGCCCCCGGCGTTTTGTTTCCATGAAGTGTCGTCAAAATCTGGAAGGAAAAATTTTCGATGGAAATCCGGAACCGTGTCCGCCGGATCCTTGCCGTCCTGCGGATGCAGCCATCTCCATGCGGCGCTGGCAGGAACCAAGACCGTTTCCGTTTCGCTGCCGGACTTTGCATTCATTTGTTCCATCAGACGCGCAGCCTCCTCCTTACGGCCTGCAGCCTGGTAGCAATCGAGCATCGTTTTCATCGCCTGCGGCAGGATGGAATTGGGCGTCGATTTCAGTCCCCGCGCGATCCGGAGTGTTTCCTCCTGGAGTTTCACCGCCTCATCGTGCTGGGCGTTGGCGCTGTAGGCCAGCGCAAGATCCTGCCTGGCCGCAAGACATTTTAAATCATCTTCGCCGTGGCTTTCCAGCCATTGGGCCAGCATTTCTTTTCGCAGATCCACGACCTCCGCGGTTTTTCCGGCGCGTTCGTAGTCATGCAGCAGATCATTCCTCACCCACAGCGTGTCGCCATGCTGTGCGCCGCGCACGCGGACGAGGATGGGCAGGATCTGTGATCGAAGCCAGAGCGCCTCGTCAAAGCGTTGCGCCTCCGCATATGAGAGGGCCAGGCGGGCCTTGGCGCCGAGCGTATCGTAATGTTCGGGGCCAAGAAAATCCTCACTCAGCCTGGAAATTTCCGCGCGCATCTCCAACGCCTTCGCTTTCTGTCCGTTGAGGTCGTAGGCGGTGGCGAGACTGGATTTGACCCACAACGTATCCATGTGTTTTTCACCCTGCGCCGCGAGCATTCTTGGCAGCAAATTTTCCAGTAACTTCAGTGCCTGATCCGTCTCACCCGCCTCCGTGAGATAACCGGCCTGCTTGGCCAGCGAAGCAAGCGTGAACGGGTGCTCCGGACCATTCACCTCCCGGGCAAGTTCAATCACTTTTTCCTGTGACAAACTCCGGCCGCGTGGGTCATCCACATGGGCCGCAGCGGCGCTCATGGCCCGGATCGTCACGGGATGCCTGGTTCCCAGTGTCTGGATGCAAAGCGGCAGCAGTTCGTCGTCCAATTTTCTTGCCTCCCCACCCCGCTGGGAATCGTTGTAGGCCACTGCCAAAAAATGCATCTGCTCCAGCGTCTGCGGACTCTGCAATCCGGGATTGATCCGTCCCATTTGCAGTGCCTTCTCCTGCAGGGACAGCGCCTCCTCCTTTTGTCCGAAAAACCAGAGCGTCCTTCCCAAATCCCCCATGGCCTTGCTGATCTGCTGGGGATTGGGCGGAGACCTTTCCTGCCACCATTTCAGGACCTCCCGCTGCAATGCCACGGCCTCCGCGCGGCGATTGGCAAAATCATAACTCCACCCCAGGTCGGCCAGCGCCGCGATATAATCCCGTCGATCCGGTCCCGGATGTTCACCATAATAATCCCGCACTCTTTCCTGCAGCGGAATGGCCTTCGCCACTTGACCGAGGGCGGCATAGGCACTGCCCAGGGCGGCCTGCATTTTCGCCCGGCGGGCGGGATGGCTGGCCAGACTGGCGTCAACGACAGCGGCCGCGCGGTCCAGCGACTCCGCCACAGTAATACCTGCCGAATTGTGGGACGGGTCCGGGCTGCGCAACATGTCATTGAACATTTTCAAATAACCCTCCGCATCGGCGCGGGCCACTTCCTTTTCATCTCGTTCCCGCGCCACCTCACGCAACTGGTCCGCCAGGGCCTGCTCCGCCCTGATGGCACGGAACGCCAGCAGGGAACTCACGATCGTTCCGGTCACCAGCAGCAGGGAAATCGCGGTCGCCACACGCAACGCAACCTTGTGACGGCGGGCAAATTTCCGCAGACGATGTCCGGCACCCGGAGGAGTGGCGCTGACGGTTTCGTCGGCGAGGAAATGTTGGATATCCAGCGCGAAGGCATTGGCCGTTTCGTAACGGCGCGAGCGATCCTTGTCGATGGCCTTCATGACGATCCAGTCCAGATCCGGTTCCACCAGATGACGCAGCTTGTCCGGCTGCACGTGCCGCGCCGCCGCAATCGTCGTGCGCTCGTCACCCGCGACCGTGCTGAGTCGCGACGAGGGCCTGGGCGGCTCAACCTCGCGAATGATCCTGCGCATCTCATCGTATCCAGCCGAGACCAGCGACTGGGCATCGAATGGCGGGCGGCCGGTCAGCAGTTCATACAGGAGAATACCCAGCGCATAAATGTCGCTCCGGGTATCAATGTCCAATCCACTGAGCGCCGCCTGCTCCGGGCTCATGTAAACCGGGGTTCCAATGAACTGTTCGAACCGGGTGAAAAGCGTTTTGTCTGTAAGCCGGTTTTGGGTGGCTTTGGCGATACCGAAATCGATGACCTTGGGCACGGCCTTCATGCCGTGGAGCGTAACCATGACATTCGAGGGTTTGATATCGCGGTGGATGATGCCCTTCTGGTGCGCGTGATTGATGGCTGAACACACATCGGCAAAGAGCAGCAGACGTTCGCGGGTTCCCAGTTTTTGCTCGTCACAGAATTGCGTGATCGGCACCCCCTTCACCAGTTCCATGACAAAAAACGGACGACCGCTTTCCGTGCAACCCGCATCATAGACCTGGGCAATGTTGGGATGATCCATCATCGCGAGCGCCTGCCGCTCCTGTTCAAACCTGCCCACCACCTCTCTGGTGTCCATCCCGGCCTTGATAATTTTCAGCGCGACTCTTCGGCGGATCGGCTGCTGCTGCTCCGCCATCCAGACTGTGCCAAATCCGCCCTCGCCAATCTGCTGGAGCAGCTTATACGGACCGATCAGGCTGCCCTGATGTTCGATTCCCGCCAGCGGTTGGCTCACCACCGTGATGTCGTCATCGTCGGTGTTTTCGTTCATCGGCTCCGCAGGAAAAGGAAAATAGCCCCCGACCGACTGACCGCAATCAGGAATGTCGTGGCACCGCGGACTCCATTCAGCAGAAAGTTCATTTCAATCATGGCCCGAATATAAACGCACTTTACCAATGTCCAAGGCCCTATTTAAGGTTCAGGTCCGCACCCTGGAAAGAGGACGTGACGTTCGCACCGATCGCATGCTATTCTCGGGGATGCTTTCCAAGTCGCCGGTCCTCCACCTCGCCACACTTTTGATATCCTTCAGCACGCTCATGAGCGCCGCACCCGATTACTCCCCAGCCTTTGCACAATTGAACGCCGCCGTTAAGGCGGAAATGGAGGAATACCGGATCGGCGGCATCGCCATGGCGCTGACCGATTGTCAGAACCTCATATACTCCGTGGGTTATGGGGAAGCGAAATTTGACAGCGTTTTCCGCACGGGATCCATTTCCAAACTAGGCGCTACGGGAATTGGTGGGGAGACTTTAAGGTGGATGGAGCCAAGGGTGAGGGATGGACTCACTCTCGATCGAAGAATTTTATGGCCAATCCATTGGAGTCAAGGCTCCTTGGAAGGTTGCCAGCGTATCAATTCTGGGCGAACTCA